>DKBB01000212.1 GCA_002451015.1 Acidobacteria bacterium UBA6911
TAAGAAAGACGTGTCCGTCCTGACTGCAGAATCCCTCGAACCCTCCAAAAGCGAAAGCTCCGCAGAATCAAAAGAGACTTCATGAGCGATGTAAGCGCGAAGTTGGAAAAAAAACCCGAATTGCCGGAACCCGAGGAACAAGAATCAGGCAAAATGTCTTTTCTCGAGCACCTGGACGAGCTGCGAAAACGTCTGCTTCATGTCGCCGCATACCTCTTTGGGGGATTCATACTATGCCTGTTTTTTCATAAGGAGATTTTTAATTTCATATCCGTGCCGATTGCGGAATACCTTCCCAACAAACAGCTGATTATTACCAAGGTACAGTCCGGTTTTGTCCTTTATATGAAAGTCGCCTTTCTCGGAGGCGTCTTCATAACGATCCCCGGAACTCTGTACGAAGTCTGGAAATTTATTGCGCCCGGTCTTTATCAAAAAGAAAAAAAATACGTCGTCCCGTTTTTATTTACCTCGGTCATTCTGTTTCTTATGGGCGGAGCGTTCTGCTACTACTTTGTCTTACCGACGACCTTTGGCTGGCTTCTTAATTTTGCGAGCGCCTTTACGCCTATGATCGACGCTATACCTTATTTTGATATTGTGATTATGATGCTCATCGGTTTCGGATGTATTTTCGAAATGCCGGTCGTCATCGCATTCCTTTCAATGTTCGGCCTGGTCAGTTCGAAATTCCTCTTAAAAAATCTCAAATATGCCATCCTTATCTTAGTCATTATTGCCGCCCTGTTGTCGCCGACGGGAGATCCGATTAATCTCGCTATCTGGTCCTTGCCAATGATACTGCTCTTTATAGTCAGTATCGGCGTCGCCTATATGATTGAAAGGTTTAAAAAGAAAAAGGAATCCGCTTAACGCAAAGCAATAAATCCTGTGGGAAATGCGGGCTAAGCCTAGGCATATCAAGAGGATAAAGATTTTTTAACGTTAAAACGTTCCATGCTGAATGTCCGCGGATTATTCCGCGGGCATTGATTCCGCGAGATACGCCTCCATCGCCGCAAAAAAATCTTCAATCGAATGAGCACTGTGAATCTGGGCTCTGAGGCGGGCTCCCTGTGGAAATCCCTTGGAAAGGTAGCCCCCGATTTTTTTCATTTTACCCAGGGCGACAGGCGGGGGAGCATCCTGACAAACGCGCTGAAGGAATTGCTTCATAAAGTTCGCTTTCTGTTTCAGACTTGTCTTTGTAACCGGTCTTCCACTGAGGTGGGCCCAGCATTGCCGGATCAGCCAGGGATTGCCCAGCACTCCCCGGCCCATCATGACACCATCCACTCCGGTTTCCCGGAACATCCTAGCGGCATCCTCAGGAGAAAATACATCCCCATTACCGATAATCGGTATTCTGGCCTGTCGTTTCACTTTCTCGATAATGTTCCAGTCCGCTTTGCCTGAAAATAATTCATTCCGGGTTCGCCCATGGATGGTCAATCCCTCTACCCCGCAATCCTGAGCGAGTTTCATAACCTCAACCGCATTGATCGAATTCCGGTCCCATCCGGAACGGATTTTGATAGTCAACGGAATCCGGATCGCCTTGCGGACCTCCTTTATGATTTTTTCCAGCAACGGCAAATCCCGAAGAAGATTGCTGCCCCCACCCTGTTTCACAACCTTCTTAACAGGACATCCTGCGTTAATGTCTACAATGTCGGCTCCCATTTCTTGCACCATCGCTGCCGACTCAGCCATGCGCGCGCTGTCCGAACCGAAAATCTGTATGGACACAGGGCGTTCGGCTTCCACGAAATGAGTAAGGTGATGCGTTCTGGCGTGATGTCGCGTCATTCCTTCCGTGCTTACCAGTTCAGACACCACCAGGCCACACCCGCCCAGACCCTTTACCGCCTGGCGGAAAAGAGAATCGGTGTGCCCGGCAACCGGCGCAAGCACAAGCGGAGGTTCGATGATTACATCCCGGATTTTGAACATAAGAAAGGCATTATACCAGTATGCGGTTCAGAAGGCATGTAGGGGCGAACCTTGTGCTCGCCCCTAAATTGTGAACGTGAGGTGCTGGGGCGAGGTTGATAGGCTTATTTATTGCCTTATTACCCGTAATGTTGGCTGAGCAAAATCGGGGACGAGGTCGGTATCGGGTTTGAGGTCGCGAAATGGGGTTCGGACACGAGGAACCCGGTCGGTACAACGCCAGTATAAGCGATCCCTTCACCGATACCGACCTCGATGGAAACCTTCCGCAAACCGGATAATCATCCCTTTCACACCAAATCCACTGTCCGGTTGTTGGTTAAATCTGTTACCTTATTTATGAAAATGTTCCCCGCTCAGGACTTCGGGTTGAAACCCCGAATCCTGAACCTTGAACCTTGAACGGATTTAAAATTATGGTCTACCCGCCGGGACAGGGAAAGTCCGGTAACTTTCTGATGAATTTATGGCGCAAGTACCTGGAAGAGTATGCAGACAGGGACGGTGACGTTGAGGGCCAGATTGTCGCTGGAGCAAATTCCACCGTTGAAATCCTGACCTCTCTATGCAGAACTCTGGACGGCCGCGATCGTTATAAGGATGTCATCGATCAACGTATTGCCATTTTTGAGGAAGGAACCCGCCAGGCGGCCGTCTTCGAGGATCGGCTACTGAACGCAACGTTTTCAATCTACAACAGCCTGAATACATTAAGCCATCAATTTGCCGAGGGAAATGCTCAGGCACTAGGTATGATACGAAGCGTCGATGAACAGGCGCAGCAAAGTATCAAATCCGGGACGCAGATAGGCCGATCCGCGGCAGCCCTACGCGCATGCTTTGCGCTGGTGGGCTTGATGACCATCGCCCTGGATGAACAGCAGGCGATGACGCAGGCGATCCGTCAACTGGAGCAGCGTTTTTCATCGGGAGCGCAGGCAGCCGCCACGGAATGGGAGCATCTGCTGAATGCACTTTACCGTATTGTTGAAATGATGCAGCTTTTGGCACTTCTGACCGATCCGGCGCTCAAAGACCGGATTGAGCAAATAGCCTCACGTTTTCAGGAAGAGGACCAGGTCCGGGAAATTCCTCTGAAAATGCGCAATGGATTTTGCCGGTTTTTCGAATTGGGCCACCTTATTATCACCCATGTCGACGCGGCTGTCTGAAAACCCGGCTCAACGGCTTTAAATCCCAATTCTCACTCTGAAAAACGCCGGAAAAATATTAAACTTAGAATCCACCCCAGCAGAACCGCTGCCAGAACAGCAAGTGTGTGCGAGGAAAGGATGTGGCTCCAGGCATTATAAGGACAATGCAGACGCCATATCGCTTCCGCAGAAAGACCGCATGCAAAACCACAGGCCAATCCAACGACAATCGGGCGGGAAGGGAATCCACGGGAACAAAGAGTCAAAGCCATAACGAGAGGAAGAATACTCAGGCATAGAGTGATAATCAGACAGACCGACGAGGCGCGTAAATCCTCTCCCAGTTCCACCCCGATAGGGCTGAGATGCACCAGGATCCAGGAAACAGCCAGATGCACGGCCACTCCAAGCAATGCCAACGCAACAAGGATGGTCGTGGCGACGGCAGAACCCGGGATGGTCAATCGGATGCTGAGAATAATCAGTGCATAGGCGGACAGAAGCTGAACCAGGGGTAAAAGCCATAAAATCCAGGGCCCCAAGGCATTCGCATCCTGCCTCAAGCCAAACAGCAAAAGAACCAGAGCGCCCAGAAGAGACCAGATCCCAAATAAAAAGGAGGCCCTTCTCCAGGGCGGGGCATATGACTTGACCGGCGCCATGTCCTCTTCGATCCGATCCTTCAATTTTTCAAACGGCATTTCTTCCATAACAAGCATCCCTGGATTTTTACATCCTGTTTTATTTATTTTGCTCCTGCGGTTGATTGGTTACGCCAATGATTTTCCTCAAGGCTTTTATCGCTCGATGCGCCCGCAACTTGGCGGTGGTGCGAAGGATTCCAAGAACGCCGGCGATTTCAGCGAAATCCAGCCCCAAGGCATGGTGCATCAACAGGATTTCACGCTGTTCGGGCTTCAATTGTGCCAGGGCGCGCCGCAACATCTGGCGTTCGGCAATCCCGTCAAAAGGACTCGTGGTTGCGGTTTCAGGCAAATTCTCCCCGAGAAGTAATTCGTTTTTCCTCCGGCGGCTTCTTGCCCTGAGGTCCATCAGGAAGACATTCCTTGCAATGGCAAGAGCCCAGGGTAGTACGGGCTTTCCGGGTATATACGTTCTTCTGGATCGATGCAGCTGAAGAAACGCTTCCTGCAACAGGTCTTCAGACAGTGAAGAATTGAAGGTTTTATAAATTAGGTATTGGAATAAAATGGGCTGCAGGAACTTATACAGGGATTCGAACGCCTCAAACTTACCGTTCTGGTAGGCGCGCATCCACTCCATGCATTTTTTCTGATCCTGCTCTGTAACCATACAACACCCGCTTGCCGGCCGACTGAAATTATTATCCCCCGATTTCACATTATCTGTAACCGTTTTATCCCCTTTGGCAAATTCAATCACTATACAGCGGAACCGGGGCGGAAAACGCAATTCGTATTTCAGGCCCGGACTCCCGCAATTGGACGGACCCCGATCATACGAGAAGAATCCATGATCGGCTAAATGGATTTGAAATGACTGGAAAGGAGAATACGATGAAATATTTGATGAAAATCAGCACCCGGAAGGTCTGGATTGTACCCGTCATGTTAATGCTTCTGGTAAGTTCTCAGGCATACGCCGGGGATAAAACTTTTAATTTCGAAGTGACGATTACCAATATCACCAAAGGGCAGATTCTTTCGCCGGCTGTTGTCGCCTCTCATAAACCGGGATTCGAACCCTTATTCACACTGGGAGTGCCTGCTGGCATGGAACTGGCCGTTGTAGCGGAAGATGCGGATCTGATGCCCCTCGTCAACAGCCTGGAAGCGGATCCCGAAGTGCTGGAGGTGGGTGTTTTAAAGGGACTCGAAGGACCGATCATGCCGGGAGAGTCCGCATCCATAATCCTGAGCGCGGGACGGGACTTCAAGGCAAACCTCATCAGCCTGGTTGGAATGCTGGTTACGACCAACGACGCATTTTATGGATTGAACGCAGCGGCGGTTCCGCCTTTTTACATGAAATACGGCAGAGCCGAGACATACCTTGTACCGGCATACGATGCAGGCACGGAATTCAACAACGAATCTTGTAAATTTATACCCGGCCCGCCATGCGGGATGCCGCACGTGCGGGATGAGAATGATGCAGAGGGGTATGTGTACATACACAATGGAATTCACGGGACCGGGGATCTCGACCCGGCATATTTCGACTGGAAGAATCCCGTCGCTAAAATAACCATCCGGCTGGTGAAATAATTGAATCGGCAGTGCATGGACCGGTCTTTGAGGCCGGTCCGCTTTTATTTTATCGGGGAACCCAGAGAACCATTCGCGGCTTTCTCCCTATTTCCTTCGCGAGATCCTCGACACGGCCGAATTGCATGCATGCAGCCATGCAATGCTTCACACATGCCGGCTCGAAACCTTCTTTCGTCAGGTGCGGACATAAAATACAGGATTCGGTCGGAAAGGGGAAATAGGTCAGGTACTCCTTACCATTAGGCAGCGTCTGCTCCACCTCAAATACTTTAATGCCCCGAATGCCGGGTTTGTGCGTAAATTCCTGGGCGCATGCCACTTCGCATGTATGGCAGCCGGTACAATATTCATAATCGATTAAAAGGCCAAATTCCGGTTTCGGTTTCTTTTTATCCATTCTTTTCATTCCGCACTAGGGGTGGACTTTATACACTTTGCACAGGAGGTTTTTCAGGGGAGAGCCCAGTCCGTCCTTCCCCTGGCTGCCCATTGGAATCAGTTGATTGACATTCGACTTCCAGGCGCCGAAAAGAGACGGTTCTGCACCATCCTGTTCGGGAAACCACCATCCGTGAGCTACCATGACCATTTGCGGCTGTACGGCAATAGTCAATTTTGCTTTGAACTCCTGCCTGTCGAGCCAGTTTTCCACCCAGACCCATTCCCCGTCCGATATGCCGAGATCCCTGGCTGTATCGGGATGAATCTCCACAGTCGGATCCGGATCCAGTTCCCGCAGCCAGGGAATATTCCGGTGTTCGGCGTTGAAAAAAGCAAAGGACCGCCGACCGGTGGACAGGATCAGGGGATATTTCTCCGCCAGGTCCGGCCGGCTGACAGCCGTGAACGGCGGTTCTTCGTAATGAGGCAGCGGATCCAGGTTCCATTCCTCGCGAAGCGACGAGTAGAGCTCCATTTTTCCTGAAGGAGTGGAAAATCCGGGCCGGCCGTCTTTTCTCAGCAATCCTTTTTCATGCCGGGAATAGGGGGCGCTGGAATTCCCTTCCGGAGGCAGCGCCCAGACTTTTTCCTGCAGTTCCTTGTAAGTCATACCAGAGTTTTTGAGAATATCGTCAAACAACTCCTCCACCGAGTTCCACTTCAGATTCGGATCGAACCGCTTTGCAAGCTCGAAGTTGATTTCCACGTCCGGTTTGCATCCCTCGACCGACATAGCCTTGTTGATGGACTGCAGGGGAACCCACCAGCTCCGCACACTGTCCTTTTCGAGGAATGTAGCTGCGGGCAGAAGGACATCCGCATACTGCGTTGTCGGGGTCATAAACAGATCGACCGCCACGATAAAATCGAGTTTTTTGAAGGCCTCTTTCCATTTTTTCGGTTCAAAGCCGATCCCGGCAATTAAATTGCCGGTCTGCATCCACAGGGCTTTGACCGGATAGGGTTTTTCGGAAAAGATCTGATCCAGGACCATGTCCGTCTGGGCTCTCCAGATGAATTTCCGGAAAGGCCCGTAGGTGTCGACGCTGATCCTTTTCCGGTCGTCCTCCCTGGACGCCAGTTTTATTACCCCTTCCGCTCCGGGCAGGGCGTAAGACACACACTCGAACGCATTGCGGGCAACGACATTGCCGCCGGGCACCTCCAGGTTTCCCGTAATGCACCAGAGCGCCGTAATGGCCTGGGCGGTGGGCGTAATGCCGGGAGTCGAATCGATCGGCAGCCCCCAGTGGATCGACGCCGGTTTGCTTTCGGCGTAAAACCGGGCCGCCGCACGAATTTCCTTTTGAGGAATCCCGGTAATTTCCTCCACTCTCCCGAGGGGAAATTGTCCGACTTCTTCACAGAAAGCATCCCAGACGGTTCTGCACTCGACTTTCGTTTTATCCGCCAGTTCGACCGTGAATTTTCCTTTCAAGGCAGCTTTAGGCTGCCCGGACGCATAATTCGCGTGCCCGGAATCCCAGATGACGGATGTTTTCCCCTCCGTGTCCCAGATTACAAAATTGTCCGCGGAGCCGTCCNNAGGAAGGGTGCGTTGGTCCATTTCTCCACAAATTCCTGATCGTAAAGATTTTCATGGACAATCGTATGCAGAAAACCCATGGCCAGAGCGCCGTCGGTGCCGGGTCTGAGCCGGAGCCAGTGTTTTGCCCTTGAGGAAAACCATGTCAGCCTCGGATCGATACAGACTATTTCGGTCCCTTTCTTCATCAGATCGATGAACCAGTGACCGAAAATATTGTCGGGGCAGGTGTTCGGAATGTTGTATCCCCAAATCACGAGGCATTTCGGGACTTTGTATTTCGGATCCTCGTATCGTTTTTCCAGCCACTGCGCCGCATCAGGAACGCAGTAGTCCCCCAGGACCGTTTCCACAGCCGAAATTCTGGGGCTGTAGCAGGCATTTCCGCTCAGGGCAAACATGACATTAGGGCTTCCGTAGGCATAGGCAAGCATGCAAAGCCAGGAACTGATATCCCTTCCTGTTCCCATACTGAATACAACGCTTTCGGCGCCAAATTCTTCCCTGATTTTGCCCATTCTTTTTTCGATCAGGTCGTATGCTTCGTTCCAGGAAATCTCCTCCCATTTGCCTTCGCCTCTTTCGCCTGTTCTTCTGAGCGGCCGTGTCAGCCGATCCGGATGGTAGGCATACTGGGTCATCGCCAGGCAACGGGCGCAAAGCCGCCCCTGGTTCCACGGATGATCGGGATCCCCCTCTATTTTTACAAGTTTCCCTTTGCGAATATGGGCCAGGACGCCGCAGGTTCCATGGCATCCCGGACCCGCCGACCAGACCGTGGAGCGGATTATCTCAGTATCTTGATGTCTCGGTTTAACCTTATACTCAGCCACACGCCTCCTTAATCCGCATTTCTCATAGGGTTTAACTCTTACCCATAAGGGAACGGGAGACAGAAACCGCCGATCCGGCATTTTCTCCATATCCATCCGCCCCTATTTCATCGGCAAAGCTTTGAGTAACGGGTGCGCCTCCAACGATAACCTGAATCTTCTCACGGATTCCCGCCTGATTAAGCATATCCAGGATTACCTTCATTTCCGGCATAGTCGTTGTCAGAAGTGCTGAAACGGCGAGAATATCGGCATTGTAGGTATCCACAGCTTCAATGAATTTTTCAGCCGGAACATCGATTCCGATGTCATGCACTTCAAATCCGGCGCCTTCCAGCATATACCCGACCATATTTTTACCGATGTCGTGCAGGTCTCCCTTGACCGTTCCAAGCACGACACGGCCTGTAGGCTGAACGCCGCATGCCGCCAGCAACGGGCGAAGGGGTTCCAGCGCCCGCTGCATGGCACGGGCAGCCAGGAGCATTTCGGGGAAAAAGAACTCCTGTGCCTCAAAAAGCCTGCCTACTTCATCCATGGCGGGAATCATCCATTTATTGATCAGTTCAGCCGGATCTGCTTCCTGTTGCAGCGCTTCGTTGGTAATTTCAAGCGCCAGCGCATCATCGCCGTCTATGATCGCAGCTCTTAATTTTGACAGTTCAAGCATATAGTCCCATCCTTAAATAATCGCTCCGAGTCTACCATGTCCGGGAAATGCGGGCTAGCCTGCATTTCTCAAGGGGTTCCGGCCGCTTGGCTTACACCGTGGCGGTGCAGGGGGCCGTGGATACAAGGCACGCGACCGAAGATCCAGTGAGGCAGCCTAACGCTTCACGTTAGGTAACCTGAAGCGAAGCTTCAGGCGTCCGTCGAGGAGTCTGAGGGGAGCGCGCACAATTTACGCAGAACATAAATTACGGCACAGTAGACACGGTCCTCTGTGCCGCCGCAACAGAAACCTCTTGAGAAAAGCGGACTAGTTTCGCTTTGTCCTCCATCATTCCCGTGCTATATAAACTAATTCTCTAATTGGAGCATTTAATGAGGGGTATACCTGTTTTATATGTTGAGGCTGACTGCATCGCGCGCGGATGGGAAGAGTCGCTTATAGAACTGAACCGGAAGGGTTGCGACATCCGGACTCAGTACGACAAGGAAGCCGATCCGCCGAGCAAGGACTCCACGATGATCCTGACGATCACGGACCCCCTCAAGGAGCCGATGATCCACAAAGACTTCCCGGGCGGCCCCCAGCAGCTTGAAGAGTATGTCATGGAGGTTTGCGAGGGGATCAAGGACCACCTGATCCGCAATCCGCACGATCCCTCCGATACGCGGTGGGAGTACACGTACCATCGCCGGATGTGTTCCTATGACGTCCCCGGCCTGGAACCTCTCGATCAGATCGAAACCATGTGCCGCAAGCTGGCGGAAGTGCCCTATACGCGGCGGGCGCAGGCCATAACCTGGAAAACCTGGGAGGACAACGACTGTTTCGACCCTCCCTGTCTGCAAAGCCTCTGGGGCCGCATAACCGAAGAGGACGGCAAGAAAATGTTCAGTCTGAATGCCCGGTTCCGCTCCAACGATGCCTATAAGGCGGCATTCATGAATATTTACGCCCTGGTGCGGCTTCAGGAAAAAATGGCGGAGCGAATTTCAGAAATTTCAGGGCAGCCGGTTTCCATCGGGCGTTACTGCCACATTGCCGACAGCTATCATATATACGGATCCTATTTTAAAGAGTTTGAAAACCGGTTTCTGGGCGCCCTGGAAAAGCGCACGTTTGAACAACGCACCATTCGTTATGAAGCCGTTCGCAAAATGATGGAGGAAGCACGGCCGTCTATTTATGAAAAGGCCGGTCGTATGGGTAGATCTGACAGATGATTTTTTAATCCCATCTGCATACACAAGGAGGCGTCCGATGTCTGGACCTTTAACAGGTGTTCGAGTAGTAGAAATAACGATGTTTCAACAGGGACCGATTGCGGGAACAAAACTTGGGGACCTTGGCGCCGATGTCATCAAGGTGGAACCCAAGGAAGGCGATCCGGGCCGCGGTTTTATGAGAGTGATCGGCGCGCAGACCGGCCTGAAGGGTCATAACTTTTATTTCGAAAGCAACAACCGCAACAAGCGCAGTGTCGCATTGAACCTCAAAGATCCGCAGGGAATAGAAATTTTCATGAAGCTGATCGACACCGCCGACGTCTTCCTGACCAATATGAGCATCAACGCACCAGCTAAAATCGGGCTGGGACCGAACGATCTGATGAGCCGGAACCCGCGCCTGATCTATGCACACGGTTCAGGATGGGGAAGAAAGGGGCCGGACGCAAGCGCCCTTTCTTTCGATTATACCGGGATCGCACGTTCCGGATTCATGATGTGCGCCGGAGAAAAAGGCAGCCCGCCGGCCCAGTTCCTGCCCGGAATGGGAGATGAAATGGGCGGCCTCATTCTCGCCTGGGCCGTTACAGCGGCCCTGTTCGCCAGGGAAAAAACCGGGAAAGGGCAGCTGGTCGACACCTCCCTGATGGGCAGCATCATCAGCCTGGCCGGCCTTATGATGGACGCTTCCGCTATTCTGGGACAGGAATTCCCGAGAGAAACCCGCGCCACCGCGGGCAATCCCATGTACAACCATTATAAGTGCAGCGACGACAAATGGCTTGCCGTGGCGCATCTGCAGCCGGACCGGTACTGGCCGATTTTCTGCAAAGCCCTCGGGATCGAAAATCTGGAGAATGATGAAAGGTTCAGCAGCCTCGAGTCCCGCGGTAAAAACGCAGCCGAACTGGTCAGGGTTCTGGATGAGCGTTTTGCAACGAAAACGCGGGATGAATGGCTGGAGATTCTCGAAAAAGAGCGTTGTATCGCCACCCCCGTCCAGGGACTCGGCGAAGTCTGCAAGGATCCGCAGGCGCTGGCAAATAACTACTTCATTGACGTCGACCATCCTGAAGCGGGTCGCATGAGGCAGGTCGGCTTTCCCTGGGATTTCAGCGAAACTCCCGCTTCATGGCGGAGAGAAGCCCCCAAACTCGGGCAGCACAATGAAGAGTTGCTGCTGGAACTCGGCTACAGCAAAGAGGATATAGAGAAACTGAGAGAAACCGGGGCGATCCTCTAAGACCGATCATCTGAAGGAAACATCCTATGTAAACGGAGGCGCCCCGAAAAGGCGTCCAGCGACTAGCGAGGGGCTTACGCCCCTCGTTTTTTCGTAAGTATGCAAACGTCCGCACGTTCAACGTATGACCTTAGCCCGCATTTCTCACAGGGTTCCGGTCGCTTCGCTNNCAGTAGAAACCTTATGAGAAATGCGGGTTAGACGTCGAACGTTGAAACGTTATATCCAGCAACGACGCTTTATTTGATTTTCGGAATAATGGTTCCGCCCGACGGCAGAACGGTGACGTCCGCCTGCGGCATGTCCTTGTATACACGCTGGATGGCCTCTTCCAGTGTCGCCGCATATTCAAAATTCATAAGCGTCACCTGCTCTTTCGTCAATCCTTCCGTTACATGGATAACATCGTATTTTTCCGATAATTCCTTGAAGGGAACACCCAGCATGAAAAAAGAGATACCGAATGGCTTGATGCTGTCGGGAATGTCGCCGCGAAGCAGTTTGCGGTGATAATCGTTTGCGCTTTTGGCTTCCGCCATCTGTTCGATAAGGGACATCAGGGGGCCGGCTTGTTTCTGGGAAGCAACCCAGATAATCTTCCCTCCCGTACGGGCGGCCAGTCTGGCATTGAGAAGGGCTTTCGTTGCCTGAACGCCGATTTCGAGAGGGGACGCGCTTGTGATCACAACATCCGCCGGCTTGGGCAGGTCCACAAGGTAGAGCGCCATCGCATGCTCGGATGCCTTTCGATGGGCCGCAACCGGGTCTCCAAAGAATGCGCCGATCACCCGGTTGGTTTCATTCAAAAGGAAATCCAGTTTGTAGGTAAGTCCGCCCAATCGCGCCATCTCAACAGATTCATCGTACCAGGGATTCCCTTCCAACCTGTTGAGCTGGCTGTCCTTATTTCTCAGCCATGAATAGTGGTGCGCACTGATGGTGTCGTAGGCGCAGACGCCGGGCATAAAGATCTTGCACCCCCCTCCATAGCCGGAGTAGGGATGAGGAATGCACGTGCCGATGCCGATGACCAGATCGGCTTCGGCAACATGCCGGTTGATCGCTACTGCCGTACCTCGAGTAGTTTTTCCGATAAAAACGTTTTCCCTCGATTGCGCATCATGTATGGATATGCGCCCCTGGAGGCGTTTGATTCCCTCCTTGCCGACTTTCTTTTCAATCTGTTCCTCGGTAGGTTTCGGGTGAGTGCCCCGGGCACAAATGGCGCTGACACGATCATCCGTTACACCCGCTTTGTTAAGACGATTCAGAACAGCGGGAATTGCCAAATCCGCCGGAGTAGCTCTCTGGATATCGTCAAACAGAATGACAACTTTTATTCCCGGCTGTACTAAGTCTTCCAGAGAAGCGATTCCGATAGGATTATCCAGGGAACGCTCAATCTCGCCGGCGACATCTTCGACCACCGGCGCCTTTTTGCAATCCTTGGAACTGAGCACATTCCATTCCGAAGGGAGGGAGAAATTGATTTTGTCGCCATCGTAATTCAGGTAATAGTCCATGGAACCCCGCTTTCTTTGATTAAATATCATTATATAAAAATTGGGCGGCAATGTAATAGAAAGGAATCCAGCGAGAAAAGCGGGCTAGTCAATACATACATTTATTCGGTATACTGAAAACTTTCGCGAAGCCCATCGGCCCGGGCACCAATTGTGGATCAGGGTTTGAGGGTAGCTGACAGGCACATAACTTTAGTAAATGGGAGTCAAGGAAGTGGAAAAGCAAAAAGGATCGGTATTCAAAAAAATTCAAGCAACCAAGCAGATGAAGGAAATCATGGAGCAGCACTTCCGGGAACTGGATGAAGCTGCAAAAACCAAAAGCCGCAAAATTGCCTGGTGTACCAGCGTCGGCCCCGCAGAACTGTTGCGCGCCGCCGGATTCCTGGTCTTCTTTCCGGAAAATCACGGTGCCATGCTTGGCGCCAGCCGGATGGCTACCGATCTTATTCCCACTGCAAATGCAATCGGTTACTCGCCCGATATCTGCTCCTATCTGACCGCCGATATCGGTTCCTATATCCAGGGTAAGAGTCCCATAAGCAAAGCCTATCCCGGTATCGACGGCCCACCCCGGCCGGATGTGATGGTCTTCAACACAAACCAGTGCCGCGACGTTCAGGATTGGTTCAATTTCTATGGACGGGAATTCAACGTACCCGTAATCGGCGTGCAGACCCATAGAGGTGTCGGGAATATAACCAAGGCGCATGTGGATTCCATCTCCGCACAGTTCAAAGCCCTGGTTCCGAAACTGGAACAAATATCCGGTAAAAAACTGGACTACGACGAATTTAAAAATATTGTCGGCCTGTCACGCCAGTGCACGGATCTTTGGCAGCAGGTACTGCAGATCGCATCCAATCGACCTTCTCCCCTGACGTTTTTCGACGGCACGATTCAAATGGGCCCGGCCGTTGTCATGCGCGGCGAACAGCGCGCGGTCGATTTTTATAAAATACTTTTGGCGGAACTGAAACAGCGCGTTGAGGATGGAGTTGCAGCAATCGATAACGAACAGTTCCGGCTCTACTGGGAAGGCATGCCGATATGGGGAAAACTGCGCGAATTGTCCGATCAGTTTATGTCGCTAGATACCTGCGTACTGGCCAGCACCTACTGCAGCAGCTGGGTCTTCCCGGCACTGGATCCGGATGATCCCTTTGACAGCATGGCGCGGGCGTATATCGAACTCCTCATCGTGCGTGACGAGGATTACAAGGAACGGTATTTCGAAAATGAGATCGATCTGTATAAGATCGACGGCATGATTTTCCACGACGCCAAAACCTGCCCCAACAATTCGAACAACCGGTACGGCATGCCGGAACGCCTGTCAAAAAAGCACAGCATGCCCACGCTCGTCATAAACGGTGATCTGAATGACCTGCGCTGCTATTCGGAAGAGCAGGCCCGAACCAATATCGAAGCCTTTGTTGAACAGCTGGCGGAGAAGAAAAGCGAGTGAGTCAGAAAGATTTCTTTGGCGGGGTGGACATCGGGGCATCCGCGACCAAAAGCGTTATAATCAATTCGAAGAAGCAGCTTCTTGCATCCGATGTGCGCAAAACCGGCGTCGATTTCGAGGCCTGCGCACGGGAATCCATGGATGCGGTTCTGGATTCATCCAATCTGACATACCAGGACC
The DNA here is from genome assembly GCA_002451015.1 of Acidobacteria bacterium UBA6911. Classification (GTDB taxonomy): domain Bacteria; phylum Acidobacteriota; class UBA6911; order UBA6911; family UBA6911; genus UBA6911. The sequence goes on from DKBB01000212.1 coordinate 14,490, forward strand.
TGGCGCAGGTTTTTTCCACCGGTTACGGACGACATAATGTAAGCTTCGCGAATTCCTCCCGTACAGAGATCGCGTGTCACTCCAAGGCCGTATTTCACTTTATCCCGCGTCAGACTACCGTCGTGGACGTAGGAGGCCAGGACAACAAGATTATCCATATAGATGGCCATGGACGTCGGGAAAACTTCAAGATGAACCGGAAATGTGCTGCAGGCACGGGAGCGTTTCTTGAAGAAGTGGCCCAGCGCATGGACATTCCCCTGGACCAGATTGATTCCATTGCCCGCCAGGCTTCCGAAGTCGTGCATATGGGCAGCTATTGTACGGTTTTCACCAAAACGGAAATCCTTGCGCATTTACGGGCCGGGAAAAAGATCCCCGACATTGTTGCCGGTCTTATCGAATCGGTGGTCAAACGCATACAGGAAATGGATCCGCTTTCGGGTGAAGTCGTCCTGAGCGGCGGCGTGGTGGCGCACAATCCCGTCATGGCCGAAATCCTTGCCCGGCATCTGCAGCATCCGGTAAATATTCTGCCGAATGCACAGCTTGCAGGCGCATTCGGGGCAGCCCTGTTCGCGTCCGAAGTACCGGATACGTCCGAAGCATCGCATACGTNNCCGAAGCATCGCATACGTCCGAAGTATCGGATACGTCCGAAGTATCGGATACGTCCGAAGTATCGGAACCGACAATAAACTAAAAACAGAAGCCGGTAGCCAGAATTCAGTCCTCAGAATCCGTACTGTGTCACCATTATTTTCATAGGTTGTAAGGTTCGTCGTTATCCGACTCCATACTTCTCGAGGTTTTATTTGCTGGTTCCTGGCTACGGACTTCTTGTTTCTTGCTTCTTTTTATTTGATTCTTACACCAGGTTCCAGTTGGTGTTTTTCAAAAGCTGGCATAAGGAGAAAACGTTATGCTTGATTCCCTGTTTCGGCCCCGCGGCGTCGCTGTAATGGGCGCGTCCAACAACCCCCTGTCTATCGGCCATATTGTCGTGAAAAATCTGAAAACCTACGGATTCAAGGGAGAGATCTACCCGATCAATCCAAAACAGACGGAAATCCTGGGACTCAAGGCGTATCCGACTATTCAGGACGTGCCGGGACCGGTCGATATTTGCTGTATCGCGGTCAAGAGCGTCCTGGTGCCGCAAATGGTCGATGAGTGCGGCAAGAAAGGGGTCAAATTCGTTATCATCCATACTGCAGGCTTCCGTGAAATGGGTGGTGAAGGGGCCAAACTCGAAGACGCTCTTCTCGAAGCAGCCCGCAAACACGGTGTCCGCGTCTACGGACCGAACTGCCAGGGCATCATGAATTCAGACCCGGATGTTTCCGTCTACGCAAATTTTACCTTCACCCCGCTCAACCAGGGCAAGGTATCCATTATCGGCCAGAGCGGCGGCTGCGCCGAAATGATTAATCTGAACCTGCGCAATATGGGTTCCGGGTTCCGGATCTACGCCTCTCATGGAAACGCTTCAGACGTAAACACAAACGAGATTCTGGAATACCTCGGCAACGATCCTGAAACGCACGCAATCATGATGCACATTGAGAGCATGAAAGACACACCGGGCTTCATCGAACGGTGCCGTAAAATAGCCCGCGATAAATCCATCCTGGCTATCCGCACCGGACGGACCCAGGCTGCTGCAACAGCGGTCAGTTCCCACACCGGTTCTCTCATTCAACAGGACTCTCTTACGGATGCGGTTTTCGAACGCGCCGGCGTTATGCGTTTCCAAATCGCCGAGGAAATGATCGCCGCCGGTTACGCCCTGTCTACACAGCCGGTTCCTTCGGGCCCGAATGTCGGCATTATAGCCAATGCCGGTGGTCCGGGAATCATCGCCATAGACGAATGCATACTCAATGGTCTCCAGCTGGCGAAGTTTTCCGATGAAACAAAGAAGAAATTGCGAGACGGATTGATCCCGGAAGCATATGTGGATAACCCGGTCGATGTCGCCGCAACAGCGACTCCGGAACACTTTGCACTGACGCTGGACCTGTTGAACAAAGATCCGAATGTCGATTCCATCCTGATAACGATGGTAACGCCTCCCTTCGTGGACTGCGAAGGTCTTGCAAAGAGCATTTCTGAAGCGTCCGGGAAATTGACAAAACCGATCATTGTAAGTGTACTTACCAATGAGAACTGGGCCGGTACGGTGGAAATCATCAGGAAAGCGGGAATACCGGTGTACAACTTTCCGGAAACCGCATCCCGTGCGCTGGCGGCCATGGTGCGCTACGGAAACATCCGTAAACGCCTGGAGGAACCGCCGGCTCAAGCAGGGGGAGACAAAGCCCGAGCCGGGAAAATTCTTTCTGCATCAAAAGCTGGATTTATTCCCCAAGCGGCCGCCTTCGATATCCTGGCTGCTTACAATATTCCAGCCGCACACACACTCCCTGTTGCCGGCGCGAACCTACCCGAAGTCCCTTTTCCGGCCGTACTTAAGGTAGACAGCGAGAAGATCGTTCATAAAAGCGACGAAGGCGGCGTCGCGCTGAATCTCGGAGATCAGGAAGCTCTCCAAAAAGCATTTAAGGATATGTCCGGACGATTCCCGGGCGCGAATTTTGTCGTGCAGGAACAGTGTCCGGCAGGAACTGAAGTTATTATCGGAATAAAACGGGAGGAAGGCATCGGGCCGGTGATGATGTTCGGATTGGGCGGCGTCTATGTCGAAATGCTCAAAGATGTATCTTTTCGCCTGGCTCCATTGTCGGAAGCCGATGCGTCTCGCATGGTGCGGGAAATCCGCTCGTTTCCCCTGCTGGAAGGCGGTCGCGGCCTGGAACCTTCCGATATTACCGCCCTCGAAAAACTGCTGATAAAAGTTTCCCAGATGGCACAGGAGCTGCCGGAAATCATAGAAATGGATCTGAATCCCGTCATCGTGTACCCTGAAGGCAAAGGCGTTAAAGTCGTCGACGCGCGGATTAAAAAACAGTAAGTAAGGTTAATTTCGGTGACAGCCACCTTTTTCCCAATTATAATCGGTCCTTCCTAAAATCCTTTTCCCATTACCCGCAAGCCAAACATCGGGAAAAAGGTGGCTGTCACCGAAATTATTATGAATGCATCTTTATTTAAGGATCGCGGCGTCGTCATACCCTGCCCGGAATCGGTCGAAATTGACGATCTCGTACATCCTGAGAACATCGCCCCCGGTGTCGTAATTCATGCAGGATCCAGAATTCGGGGTGCCGGTACATCCATTGGACCGGAATGCATTATCGGAGCGGATGCGCCGGCAACCATTGAGAACTGCCAACTCGGGCAAGGGGTTTCTCTGATGGGCGGATCCTTCACCTCCGCAACTTTCCTGGACAGATCCGCAATGGGGAGCGGTGCCCATGTACGCCCCGGCACCCTTTTAGAGGAAGAGGCCGTCGCGGCCCATACTGTCGGATTCAAGCAGACCATTTTCTTCCCCTTCGTCACCGCGGGCAGCCTGATCAACTTCTGTGACTGCCTGATGGCGGGTGGAACCAGCCGGAAGAACCACAGCGAAATCGGATCCGCTTACATCCACTTCAACTTCACACCCCGCCAGGACAAGGCAACCGCCTCATTAATCGGAGACGTTCCCCGCGGCGTAATGCTGAATCAGTCACCCATTTTTCTAGGGGGACAGGGCGGTCTGGTCGGTCCGGCCCGCATCACATACGGCACCGTCCTTGCAGCCGGATCCATCTGCCGCAAGGACGTTCTTGAGGAAAACCAGCTTTACGCGCCTCCCCCACCTGTAAACGGAGGTTTTCAAAATTTCGACCCTGAACTGTACAGAAGCATCCACAGGATCGTCGTCAATAATTTCATTTATATCGGGAACCTTCATGCACTACACACCTGGTACCGACTGGTCCGAAAGAAACATATGACCCTCGATGCCTTTTCAGAGGCCTGCTGGACCGGGGCTATGGACCGGATCGAAAGCGGCATTGTCGAAAGGGTAAAACAGCTGGGCAAACTTGCAGACAAAATGCCGCACTCCCTGGAGCTTGTGGCTGCGCAAGCCGATTTTCCTCCAGACCTTCGCCGTCAACAGGAATCTTTTCTAAATCAATGGCCGGAACTGAAACAGAGATTGCAGGAAGGGCCGCCGGAAAATACAGGGATAGAGGATCGGGATACTTTTCTGGCCGAATGGGAAGCCGGAGACCGGGAAAAAACACATCTGGACGCCGTAGCGAGAGTCAGCCCCGGTAGCCGGTCGGCCGGATCCAGATGGCTGCAGTCTATTGTCGACTTCACCGCCTCTTTGTGGAGTTGGAAATAGCCGGACTATTCACCCGCTCTTGCGCGCACTGCAGAATCCCAATATCACTTCCGGTAAGCGAACTGTAAAAGCAGTGTTTTTTGAATTTTCGAATAATTGTCATCGGAAATCAATGTCAGGATCGTTTCCCCCGAAACGTCCCGATGCGCGGCTATCGCCTCCATATTATCGACCTGGTACCGAACGTCGGCTTCAATAACGACAGGTCCGTCGACCAATGCACCCGGCCGGACTTGGGATGCCGGGATCCGTCTGAGACGCATGGAAACACCCTTTATGGTTTCGAATTTCCTTTCGAGAATCAGAACGTCCCCGTCCGGCAAAAAAACCGCATCGCTAATGTCATACTCATCACAACGCTTCACGGCGAACTCTTTTATCTCCGTATCTTCCATTATATAGGCGATCAGGTTGCCGTTCTTATCGAGCCCTTTTTCAGAAAAAGCCCAAAGGCCGACATCGGATGTTTTTTTCTTCTGAATACATACCAGTGCTTCCAGGCCCCGATTCCTGGGAAGTTCCTTCCCTCCGGGCGGAAAGGATACCGTATCCTGGAAAACCGGAAATTGGGGAGGGGTGAAAATGAAATAAGGAATCCGGTCGATTCCCTCGACGCCCATATAAAGTCTATCGCCGTTAACGGCTATCGCCTCCGTATCCCAATTTTTTGCATGCTTTCCGCCCGGCCCCATAACGGGCGCCATTTCAGTATCGGCTAAGCCCACAGGTCTGTTCCCGTCATAAACTATCCGCCCGCCCAGCCAGTACGCCCGGTCCGACAGGGCAATAAAATGTTCGCCGTCGGGCTGAATGTATAGGGCGCTGATACCGCCAAAGACCGGATCGGAGCTGGAAAGCTCCAGTCCGCCCCTGAATTGAAGTGCGCCGAAGTAGCGCTGCCGTACGTCGTCGCGATTGAAATCGTTGAAAGGTGTTGCACGTACCTGAACGGAGCTCCGCAGATCCGTGCTTTCGGAAACGAAACCTTTTACAGTAAAACAGGCAAAGAGGATGCCGATAATGAAAAAGCGAAGGTAGAACATTGGTTAACCTTGTCATACAATCTGTAAGGAATCAATATATCCGTCAGCAGCAGGGGGGGACCTTGTGTGCGCCCTGTGATTCAACAGTTTTAAGTCGGCGAGATCTGATAAAAGGAGATACGTGAATGGGAAGATTGTTCGGCACGGACGGCGTCCGTGGTATTGCAAATGCACATCCGATCTCGGCGGAAATGGCTTTAAGGATCGGAAGAGCGACGGCATCCGTCTGCAAAACCCGGGATAGACGCCGACATCAGATTATTGTCGGAAACGATACAAGGCTCAGTGGTTGTATGCTGGAAAGCGCACTGACCGCCGGTATCTGCTCCAGGGGGGTGGATGTTTGTCTTGCCGGACCTTTGCCCACCCCCGGAATTGCCTGCTTAATCCGAAGGATGGGAATGGACGCCGGCATCGTCATTTCCGCATCCCACAATCCGTTCGAGGATAACGGCATAAAGATTTTCTCCCGGAACGGTTTCAAACTTCCCGACTCACAGGAAGACGAAATCGAGCGCCTGGCAGTTACCGGCGACAATGAAGAACCCCTTCCGACCGGAAGTGAAATCGGAACCGTCCGCCAGGTAGAAGATGCCGCGGATCGCTACACGGATTTTTGTAAAAAAACTTTTCCACAAGATCTGAGCCTTGAGGGGATGAAGCTGGTACTCGATTGTGCAAACGGCGCCACATACCGCGTGGCTCCGGCAGTTTTTTCCCAACTTGGCGCGAATGTGACGGCCATTCACTGTGCTCCTAACGGGGTTAACATAAACGACCGGTGCGGTTCACAACACACGCAGGATCTCTCCGAAAAGGTTCGTAACCTCGGGGCGGACGCAGGACTGGCTTTCGATGGCGACGGAGACCGTCTTATCGCTGTGGACGAATCCGGAGAGGAACTTACGGGCGATCACATCCTCGCAATCTGCAGCAGAATGTATAAAGATCTTGGAGAACTTAAAAACAATCTTGTTGTCTCGACGGTAATGAGCAATTTCGGCTTCAGACTCGCGCTGGAGGAAATGGGAATCGAGTATGGGGCTGCCTCCGTCGGGGACCGTTATGTCCTAGAAATGATGCAATCGATGGGTGCCGTTATAGGAGGAGAAGCCTCCGGCCATATCATCTTTCTGGACCATCACACATCGGGCGATGGAATTATTTCAGCCCTGCAACTACTGGCCGCCATGCGCCGGCGGAATCAGCCGCTGTCGCAAATGTCTAAGATCATGACACTGTCTCCGCAAAAAATTATCAATGTCGAAGCCAACAGCAAGCCCCCGCTGGAGTCCATGACGGAACTGCAGGAAGCCATCCGGGCAGCAGAAGCGGAACTGGATCGCAAGGGGCGTGTACTGATTCGCTATTCAGGAACCCAGCGAATGTGTCGGGTTATGGTAGAGGGACCGACAGAAGAGATAACGGAACGACTCGCCCGTTCCCTGGCTGAAACGGTCCGCCGATGTGTCGGTTAAATGGTCGAAACAGGCAACGGGGTTCACGGGGTCGAAATAGTTGAAGCGGTTGAAGAGACTTAAAAACCATACCGGTTAATTCTTAATAGATCTCATCTTCTTCGGCACGTGTAAAGAAGAGATTGAGGTATTCGCTGCTTTCTTTTTCCACATCGATACTGAGAAGCTGTTCTTCGGCCATTGCACGGTTTTCGATCGCCTGCTGTTCCAGATTATGCAGCTTCTCCGGCACCCCGTATTCTTCAACAAGATTTTTAACTTTCCGGAAAACATCCTTATTACCGTACAGGAATTGACCTTCATATAATATTTTTGAAGCAACCATGGATGAGAATTTATCAAATTGGAGCTGCTCCCTGATCCGGGATATCGACTTGATGAGGTAATCGATTTCCTCGCGATCGTTGACAAGCAACAGGTGTTTCCTTTTATGAATATAATTGTCTAGGGAGCGGGAAACTTCCGGATCCAGATCGTCCTCGGCTACAACGATGATATCCAGGTCGGATCCCCGGACCATTTCACCGGTGCTTTTCTCGGGACGGGAAACCGTATGGGACATATCGTAAACGACATCGCCGGCAAGAATAAAACAGGTCTTTTGCAGAATGACAGCCTTCTCCTGCATGATATCGACGGTTGAAACAATGCTCTGCTCTGCAACATCGCGCTTTTCCAGGCTTATTTTTTCCGTATCCTTCCTGAAAGCCTCGACCTCTTTTTTGAGCTCCTCGGCCTGGTTATCCAGACCCACAAAAGTGTAGGTGAGAAATTCACGACGGATCGACGGGGACAGTCTTGCATATCCTTCTACGTTCCGGTCCAGACGAAGAAACCGTTTTCCTACAGTCTTGAGATGAATGTCTTCCGATCCGCGGCACGCCTGCCAGAGACGAAGAACTTCTATGCCGGTACTTTCGACAAGTTTCGCGCCGGTTAAGGGTCCGTTCTCTTTAAGCAGTGGAATAATTTCTTTTTTCACCATTGTCGCCAACAGGTTCACCCAGCTCAATTCATTTCTCCAGGATAATTTTTCATTATATCTGATAAAAATACGAAAACGGTTCTTTTACCCGGCCGTCTGCTCCCGGATACGGGCTTCCGACTTTTTAACCAGAGGCAGAAAAACCGTGCGTTCATTTTCGACCATGCGGATCGCCTCCTGACTGCATTGGAGTTCGCACTGGCCGCATCCGATGCATTTTTCCCTGTCGATCCTGCTTATATCATCCACGATGGAGATCGCCTGAACGGGGCAGTATTCGGCGCAGGTGGCGCATCCGTTGCATAGGGATTCATCGATAAGCTGCGCTTCAAAAAACGCATGCAGGTTCAGAGGAATAATGCCGCGGCTGTAGGATCCGAGGACGCCGCAGCAATCCCAGCAGCAGTTGCAGATCGCGATTTCAGGATTGTCGATATCTTCGTCCTGATGGAAAACCTGGTGAACGGCACCTTTGGATTGGAGTTCGTGAACCAAAGCGATGGCGTCCGACTTTGAAAGATATCGCCCGGTCCCGTGTTGAACGGAAAATTTCGCGAGACTCCCGATAGCGATACAGGATTGCGGCGGGTGCTCGAAACGGCAGGAGGCATCCACCATCTTGTGGTATTGCCTGCAGAAACAGTGGATGACGGCAATGCTTTGATCCTCTCCCTGTTTTTCAATAAGTTCCTCTACCGTTCTTGCGGGATATACACGGGCGGGTTCGGCATTTATGGTTTTTCCTACAGCAATAGCCTGACTCCCGCCGTCACTCGGGGGCAAGCTCCCGGGAATTACGATGCTTTGTTGCGGCCTTGATTTCTTTACCTGCGCGTTGAAAAAGTTCCTCGTGGGAAATTTGTTCAGTTCGCCGAACGATTTCAGCAGTGCGTCCAGGTGCCGCGCAAACTCCTTCTTTTCCGGCGTTTCGAATCCGTCAGCAAGATAGACTTCGAACGCTCCCAACATGAAACCGGGAAGCTTGTACCACTGCGCTTCATCCTGCGTATCGTGCGGCCAGGCATAGCCTTTCCGGAGAATCCCCTCAAAAAAATCCTTGAACCTTTCTTCCGAAAGGGAACTGCGGGAAGCGGCCTGTTCGTATGTGTACGGCTCCGTTCCCATCCCGATAAGAAAATCGACTTCTTCAGTGGTCAGAACAATATCCAGGCAACCCAGCAGCGGCTCCGAAAGGGGATACGGATTCTGATGGCGCGTATTCATCAAACCGCCCAGTTTTTTAAGGCGATTTTCCCGTTCCTTGGTCCTCTTCGTCGTATTCACAAGATCCTCCCAGAAAGCGACCCAAGCATATCATGTTTACGGTCTATATTTTATGAAGTTCTAAACCGATTTTGGGGGGGCCTAAAAGGGTTATAAAAATTGCTTACGTCTTTTAACCACAACAAAAAATCTGGCCCGACTCCATAACTACTGAAATTGGTTGGCCCAGATATTATCGAGCAAAACACCCCCTTGATACCAAACGGCAACGGCGTTCCCTGTGCCATCCATGGCTATTTGCGGATTGCTGGCATCCCTGGCATCGTCGGTTTCAATCACTTCAGGAGTACTCCAGGAAGAACCGTCAAACCGGTTGGCCCAGATACTACCTAAACCGCTTACGGTGTCCCATTGATGCCATACAGCAATGGCGGCGCCGGTACCGTCCATGGCTATTTGCGGATCACTGGCATCGCCGGCATCGTAGGTTTCAATCATTTCAGGAGTACTCCAGGAAAAACCGTCAAACCGGTTGGCCCAGATGTTGCTCCAGAGACTGGCGGGGTATTCATCATATTGGATCCAGACAGCAATGGCAGCGCCGGTATCGTCCATGGTTATTTGCGGCAGCGTAGCCAGGCTGGTACTGTTCGTCTCAACCAATTCGGGGGCGCCCCAGGAAGAACCGTCAAACCGGTTGGCCCAGATGTTAGCACGGAGATTAACGGAGTTGTCATCATTCTGCGTCCAGACAGCAATGGCGGCGCCGGTACCGTCCATGGCTATTTGCGGCAATGTGGCATCACCGGTATCGTCGGTCTCTATCATTTCGGCGGTGCCCCAAGACACCCCGTCAAACCGATTGGCCCAGATGTTATTGCGGGTGCCGTCATTTTGACGCCAGACTGCAATGGCGGCGCCGGTGTCATCCATGGCTATTTGCGGCAACATGGCATCACCGGCATCGCCGGTCTCTATCATTTCGGCGGTGCCCCAAGACACCCCGTCAAACCGATTGGCCCAGATGTTATTGCGGGTGCCGTCATTTTGACGCCAGACTGCAATGGCGGCGCCGGTGTCATCCATGGCTATTTGCGGCAACATGGCATCACCGGCATCGTCGGTCTCTATCATTTCGGC
>DKBB01000182.1 GCA_002451015.1 Acidobacteria bacterium UBA6911
ATTTCTGCGGTGATCTGGTAATGGGCCAGCGCCTTTCCAATCATGGACATAGGTCCATCCCGAAATCCTACGGATACGCTTTCATATAAATCTTTTAAATTGTGTGGCTATTATATGGGATTAATCTGTGGTCAGAAGTGAAATTCTCGCTACTAATTCATTAATAATTTCTCAGTTTCCGGTTACGGTGCTTTTCGTGCACTGGGAAAAAACGCTACTTTAAAATTGTTACAAATCATGTCCTTGGATTCCCCGAAACCCGTTTCTTCAGTTCTTCAAAACAGTAGCGTATAATGGTTCGCTGACACTCAGCAGCGTTTGTGGTTCGATGCCCTGACTACTACTCCACGATATAAACTATGGTCTGTTTAATGGGAAGGAGATTTAGCATGAAGATTTCAGACGATCACGTTTTGATAAAGGCAATCCTTGTTATCCTTGCCTGTTTAACGCTGGCATCTTGTACAAACACTTCCACAGAACCGGAAAGTTCCCCTGCGACATTGCAAGGAGAAATCACACAACCAAGCATCGAAGGCACATACCGTTTCGTTTCGCGAGAACTGCCGGACGGAACTATATTGCAGGAACCCGACGTCACGGGATTATTTACGTATACAAAGACGCGAAGGAACTTTAACATTGCCGTAAAGGATGATGCAGGACAGACGTTTGGATCGCGTGTCTCGGAATATCGCTTGACACCAACGGAATATAGCGAAATGGATATTCTCGCTATCTCGAACGATGAGGCGGACCGGGACCGCGTTGTTTACACTAGGACGGAAAAAACAAAAAGCGTTCCAGTGAAATTCGAAGGTAACCGTATCGAATACCAACCGGAGGGCGAGCCGGTGCTTGTCTTCGAAGGAACGAAGCTGACTGCGACATCAGAGGGTGCATTTATTGATGTCTGGGAGAAGGTGGAATAGCAAGGAATTGCGGCAGCCAGCTATGTTTGAAATTAAAAACCAGAGAGTGGTTGGCTGCCGCCGGTGGAAATTGCTTAGCTGAAACGTGAATGGTAAATTTAGCCGATTTTGTAAATCCCTTATAATATTGAATTATTTTACTTGTCTGGGCATACCGGACACTGGGAATTCTATAAGTGTGGTTAACGTCCTAGTGGCTGGATAAAGGCGGATAGATCGTCGGATTGGAAATTTACCATTTCTGAATAATTATTACGAGGTATTTCAGTATAAAACTGGTCCCGTTTTCTTATAGGATGTGTTCAGTATGTCAAACCCTATTCAGAACACGACAGCCGCTCCAATAATTTAGGAAAACGCTCCATATGGACTTGTACAATATTCCGGAACAATCCATCGATTATGCGGCCTTGGTATCCCGAAAGGAGGGATTAACGGAGCGAACACCCGGACATCCGGCAAGGGTTGCCATAGTGGGCGCCGGAGCAGCCGGATTGGTGGCCGCGTTTGAACTGATCCGTGTCGGGATCCAACCCGTTATCTACGAAGCTTCAGGCCGTATCGGCGGCCGATTATACTCCTATCGGTTTCCCGGAGACTCGAATGCCATTGCTGAACTCGGCGCAATGCGCTTTCCTCCCACCGCTGCCACCCTGAACCATTATTTGAAAAAATTCGATCTGGATACTCAGACATTTCCAGATCCGCTTGTCGTGCCAACAATACTGTACGTGAACTCTGAACGGTATATTTGCCGAAACGAAGCAGAACTACCGCGCCCTTTGCAGCGGGTTTCAAAAAAATGGGCCAAACTAGTAGACCAAATTATTATTGAGAAACAGAAAAAAATACTCGACAAAGAATCCCTCCGGGACTTCTGGCAGGAGCAGGTTGATCGATATGCCGACGTCACTTTCTACCAGGCACTCAGGGACGATGGCTGGAATTCAGAGGAAATAAACCTGTTCGGATCCCTCGGATTGGGAACAGGAGGGTTCGATTCCATTTATAATCTCAGTTTCCTGGAAATACTCCGCATCGTAAACTGCCGGTGGGAAAGAAACCAGAAACTAATCAAGGGCGGAGCGGAACAGCTGGCGGCCCGGTTATGGAACACCAGACGCGAGTGCCGGCGTTTCAAAATCACCAGCGTCCGGGAGCTGAACCAGGACCGCTGGCGGCAGGAAGTCCGTTCCATTGTTCTAGACCAAAACCGGGTATGCGTAACCGACCGCAGCGGCTATACGGACCGTTTTGACGCCGCCATCCTCACATGCGCCTTTCCAGCCATCGAAGCTGGTATCGATATCGATCCGGGGATATTTTCGCCGGATGTGATGCAGGCAATCCGCCGTGCGCACTATATTCGCTCGAGTAAAGTGTTTGTACGAACACGGAAGGCTTTCTGGAAACAGGAACCTCATTTTCCCCTGTGCGCGATCACTGACGAAATAACCAGGGGAACTTACTTCTTCAATTTTGAGGACTCGGAATCGGGCGTTATCTGTCTGAGCTACACATGGGAAGATTCCTCCCAGAAGTTCCTGGCCGTGTCCCCGGAGCAGCAAGTGAACATATGCTTAAAAACTCTCGATCGGGTCATAGGCTCGGACCTTATCCGCTCCCAGGTCGAAGAAATAGTTACGATTTCCTGGGAGCAAACGCCGCATTACCATGGGGCTTTCCGGCTCGCGTATCCGGGCCAATACCGGGATCAGGTTATTCTCTCCCGTCAGAACCAGGCTGCCGATCCGGCATGGAACCGCGGAGTGTATCTGGCGGGAGACAGTGTCTCCTTTTGCGGGGGATGGCTGGAAGGGGCACTGCAGACCGGTATACAGGCAGCAGTCTGTGCCGTCCATCGATGTTTAAACCTGGCCGGTGCATAGGGCGGATAGGCAAAATAAACGCCCGTTATGAATGTCTCCTTCCCCATCAAAACCGCCTTTTGGTTCCGCTAAGATCGAATTATTTAATTTTGATTGAATTTCAAGTCTTGATCTTCCTATGCTTTACTCTGTTTTGCAGAATAATTGCGCAGGAATATTTACATTGAGTTTTTCGGATAGGAATGATTCAGGATTAGTAAGCCGCCGACATAGTAACTGCTTATCTTGATGATCGATCCATCCAGAAAAGTACCAGGAGGATTCTGTCCCTGGACTGTTCCAGGTGCTTATAAAATTGTTGGTTTTAATTGTTTGGAAGCGGATTATCGCTGGTTGTTTATTATTCCGGCGTTTTAGGCTCAAAATGAACGATCACGTCAAGAAGGTTTGATCCCTTCCGTATCAGGTTGATCTTGGTTTCCTCTGCAATGTTGTGCCCTTCAACAACCGTTATGCGTCCGTTTACCTGGATATGCAGGTCGACCTGGTACCCGTGGCCGATTTTTCGTGTCCTGATTTTGTGCACGGAAATTACGCCCCTGGTGGATAAAATAATATTTTCTATTTCTTTGATGAGTTCCGGGGATGCGCCCGTATCGGCCAATTCCTTCAATGAAGGCCAGACTATCTTCCATGCCGCCTGGAGAATGAACAGACTCACGATGATCGCGCCGACGTGATCCACGAACGACCAGGAAGGAAATATTCGGGCGACTCCAACGGCAATAACCGCCGGGATGGAACTTAAGGCGTCCGAGCGATGGTGCCAGGCATTGGCCACCACAGCGGAGGAACGGATCTTTTTCCCTACGAAAACCGTCCACTGGTAAATGGCTTCCTTGCTAACTATGGAAACGAAACCGGCGACCAGTGCGATCATTTTCGGCGGCTGGGAATGCATTTCGTGAAGCGTAACGATCGCCCTGTAGGAAATGCCCACTGCCACGGCCGCCAGTGCCAGCCCGATAAACTGTGTGATAATGGTTTCGATGCGTTGATGCCCGTGGGGATGGGTTGCGTCTGGAGGCGCACACCAGTACTTGACTCCCACAATGATGGCGATGTCGGTGACGGTATCCGAAAGGCTGTGAAATCCGTCGGCAAGTATTGTCTGGCTTCTTCCAAAGTAACCGGCGAGAATTTTGAAAACGGACAACAGGACATTGACAAGCATACCGGTCCAGGTCACCAGCTTCAGCTGATGGATCTGGTGGGAAGTCAAGCCATGATCCCGGCGATGCTCATCAGGATTTCGCAACAGTGGTATCCCTTGTCAGCAACCGTTTATGGGCCTTGCCCTTTATACGCCCTTTTTACAGTGTCTAAAAGCAGAAAACGTATTTTATCGGCAGTTCGGGGTCGATGGGAAATGAATTTTGGACAACCGGCGTCAGATCTGTCGCCTGTCTATAACGCGCTTTGCTTTCAGTTCGAATCTCGGCAGCGATCCGGCTTCCGCCGCGGTCACTTCAATACGCAGTCCCAGGCGGTGAGACACTTCCCGTCGAATGGCGGTTAAGGTTTCCCGGATATCCCCTTCGGCAATCTCAACCAGGATTTCCAGTTCATCCATGTTCTCGATCCGGTCGACCACCACGGAAAATTCTGCAACGCACGGGAAGGATCGAACAATCGCTTCAATGGAACTCGGGAAGATGTTCACGCCCCGGATAATCAGCATCTGATCGATCCGGCCGATGATTCCTCCCTCCATGCGCACGAAAGTGCGGCCGCATTCGCAGACGTCCCGGCTGATCCGCACATGGTCCGCCGTTCGATATCGAAGAACCGGCGATCCGACCCTGCCCAGATTCGTAATGACCATTTCGCCCTCATCGGCCGGTTCCATCGTCTGCGGGTCGAGCACTTCAACCAGGAACTCTCCCTCATTCAAATGAACACCGCACTGTCCCAGGCAGGTCAGGCCGTGCCCGCCGATTTCGGTTGCGCCCGTGTGGTCGAATACCCGGGCGCCCCACTCCTCTTCAATCTGTGCTTTTGTACCCGGGATGCTCCCGCCGGGTTCGCCGGCCACAATAATTTTACGAATGGCAGATTTTTCCAGGGCGATCTTTTCCTTCCGGGCCACCTCCGCCAGGTGAAGCGCGTAGGAAGGCGTGCAGCAGAGCACGGTCGCCTGCAGCGCAATGAGATTCCTCAGACGTTGATACGAATCCTGGGCGCCACCGGAAATGGCCAGGGCCCCGATTTTTTTGGATCCAGCCCAGGCGGCCCAGAATCCGATGAAGGGACCAAACGAGAAGGCGAAAAATATGCGGTCCGCCGCGGTAACGCCGGCAGCGAAATATACGGCCGCCCAACAGCGCGCCCACCAGTCCCAGCTCTCGGGCGTGTCGAGCCAGCGCAGGGGCTTCCCCGTCGTACCCGAAGTCTGGTGCAGGTGGATGTACCGGCCGAGCGGATAGGTAAGGTTGGTGCCGAAAGGCGGATGCGCTTCCTGGTCTTCTACCAGCTCGTTTTTGCGCGTAAAAGGCAGACGATTGAGCTCTTCAATCGTTCGCAGCATCCGCGAATCCGTAAAACCGGCATCACGCAGTTTCGCACCGTAAAAGGGATTAGAAGCAAGCAGCTCCTTTAAAAGCGCTTGCATGCGCGAGAACTGGAGTGTGGTGAGGGTCTCGCGATTGGCCGTTTCAACAGCCCGATCGAAGTAGGATATTTCCATTGAGAATCCAGCCTGTTCGGTTTCTATACTTTTTCCGGAGCATCCGTACACACCCCTGCGAGAACCTACAGCAGATCCGGATCCTTAAGGAGCCGGCTTCGAGTGCTTGCCGAAAAACTCGTACACACTGGGCAGGCAGGCCGTGATCACGGGGCCGTGGCTCACACCCTCCATTTCATTGTATTCGTACGTCATGCCCAATTCTTTCGCCTTTTCAACCCACTGCCGGGAAACGTCAACGGGAACCGCCTCGTCTACATCGCCATGCACGAACAGCACCGGCGTGTTCTTGATTTTCTCGAGGCTGCCGGGATCGAGGCCGAATGCGGCCGGCGCTACCGGCGCCAGGGCAGCCCAAACCGATGCGTACTTGACGCCAAGATAAAGCGTTCCGGCGCCTCCCATGGAATGGCCCATCAGGTATATCCGGCGATCGTCCACGTTAAACTCCTTGCGGACGAGGTCCAGCACGTTCATGACATCTTTTTCGCTCAACTCGCGCAGGTTCGGCGGATCATTTTCATTAAAAAACATCGACATCTTTGGCTTAGGCTTTGCGTTGGCGTCTGACGGAGTCTCCCCGGTCTGAGTCTTTGGCTTGGCCGGAGCCTTGCTGAATTTGGACATATCGCCCATAGGAATACCATACCAGCCGCGCACGTTATAGCCCATGGGCCCCACGAGGATATAGCCGCCTTCCTCGGCCAGGTCCACGGCCTCTTTGGTAAGCATAAATTGAGGCCCGGCGCCCAACCCGTGCAGGGTAGCAATGAGGGGCGCTTTACTGTCTTTGCTCACCTTCGAGGAAACAAACACCAGATATTCAAGGTCTTCGTCCGTATCTTCAAAGTGATAGGTCCGGCTCTGGACGCGGGGATCTACCTGAAACGGCGAGAAACCGGTCTTGGGCTTGGCTTGCGGCTTGGAATCCTGGGAGACCGCAAATTGTGTTTGGAAGAAGCTTATTGCTAAAAAGAACGCAATGAGTGTAACAACGGCTTTTGTTCTGCACCCGAATTTCATCGACGTGCCTCCTGTCGCATGTTGAAAAATCAGATCCATTATTGAACCAGTATATCTTTAGACTCTATTCCTGCCCAACTGGCAGCGGATTTCCTGTTCATCAAAATTGCTGCGGTCGATCCCGGCCCTTTCCGATTTATCCGTCACCGATATAAACCAGATAGCAAAGAAGGCTATAAGCATGGCATAAAGCGCCGGATAACCGGATGGGAAAATTGGCTTTTCAAATCCAATAACTTCAACCCATACAGCCGGGCCCAGAATAACGAATAGCAGGGAGCATACCAGGCCCATGGTGCCCCCTATCCAGGCGCCGCGCGTGGTCAGGCGGCGCCAGAACAGGGATAGTATCAGGACGGGGAAATTGGCGCTTGCCGCGATTGACAATGCCAGGGCGACAACGTATGCAATATTCTGTCCCTGGAAGGCAATGCCCAGAATAATAGTAAGAATACCTATTACTACGGCAGTAAGTCTGGAGACCAATACTTCCTTTGATTCCCCTTCCTTTCCGCGCCTGAACACATTGGCGTAAAGATCGTGAGATATGGCCGAGGCGCTCGCCAATGTCAGCCCGGCGACCACCGCAAGGATCGTTGCAAATGCCACGGCCGAAATAATGCCCAGGAAAACCTCCCCGCCCAGGACTTCACCAAGATGGACGACGACCATGTTCGTGCCGCCTATGAGATTACCCGAAGCGTCCAGGAACCGGGGATCCCCTTTAACCAGAGCCAGGCATCCGGCCGCAACGATATAAAAGAGCAGAATAAATACAAAAGAGACGATCAGCAAAGCCACAAAGGACGACTGCCGCGCGTTGCGCGCATCCGGGACGGTAAAAAAGCGCATCAGGATATGCGGAGACGCGATGATACCGAACATCAACCCGGCGGACATCGACAGCATGTTGAAAAAACCGATATTGAGACCGCCCGGCAATGTCAGCAGCGCACCGTTCCCATGGTTCGCGATAGCCTGCTGATACAGTGCAGCATAATCCAAGCCAAACGCATGCAGCACCATAAAAGCCATATAGACGACTCCAAGCATGAGAATCACGGCCTTGGTGATCTGTACCCATGTTGTCGCGAGCATCCCTCCGAACGCGACATAGAGCACCATCAATACTCCGACCAGAGCGATGGCATAGTTATAGGGTATTCCGAACAGGATCTGGATCAACCCGCCGGCGCCCACCATCTGGGCTACCAGGTACACGATGGCGGAAACGAACGCCGCGATCGAAGCGTAGATACGCATCGTCTTCTGTTCCAGTCGGCCGCAGATGACGTCGGCAAAAGTAAACTTTCCCAGGTTGCGCAGGCGGTCGGCCAGCAAAAACGCTATCACCGCATAAGCCACTGGAGGACACAGAATATAGATAATGGAATCGAAGCCGATGGTGAAAAACAGCCCGGTCAAACCGAGGAAGGTTGCGGCGGACATAAAGTCGCCCGCGATGGCGAATCCGTTCTGCCATCCCTTGATCGAGGAGCCTGCCACATAGAATTCCTGTGCCGTGCGGGTGCGCCTGGCGGCCCAGAATGTAATTCCCAGGGTAAGGGCAATCACGGCGAGGAAAGAAGAGATTGCAACCCCGCTGGGTGTGCGCTCTGCTCCCTCCCCGGCCATGGCGATCCCGCCATTGCCGAACACCAGGCAAACCATTACGCAAAAGTGTTTCGGTTGAATGAAAGCCGTTCGCTTTCCGCTAGTTTTCATTTCGTTGATCCAGCATCTCCTTCTGCAATGGTTCGAATTCGACATTGCATCGATGCAGATAGAAACCTGTTAATGAGATACAGACGATGAAAACAACTATGCCCGCCGCCATGCCGACGGTAAAGAATCCGAAAGGGAATAGTTGGCGTGCGTATAAACCAGGCGTCCAGGTTGCCAGTCCGACAAATATCACCAGACTTGCAAATGAGATAAGCGCAAAGCTCCAGGCGTATCGCGCCCGACGCCTGATTAACCGACGGTATATGTCACTTTTTAATATCAGGGATTTGTCCGGCCAGTCCATGGTTGTACCCCCGGATAGATCTTTTGAATGTCTTTATAGTTAATAGGTCATTAGAATCTATAATTACATGATGCTTTATGCCGTTACTGATCCGGCAAGTAAACCCGCACATCGTAGCACAATTTTCAGGCCCCGGGGAACAACCTTTCAGGGAAATAGCCCCGTCTTCCCATAACATTGATTTACGAGATGCATGGCAGCAATGCTTTACTTGCCGGGTACTGTTACTTTGCCTGTTCTTCTAATCTTGCGTCTCAATTGTCTTGTCGATTCGAAAATAATCGAAATCCACGAAGCCCCCGGCTATTTTTGTCGCAAAGTTGAAGAGCGCGAAACGATAACCCATAAAGTGCGGAAGAGTGTAAACCATTTGTAATGGCTTGCCTATCGGGGACCACTCTTTACCATCCATACTGTAGTAAAAATATGCTTTTTCCGGTCTTGTTCTGAAGTCGCAGTCCAGCTTCAGATGGACAATGTTTCCTTTCATCGGTACCGACTCAAGCTCTCCAGGAGTGTCGGAACCGGAACGTACCATGACGATCGATCTTGTCTTACCCTCCACCCTGACGCCGACAAATCCATAATTCTTCTGGAAAGCAGCCAGGCCGGCAACATCCCCGTCCTTCATATTCGACACATCGATAGCGGTCGTTGCACTGCTTTCCGGGCCGAATGTGCGCTGGGTCAGTGTATTACGGGCCCGGGTCAACCCGGTATCCACGCGCCCTGCAGTCAGGCGCAGATAACCGGGCCGCTTAAGCACCGACCAATGCCTGTTGTCGGGATTATGGTTCCATTGCCACGCCAGGGGAAGCGCCGGGTCACCCGGACGCCGGCTGAATTCGTCGGAAGCAACGATATTGCCAAGGCACTCTCTACTGTCGGAGATGTCCAGGACCACGGGCGCCTTGCCGTCATGACCCAGTATGGGCCAGCCTTCCTCCCACTTCACGGGCACAAGGCAGGGAATGCGGCCGACCGCCCCGTTGTCTTTGAAAAGCAATGCATACCATTTTCCAGAGGGAGTATCTACAAGACCGCCCTGGGCGATGCCCCTGTCATGCAGAATCACTTTACCCTCATACGGCCCCGTGATCCTATCCGCCCGATGTACGATCTGTGTGCGCATATCATTCGGCGGCCAGGTGATATTCATGACATAGTACCTGCCGTTGATTTTAAACAGATGGGAGCCTTCAGCCTCCAGGCCGATTTGCGGAGCCGCTACAAGGCTGGCATCCCTGATGACAATATCGTTAAAGCCTCCAGGCTTGATAGCCGAAGCATCCGCCGTCAACTCGACAAGGCGAAGATTGTTCGTACCATAGAGCATATACACCCGGCCGTCGTCATCAAAAAAGAGCGAGTGATCGTGCAGCGAGGGTTCGAAAGATGCCTCCTTCCATGGACCCTTCTCAATATCTCCTGTCGTGTAGACATAGGTTTTTCCGGTAGTGCTGGAAAAGGTAGATACGTAGAAGGTTCCGTTGTGGTAGCGCAGGCNNACCAGGTTCCAGTTCACCAGGTCCTTCGACTTCATGATGGGCAGACCGGGATTCATGTGCATCGTGGTGCTGCTCATGTAGTAAGTGTCGCCGACACGAATGACCGACGGGTCCGGAACGTCCGCCCAGACAACGGGATTGCGCACCTGTTCAGCCTGCAGGAAAGCTGTTGAGAAAAGGCAACTACACACAATCGAAAGAAAGTATTTTTTCATAGATTGCTTACCGTATAAAGATGGGATCAAACTTCCAGACTCCATATATTCTCTTCACTACGGATCGATACGAACGTGTGGGCCGACAGTTGCGCCGACGAACGCACCTAAAAAGCGTCGTACTTCTTCCTTCAATCTGTTCCTCTTAATCCTGTAACAGTGCATACTCATCTTCGGTTATCCTTATTGACCGGGATCCAGACCTTCATTTTGCCGATCCCCCTATTGGACCAGCTATAGTAGGGGACGGCTTTTGCGCTTTCGTTGCTCAGGGTAACTACGCCGCCCAGTAACTCACTCTCCATACTTGAGCTGAAGCTTTCCTCCGGAGTAATGCGGAGACGATCCAGATCCTCTTTTTGATCGACCTGTTCGAAAGCGTAAACGAGAGGCCCGTATTCCAGGGCAATCTTCCCACTGTTTTCGACCACTTCAGGATCTGCGACAATTTTGCGCACAGCCATGGGAAATTCGAGGTTTATTTCGTCTTCCTTCCAGTTTCTTTCAAGTATCAGGTATCCATTCCTAACGGAGGGATCCATTGCTTCACCATTTATTCTAACAACGGGTAAATCAGCATTTTCCTTAAGGTAGACATACAAATTCCCGGGCAGGACCTCATTACGCACCCAGGACGGTATTCTTAACTTGAGCACTGCAGGCACATCGTTCGTCGAAGACACATAAATATTTACAGTGCCGTTCCAGGGATACCGTGTTTTCTGCCGAATTTCCAAGGTGGTATTTTCAAGAGGAACACGAGCCTCACTGCTCGCGTAAAGGTTCACATAAAGAGTGTCCGAGGATTTGGAATACAGAAGCCCGGCTACGGAGGGTATAAAACGAATCAGGTTCGTCGGGCAACAGGAGCAGTCAAACCAGTCTTTTCTGGTGTGCGCCCCCTGATTGAACGCGTACTTCCCGTCGGATTCCAGGGGGTTCGGGTAAAAGAAATGCGTACCGTCCAGCGATAATCCTGCAAGAAGCCCATTGTAAAGTGTCCGCTCCATGACATCCAGGTACTGAACAAGACCTGTTTTGCAGTGCAACCGATGGTTCCAGTACACACTTCCGATAGCGGCACACGTTTCATTGTAGGCCGTAAGATTCGGCAGCTCGTAATTCCCGCCGAATGCTTCCCCCTCATGTCTGGCCCCGATCCCTCCCGTAAGATATATCTTTCTACCAACCATGTTTTGCCACAGATTATCCACAGCCTTTCCATATGCCTCATCATTCATAAGCACGGAAATATCCGTCATGGCGGCATACATGTACATGGCCCGGACCGCATGACCCATAACCTCGTCCTGTTCAATCACGGGCAGGTGGTCCTGGGAATAGGCGGCCGACAAATAATTATCGTTGAGTTTGTGATGCTCCGCGTTGCCGCGATTGTCGAGAAAATACCTGGCAAGTCTTAAATATTCTTCCTTTCCCGAGGCGTAATACAGCTTAATCAATCCCGTCTCTATGATCTGATGACCCGGAACCGCGGCTATCTGTCCTTCATCGTCTCCAAACGTTTTTGCAATCAAATCCGCATTCCTGTAGGCAATTCCTAGGAAATTCTTCTTTCCGGTTGCTTTGTAATGCGCGTAGGCGGCTTCATATAAATGACCGGCGTTGTACAACTCATGACTCGCTTCCAGCGATTCCCATCGCCGGCCTTCATTGACGCTGACCCAGGATGCCGGCGGCTTCTTCGGATCTATGGTGCGCCACGTAGTCAGGTAGCCGTCAGCCTCCTGTCCCTTGCCGATGATTTCAATAATATTGTCGAGCTGTCCCTCTAATTCGTGGTTGGGAGCGCTGATGAGCGACATGGAGGCTCCCTCGATGATTTTATAGACATCCGTATCGTCAAACGGCATCTGCCCTTTGACGTCTCCCTCCATCTGCCCTCCCGCAATAAGGAAATTGTCAAACCGGCCTTCTGTCCTGCATTTCTCCAGGGCGTAGGGAATTGTCTTTTCCTGTATACGCTGAACAATCGGAAGCCAGAATTGGTCAGTGAGCTTTACAGCACGCAGATCCACCGGAGTTATGGGGTAATCTCCCATCACATCAGCCGTATCCTGCTTTTCACCCAACGAACATGCCAGACCGGTCACGGCAATAAACAGTAAAAGCAAAAGTGTAATGCCGTAATGGATGGAGCCGTTTTCGCCGCAGTTGTTTCGAACAGTATTCATGAAAACGTGGAGATGTCTGGACATGGCAAAGTCCCTCAATAAATGTAAATCATGGGGCATCTGTCATCATCTGTACCAGGGAATGATAATTCCGCCGTAGCATTGAGGAATACCGTCCCATTTAACCTGCCCCCCCAAAAGCCCTATTGTCGCGAACAATGGAATGGACACAATAATTTTCGGTGCCGATTCTATAACAACCTGAATCCAGTATCGCAGGATTTTGTCCCGGCACGTTCCATGCTGTAGTAAGATTACAGCCAGTTATTGAATAACGTTCATAAAAAATAATATGCGGAATCAGATGTGACCGCCTGACAGGAAACGACTTTTCTTATCCGTAAGGCACCGTTATGAGCAACTGCCGTCTAAAGCAGCCTCACAAAGGAGATCAAGCATAATGATAAGACGTATTCTCGTATGGGTGCTGGCGCTTGCCGCGTTTTCCCTTCATGCTCAGGACTTATCCACAACCACGACCATTGACGCAGACACAACCGGCGTCCCGATTTCAAAGTACATTTACGGGCAGTTCATCGAACATATCGGGGGAATCATCAACAACGGCATCTGGGCCGAAATGCTGGAAGACCGGAAGTTTTTCCACAAGATCGTCGATGCCGTGGAGCAGCCTAAAGAGTCTCCAACCTGGCGCGGGCCTGTTCGACGATGGAAACCGGTCGGGCAGGATACGATCGTTATTATGGACAAAAACAATCCCTATACAAGCGACCACTCTCCTCTCATAGAACTGGATGCAACCGGGATTCGCGGCATCACACAAGGCGGCCTGGCCGTCCGAAGAGGGAAATCCTACAACGGTCGGATCGTTCTTTCCGGCGACTTCACCGTCCAGGTAACCGTCAGCCTGATCTGGGGAAACGGAGCAGGCGATCGGCAGAGTGTCACCATCGAAGATCTAAAGACCGGATATAATACCTTCCCACTGGAATTCCTCTCCGCTGCGGACAGCGACGAAGCGCAGATGGAAATTGTCGGATCCGGATTGGGTTCCTTTCACATAGGAGCGGTTTCCCTGATGCCGGCCGACAACACGGAAGGTTTCCGTACCGAGGTCATTGAAGCGCTGAAACAGCTCCGCTCCGGTGTCTACCGCTTCCCGGGAGGCAATTTCGTATCAGCCCATGAATGGCGCAATGCGATCGGGGACCGGGACCGGCGCCCTCCGATAATGGATCCCGTATGGAATGCCGTTCAGCCGAACGATGTGGGGACGGACGAGTTTATGACCCTGTGCAGCCTTCTGGAGGTGGAACCTTATATCACGGTGAACGCCGGTTTCGGCGATGCCTTCTCCGCGGCGCAACTGGTCGAGTATGCGAACGGGGACGCGTCGACACCGATGGGGCGACTGCGCGCTGAAAACGGCCATCCGGAACCGTACGGCGTCAAGCTCTGGGGCATCGGCAATGAAATGTTCGGTATCTGGCAGTTCGGCGTCATGCCGCCGGAGCAGTATCAAATCAAACACAACCTGTTCGCAAAGGCCATGCGAAAGGTGGATCCGTCCATCAAGCTGCTTGCAAGCGGGGCGATGCCCGACCATATGACCGGATCGGACCTGCTGAAGGCACACACCGGCAAGGTTGTCCCGGATTACCTTGGCCCGTGGGACTGGAGCGGAGGCATGCTGAGCCATTGCCTCGACTATATGGACATGCTCAGCGAACACTACTACACCTACAGCTACCAGCGTTTCGATTTCGACAAGGAAGAGCGGGTTCCCGATCCCGATCAGACGCTCGTCGAATGGGCGCAGCAGCCTGCAAGCTACGTCCGCGTCAAATACGAGCATTACCAGGAATACCTGGAACGGATCCCGGGACTGAAAAAGAAGCCGGTTCCGGTCAGTATTTCGGAGTGGGCTTATACAGGAGTTCCTGCAAACTCCTACAAAGTTGTCCTTGCCTATGCCCAGGCGTTCCACGAAATGTTCCGCCATTCCGAACTCTTCCACATGGCGAATTTCACATTCGCCACTTCTCTCCTCAGTTCCAGCCGAACCGAGGCGGTATTGGCGCCCTCCGGATTGCTGTTCAAGCTTTACCGGGATCATTTCGGCACGATCCCCGTTAAGGTTACGGGCAATTCTCCGCAGCCTGCCCCGAAGTATCCCGCCCGGGGCCACCAGCCGAAGAAGAATCCCGGCAGCGACACCTATCCCCTGGATGTTTCGGCGGCGCTCAGCCAGGATCGACAGATCCTCACCGTTGCGGTCGTAAATCCGACAGAAACCNNAAGTCGAGCGACAGGAACTCGATTCCATACCGGCCTCTTTAGTCGTTGCGCCCATCAGCATTAATATATATGAATTTGCAGTTCAATAGCGATAATGAAATGAATGGACCGTAGCTATGAAAAAACATGTGCTTGTGATTATCATGCTATGCATCGGCATATTGGAAACGACGGCATGCGGCCGGCGGCAGGGCGCTCCCGCGGATACGGTAATGGTGAATGCCAGAATCTACACTGTGAATGCGAAAGATCCCCGCGCGGAAGCCATGGCGGTTCGAGCCGGGAAAATCATTGCGGTAGGATCGAATAAAGAAATCGCCGCATATCAGGATGCCTCCACTGAAGTCATCGACGCGAAAGAACACATGGTGCTTCCCGGATTCATTGACGCGCACGTCCATATGCTGGCCGGTGCCGCCCAGCTTACACAGGTTTCCCTGAATGAGGCCAAAACCATCGATGATTTCCAGAAGCTGATAAAGGATTACGCCGCCGCCCATCCCGGGGAAGAATGGATCCAGGGCATGGGGTGGTACTACAGCATCTTCGGCCATGACGGGCTGCCCGATAAGAAGTTAGTGGACGAAGTCGTCTCCGAACGCCCTGTTTACCTGCTTGCGTACGACGGACACAGTTCTCTCGCGAACAGCAAGGCACTGCAGGCGGCGGGAATCACGCGAAGCACTCCCGATCCCCCGGACGGTATCATCGTGCGGGATCCGGCAACGGGCGAACCTACAGGGGTTCTGAAAGAAGCAGCGGGACAACTGGTGGCGAAAGTCATTCCCCAGCTCTCTCGCGAGGAACAACGGGACCGGCTTGCAAAAGCCATCCATTACGCCGGTTCAATGGGTTTTACCCGCCTGATCAGCGCCGGCGCGGACGCGGATCGCATCGAATTGTACGACGAGATCCGCAGAAGCGGCCGTTTAACCGCGCGCTTCTCCATGGCGCGGTTCGTTAATGCCCCATTGACTCCGGATACAATCAGGATTCTGGAAGAATCCCGAAAAAAGTATAACGACGACTGGATCGATCTGGGCTCCGTGAAGTTTCTGCTGGACGGCGTCATCGAAGCCCACACGGCCGCGATGCTGGATCCCTACGAGAACGATCCCGACAACCGGGGACTGCTCTATTTCGACCCTGACGATTACAAAGACAGTGTGCTCCAGCTCGACCGCCTCGATTTTCAGATTTCAACTCACGCGATCGGCGACCGTGCCATTCGTCTTGCGCTTGACGCCTACGAGGCTGCCGGTAAAATAAACGGCCACGCGGACGCACGGCACAGGATCGAACACATTGAGAACCCGAGCGCCCCGGACATTCCCCGCTTTGGTAAACTCGGCGTCATCGCCAGCATGCAGCCGCTACATGCGACTCCGAATGAAAATATTTTAAATGTCTGGGCGGCAAGCGTCGGTCCACAGCGCGTTCAACGCTCATGGCCTTGGCAGGATATCCTGACCGGCAACGCCCGTATCTGTTTCGGCAGCGACTGGCCGGTCGCGACACTGAATCCCTGGCAAGCCGTACAGGTTCTTCTTACACGTGAAACTCCGGAAGGGACCCCGGCAGGAGGGTGGATTCCGGAGCAGCGGCTCACACTGGAACAGGCGATTCAGGGATATACGATGGGTGGAGCGATAGGCGCCAAAAGAGAGAAAACGGAAGGCTCGATCGAAGCGGGAAAGCTGGCGGATGTGATCGTCATTTCGCAGGATCTGTTCAGGATCGCTCCAAGGCAGATCGGGGAAACGAAAGTCTTGATGACGATGGTCGGAGGGAAGGTCGTGTACCGGGATCCGTCATGGAAAAAGGAACAACCGGCGGATTCTGTGCGTAACGGCACGCTGCAATCATCCGCCATCCTGACGGACTCGCGGGAGGACGGATTTTAGTCATTTCCCGAATTTTTCGATAAACCTTTCGAAGGGCATTGTAATATCAAGACCGGGGATTCAATCAAAACAGATGGTCCTGGATACATTCGAACCTGAAGGAGACTGGAATGACCGCTGAACGCAACAAGCAGATTGTCAGGGATTTTTATGAAGAGGTCCTGTGCGGCCAGAACCTGGATATCGTGGATCGCTATATGCATGAAGACTATATCCAGCACAATCCCTATGCGGCGCAGGGACGAGCCGGTTTTATCGAATTTCACATAGCATTTTTTTCTTCCATTCCGGATGCCCGGCCTACAATCAATATGATGGTGGCCGAAGGGGATCTTGTATTCGTGTACGGCACCTATACGGGCACACATAAAGGAAAGGGTTTTCTGGACCTCCCGCCGACGGGCAACAGGATGCACTATGATGTCGTCGACATGTTCCGGATCCGGGACGGGAAACTCTGCGAACATTGGGATGTTGCGGACACAAGGGCCATCTTTACCCAACTGGGGGTCATTCCGCCGGACAAATCAAATTCATAGGCAGATGGAGGCTATATGGCTCTTGATCCGCAAGCGAAAGCTGTTCTCGATCAAATGGAAAAGGCGGGCGGTCCGCCCATTAACGAGTTAACGGTCGACGAGGCGCGCCAGGCGTCCGCCGCTTTGGCCGCAATGCAGGACAGTCCCGAACCTGTTGCCGGGGTAGAAGACCGTACGCTGCCGGGCCCGGGCGGAGACATTCCTGTCAGGATCTATACTCCCGCCGGAAAGGAACCGCTCCCCGTACTTCTGTATTTCCATGGCGGCGGCTGGGTGCTCGGCGACATCGAGGCATCCGATCCTCTCTGCCGGACCCTTGCCAATAATACCGGATGCATTATCATATCCGTCGATTACCGGCTTGCGCCGGAACACCCTTTCCCCGCGGCAGTGGACGACGCGTATTATGCAACACAGTGGGTCGCGGCGAATTCTGCCGGCTTCGGCGGCGACCCTTCGCGCATTGCCGTATGCGGCGACAGCGCCGGCGGCAATCTTACCGCCGTCGTCTGCCAGATCGCGCGCGATCGAGGGGAACCCGTGATACGGTTTCAACTGCTCATCTACCCGGCCACGGATGCCGCTTGCGACACTCCTTCGTACGGCGAAAATGGCGATGGATATTTCCTGACAAAGGCCGCCATGCAGTGGTTCTGGCGTCATTACCTTAAAAACAATGCCGACCGCAATCACCCGCATGCGTCTCCCCTGCGCGCGAGCAACTTTTCGGGTCTGCCTCCGGCGCTGGTGATCACGGCGGAATTCGATCCCCTGCGCGACGAAGGCGAGCAGTACGCAGAGCGCATGCGTGCCGCCGGCACCCCGGTTCAACTCACACGCTACGATGGAATGATCCACGGTTTCTTCGCCATGAGCGGAGTGATCGACCGGGGGAAGACGGCCATACGGCAATCAGCCGAAGCCTTGCGCACCGCTTTCCATATGAGTATGCCGGTTCCGAAATAAATACCATCAGCAGATAACACGCCTGTATTTAGATGAAGGCATGAGTTTGTCCGCCGTTTGCTTCAATATGCCCCGCAACCAGATATGCCCGGGGTCCCGGTCCTGATGCCGGTGCCATTGCATACAGTGAACTACCTTTGGAACGGCAAAAGGAGGGCGAATCAGCCTCAATGGCAAATGCTCTTCGCTCATCCGTGCCATCCGGCTCATCACTGTGGCCAGCCTGTTTGTCCCCACAACCAGCCGGCACGCAACCTCGAAATCCTGGGTAACAACTTCGATTTTTCTTGTCTCTCCATAATTCGCGGCAAACCAATCCTCAAATATGGCGGGAGCATGACCGAAATGGACGGCGATCTGGCCCATTTCGAGAAACCTTTTTCGTGAAAGCGTTTTCCCGATCAGGGAGTTCCTGCGCCAGATCACGCAGGTATGCGTATCCTCGAAGAGCGGTTCCTTCGGATGCATAGGCAGGACATGCACGGATGGGCGTATGAGAAAGTCGACGTCTCCCTTTTCAAGCATCTGATCGATGTTCTCATCCAGGCGTACGAATTCGAATCGGATTCCGGGCCCCTGCCTCACAGCTTCCTGCATCACCTGGGACATTAAAACAGCCGCTACATAGTCGGAAACCGCCAGACGGAACTTCCGGTTGGAATCAGCCGGATTGAATACTGCTTTTGAAGCAATAGTATGCTGGATCTGCAGCAGGCAGCTGCGCACCGGTTCCACAAGACTCTCAGCCAGTGGCGTCAGTACCATTCTGCGACCTGCAGAAACAAGCAATTCATTCCCGAAGTATTGCCGCAGGCGGGCAAGAATGATACTGGTCGCCGGCTGGCTCAAGTGGAGCCGTTCGCCGGCACGCGTGACACTCTTTTCGGTCAGAAGAGCATCCAGCGCAACAAGAAGCCTGATATCAAAATCGCGTAAGTTCACTGGTCCCTCATGTATTTGTATTTTAAATAATATAATATATAAAACATTCATTTTACAAATACCAAAGATGCCTGTTAATTTCATAATCAAGAACAAGTCAGGAGTGTGCCCAATGGCGAGCAAGAAATCGGAATTACCCCCTCTCAATCCGGAAGAGCAGTGTAAACCGTATGCTAAATATTACCGGGATCCCGTGCAGCCGGACCCCTCGCATCTGGAGAAGATGGATGCACCGTGCGATCCCACAAAGGCCTTATACCCGGAGCAAATGAACGACCTGCTCAATCCGGGCGACCTCGAGGTGGAAACCGGATGGTGCAACCTGCCCAACGGGGCGGGATTTATTGCCAATCGGAACGTATACAAAAACGTGTCGGCGGATATGATCGACTGGTGGTTTGCCTGGCATCCGCTCGAATCCCTGCGCTACCGCATATGGTATCCGCCGCAGCATGCCGGAATCGGGTTGAGTCCCGAGTCCCGTGAAAGAATACTCGATCCGGATATCCCTAATTCCGAAAAGAACCGGGGCGTGACCCACCATGTAGTCGAGGACTGCAATTGCGGGATGGAAAACATCGATATCACTTTCCTGTCTCCCGGGGACTTCGGTTTTGACATGGCCCGGTGGAAAGAATCGCACGTCTCGACTTTCGTGGGCGGTTTCGGATGGTCCAGCCCGGCGGACAAAACAGACCATGTCATCAAAGCACCGTCTCTGATGTGCCACATATTCCGGCAGTCTCCGGGGGGCCTCGAACATCGCACGCGCTTCTGGATGGGTTATACGATGTCCCGGGGAAAGCCGGAGTTATGCCTGCCCCCGGGCGTTGCGGTCCCCAGGATGGTGGTCCAGGGGCTCGCGCGGCACAATGTGCGGGAATTCAGCAACCTCGCCGTCCTGCTTCCGGAGATCTACACGGAATTCGGCGGGCGGATGATCGCATAACAATTCAGTTCTGGAGGCGGCATGAGCGCCAATATTGAAATCAATACGGAAGAATGCACCGGCTGCGAGATCTGCGTCGAAGCCTGTTTCGTAGACGTGCTTCGATGGGATCATAGCGAAGAGAAACCTATTGTTGCTTATGAACGGGATTGCGTCTGGTGTTTCACCTGTGAGATCAATTGCCCGGCTCAATGTATCGAAGTCAAACCCGATATGCCCGGACAGCGGGTCGAACCATACTGAGTTTTAAAAAGGAAACAAGCATGACCGAGACAATAAAAGATCCGACAGCCTATGACACGGATGTACTCATTATCGGTGGCGGTTTCGGCGGCCTCGCGGCCGCTATCAGGGTCAAAGAGCTTTCGCCGGAAACAAACGTGCTGGTTGTAGACAAGCAGACGATCGGCTGGGGAGGAAAAGCGAACAAGGGAGCCGGCGTTTTGTGGGTTCTTGCGCCCGGCGATGATATTGACGCCTTCGTCGATTATCACGTGAAAAACATCGGGATTTACCTGAACGACCAGGACCTGTTGTACGCCATGGCCCGGGAATCGTATAGGGCGGCTCAAAAACTCGCGGATTGGGGCGTCCAGGTCATGAAAACTCCGGAAGGAGAATTGGATGTCAACCGTTTGCCTTTCGGCTGGTCGCTGGCGGCAGCGGATCTTGACATGATGCAGCCGCTCAAGGCAAGGGCCGGGGAACTTGGAGTCAGGCGTCTGGATAAAACACAGGTGGTCGACCTGTTGACCCGGGATGGTTGCGTAACCGGAGCCGTCGGTTTCAGCCTTCTCGACGGCCGCTTCGCCGTCTTCAACTCAAAGGCCACGATACTTGCAAACGGCGACTGCGATTTCGGCGTCATGCGGATGTGGGCCAATGCATGCGGCGACGGCATTGCCGCCGCCTATAATGCCGGAGCGGAGATGCGCAACGCGGAGTTCGGCAACTTCTACGATGTCATCAACAAAGGTACGGGCATTCCCATCGTCTTCGGCTTTGACTTTCTCTACAATGCGCAGGGAGAGAAGATAAGCTCCAGGTACATTCAGGGCCCTCAACCGGACATCCCGATCTCCATCATCCTGGGGATGGAGAAAGAGGTCCTGGAAGGAAGGGGGCCTATTTACATCGACATGGCCGACTTTGTCAAATCCTCGGAGGGAGGACCGGGAATATTTCGATGGGACAGGCCGCATTTCAAAGCGCTCTTCGGTCATGAAATGGAAAAAGTACAGAAGTATGGCTCACCGCCTGCGGAAAGAATGGAAGTTTCCCTCGGGTTTACGGGCGAGTTATCAGCCGTAAGGGTTGACTGCGAGATGAAGACGACCCTTCCGGGCCTTTGGGCCATTGGAGACACGAGCTACGCGGGTTCGGCATGGGCCGGAGCGGCGGAGGCGCCGCCCGGAAGGTTGAGGGGCTCCGGGCTGATGAACGCCCTGATAGCGGCTTTGCTGTCCGCTCCGTCCGTGGTCGGACATGCAAAAGAAACCACCCCTTCAGAACCGGACGACGGTGAAATTCAACTTCTGAAAGAAAAGATTTTTGCGCCCTTGAATCGCGACCACGGATATGCCGCTTTGGAAGCCATACGGAGCATTCAGGAAGTGGTCGTCCCCGTGAAATACAGCATGCGCAGAAACAGGGAACGGTTGGAAGAAGCTCTGTCCAGGGTGAAGGAGGTCCGGTTAAAGCTGCCCGAACTGTACGCGGAAGATCCGCACGGTCTGGTCAAATGCCATGAAGCTTCCTGTATCGCACTGTGTGCCGAAATGGGCTTCAGGGCCGCGCTTGCCCGGACTGAAAGCAGGGGCTGGCATTACAGGGAAGATTATCCCGAGCGTGACGACGAGAACTGGCTCAAGTGGATCATCCTGAAAAAAGACCGGGACAATATGGTTGTCACCACCGAGTCCGTTCCTGTTGAGCGATATAAAATCAAGCCCGGCCGGACAGAGGCGGTACCGGACGCGGTTGTCGATCACGACGAACTTATCGGCGTCACCCCCGAAATGATCGACTGGTGGTGGGTCAATATGGAAAAAGGATATCCCCTGTGGGAGCCGAACGATCACAAATCCTTCGTATGGGAAGTGCCGCCGCCCGAGGGAGGTTATCTCGGCGCCATTCAGATAGCGGAGGAGAAGATGGGCCCAATGCCGTCGATGAAGATCCGGATCCGGTGGGACGACCCTGACGACTGCCCCATTCCACGCGTTTACGAGCATGCAATCGTTGCATCCGGGATTGACTCCGAAGGAAAAGTTCAGG
This sequence comes from Acidobacteria bacterium UBA6911, assembly GCA_002451015.1. GTDB lineage: Bacteria > Acidobacteriota > UBA6911 > UBA6911 > UBA6911 > UBA6911. Next base: position 22,314 of record DKBB01000182.1, read on the forward strand.
CCATGATTCTTCACGAATACGAGAAGAGTCCCCGTGGAACCCGAATGCGCTCCACAATGCGATTCCTGGGCCCCGTTCCTCCCGGCCTGCCGGAGATCTGGAAAAAACATGACAGGGCGGAAGTATCGACGTTCCCGAATTTCCTGCCTGATCTTTACAGAATGTGGCAGGTCGTCAAAGATCCGGCGATCAACAGGCAATGCACCCTGACTAGGAAACCACAGCAAAGCGACTAGCCCATTTCTCACAATTTTTCGAAAGGATTCCGGCAAACTGCTGCAACTCGTACAAATATCTTGAACGGAACATTTCTTTTTCTATCCAAAATCCGGGTTACGGCTATACAATAGGTCCGCTTCCTGTCTACGACCAAAGCTTTCCGGCGCGAGCCGGTGACATGACCGGGTGCCCCTGCCCACTCTGTGTATGAAAAGGAGCCTACCCATGGCGGAACGATTGCGCAAGTCGCTGCTGTATACATTCGGTGTCGGGGATCTGTGCTTAGCCCTGATGATAGCTACGGAATTGTATCTGTACCCAAGATTTCTGACCGATTTTGCCGGTTTCCCTTTACATATCGCGGACCGGATTTTATGGATAACTGCCCTGTTTGATATCGTGTGTGCTTTTTTAGGCGGCATCATCCTGCAGAAAGTCACACTCAGGTTCGGAGGGAAATACCGGTCATGGCTACTGCTCGGACCGCCGCTGGTCGCTCCCCTGTACGTTCTGCAGTTTGTGAAGATAGGTGACTTTACCCAGGCGGCAGTCATCATTATCGTCACCTTCCTGATGAGCCACATGTTGTTCAACGTCGTGTATGCGGCCACCGGTTCCATGGTGGGACGGTTGAGCCAGCTGCCGGATGAACGAACGATATTATCCACCAGCAGGGCCCAGGGCATGTCGGCGGCGGCTATCATTTTTTCCATAGCCGGCACGCGGATGATCGACTACTTCGGCGAGCGTACAACCCGTCTTGCGGGTTATCCAATTACAGTCGCAATTTTTGCCGTCCTGATGGTTTTAGGATACTTGTATATCTACTTCAGGACCAGGGGGAAGGATCCCTATGACGAAAATGTTGAGCAAACCGCCAGTCCAGAAGGGAAAATTTCCCTTCTGGATATCTTCCGCGAGGTATTCAAAAACCGTCCTCTTCTGTTTTTAATGTGCGCGGACATCTTCAACTACACCTGTGCTTTCTTCATAGCGGGTTTTGCAACGTATTATTTTACCTATGTAATGAAAAACGAGGACTTTTTCAATAAGTACTTCCTCCTGGCCCTCAGTATCTTTCTGCTTCTGGGGACGCTGGCCGCTGCATGGATCGGATTGAAGCTGGGCAAACGCAAGACTTACTGGATGGCTTTTATCGTGGCTGCGTGTGTGTTTGCGTCGGCTATATTCCTGGGGAAATCGGAGTGGAGCTTTACGATCATTATCTGTATCGGATCGGCCATACAGTATGTTGCAGTATCCATGTGCACGGCGCTGTACTCCGACGCGGCCATTTACGGTGAATGGAAAAACGGCAGGAATATCCTGGCGTTTTCTATGGCTCTCCTGATTCTGCCCCTCAAAATGGGTGTGTTGATCCGGAACAAACTCATCACGAACGGGCTTATTACAATTGGATTTGTAGCCAACCAGGATCCCGCACCTGAAGTTGTTGACGGGATCAAAACCCTCATGATCCTTGTGCCGGCGGCAGCTTGTGTCCTGGCAGCAGTAATTTTTTTCTTCGGATATAACATTGAAGATAAAAATATTCTGAAGATGCAGGGAGAAATAGCCGCCCGCAAAGCCCGTTAAGCAGATCCGTATACCGGTTCCTGGGCATTTAAAAGAACATCGGAAGAAAAGATCCCGGTGAAACGCCGGCTAGATTTTGTAACGCACCACTTCCCGGATCGGACGGCGCGGGCTACGGTATGTGTTGATGATGCTGTCCGGTTCAGGATACCCAAGCGCAATTCCGATCACGATATCCAGGTCCTCCGGAATTTCCAGTTCCTGCCGCAGAACGTCCGGTTGCGACACCAGCATCCCCGCGATAAATGAATCGACGCCGCAGCCCTGGGCCGCCAGGCAGATCGTTTGAACAAACGTCCCGATATCCAGACTTTTGGAAGCGGGGAGGGCTTTGTCCATGCAGACGACCACCACAACCTGTGCCCCGAATATACGGGCTTGCCATTCCGCGAAAACCATGCCGGATGCCGGATCTGCCGGATCCAGTCCCAACAACCGGAGGCGTTCGTTTCTGATCATTGCCATTCGCTCCTGGTACTTGGCCGGCAGAGGCGGCGGGCCGGCCGGCGCCCCGGTTCCACTCTGAGAACGCTCCTGATAAACCTTGCGGATTCTCTCCAGGGTTGCCCCGGCGGCAACAAAAACCTCCCACGGCTGACTGTTGCCCCCCGACGGGCTTCTAAGAGCAGCTTCCAGAATTTTCATTACGGTTTCTTCCGGAACCGGCCTGGAACTGAAATCGCGTACGCTGTGCCGGGTCAGAATCGCTTCGATTACATCCATAAATAGACTCTCCTATAATCGAAATCTCTGTTGGACTCACTCGTTTCCTAACAACAATAAAGTCGTTGCAGAGGTTCTTATTCAAACTTTATCCAATCTATCTCCACGTTTTTCGCGTCCTTAAGAATCACAAACAAGTCGTGGACTCCGGCAGGACTTTGCGAGAGTTTTGCATTGAACACGTTCCAATCCGTATTATTCGCGATTTCAACTTGAGCGACCAGTGGCCCGTCTATCCTGTCGATATGGATTTCAATACTGCCGCCTGTTGACGATAAGGCATTGACATTGACGGCACTCAACTTCTCTTCACCAAAGTCGACTTTATTGTATTGTACCGATGCATTCCGGTCCTTCATTACAGCTTTCCATCCGTCTCGTTTCTGTTCAGCATTAACGAATGCCACGGATACTTTTTCCGGGCTGATGGCGCTGTACCTGTCAATCTGAATTTCTTTTAACGCACTGGAGATACCCACCCCACGATGGGTTGGAAGGACTTTTTGGATGGTGCCGTCCTCATTGAAGAAAAGATAATCCGCTTTGATGGAGCGGTTTTTATCAAAGTCAGGGGACAAATCCTTGTCATGATAAAACAGATACCACCGGCCTTTGTACTCAACGATGGAATGATGATTGGTCCAGCAGTCACTGGCGGATTTGTCCATAATCACTCCTTTCTGCTCGAAAGGCCCCAAAGGGTTGCTGCCGGTCGCATACTCAAGTCTTTCAGCTCCGCCTACTTCATGAGGATACGTCAGGTAATAAATGCCGTTGCGTTCAAAAACAAAAGGACCCTCTACCAGTCCTTCTGTCGGAAGATTCGGAATCCTCTGCACCTCGGAATCAAGTTCCACCATATTGTCTTTCAGCCTGGCCACAAATATTGCGTTCATTGAATAGTATAGATATGACGTTCCATCTTTATCGATGAATACGCATGGATCTATGCCGCGTGCGCCATCTATGGGCTGTTCCTCCGGCTTGAAGGGACCGTAGGGTTTATCCGCTATGGCGACCCCGATCCTGCCTCCCGTGGGAAAATAGAAATAGTATTTTCCATTTTTGAACACGCAGTCGGGCGCCCACATATCGAAAGACTCACGTTGCAGCCATGGAACGCCGGTCTGGGTCAAAATGACCCCGTGATCCGTCCAGTCCGTCAGGTTTTCGGAAGAGAAAACATGATAGTCTTCCATGACAAACCAGTTGGCACGCCCCCTGCCCGGACTGGCCGGGATATCATGAGAAGGATAAACATATATTTTGCCTTCAAACACTCTGGCGGTCGGATCGGCTGTGAACTGATCCATGACCAGGGGATTCTGGGCTGCAATGCAATGAGCGCCCAATAGAACGAATATACTGAATATTCCCAAGTAAAAGACAAATCGATTCATCTGATATCTCCCATTTATTGTCTTAAACAATATTCCTTATTAATCAACGGGACGCATTTTATCAGAAACGGGGACAAGCGTAATACCGGAAGGTATTTCAGAAACCGATAATAAGGCTCGCTGGACATTTCGGCATGAATTACTTACATTGGTCCCTTCAGAAAAAAACCATTTTCTTTTTGCGTCGAAAAATCTGAAATACCACAAAGGGCTAATTATGAACGTGCTCCGTAAATTTTCGATACCGGGAACAGGTGTCCTGGCTGTGCTGGCGTTTCAAATCTTTATCATCGCGCCGAAACATGCGGTTTCCGACGATGCTCCCCGCAGCATCGCGCCTTACTTCACACCGGCAACATCCTCGCCCAAGGCGCCGGACCCGGAGGGCTTCCTGCAGCGCTGGCTGCTTCTCGAGCCGATCAACAAGCCGAACCGCACCAATACCGTGTTTACCGACACCTACGTCCGGAACGCAATGAATACCGAGTACTTCCCCGGCCAGTTCGCCGTCATTCCGCGCAGCGGCGATAGGGTGACGGTTGCCGGCCAGGAACTCGCATGGCATGCTCTGGATTCCACCAATTTCAACGTCAAGCTTTTTCGCTTCGCTTACGGCCTGAACAAACCGACGTACGGCGTCCTCTTCTGGGCTGTTACCATCGTCAACAGCCCGCGTGAAATCAAGAACGCCCGCCTGGCCGTCGGCTCCAATTCGGCATCGATGTGGTGGCTCAACGGCAAGGAAGCCGTCGGTCTGTTCGGCGACCGGCGCATGGTTATGGATGACTGCATCTCCAAACGACTCACTATCAACAAGGGGCGGAACGTCATTCGCGGCGCCGTCATCAACGGCCCCGGCTTGAGTGATTTCTGCGTCCGCTTTATCGATGAAGATGGTGAACCGATCAAAGATATTACGCTAAGCCTTGAAAACGTTGGTAATGAATGAGTCATCCTATTATTGGTATCTATCCTTTTGTACTTGGAGCTTCTATGACATCCCGTGTTCTCGCCACAGTGGTTCTTTTGATCGCCGGAGTTCCCACCCTGCTTTCCTTTGGTCCGGCGGGCCCACCGGCTCTGAACGGCGAACCCTACATCCACGATCCCTCGACCATCATGGTGTGCGATGGCAGGTTCTATACCTTCGGCACCGGCGGCGGCGGCCTGATCTCCGACGATGGCTGGACCTGGCGCAGCGGGGCTGTGCGCCCCGGCGGCGGATTGGCTCCTGACGCCATCAAGATCGGGGATCGTTACTACTTGTCTTATGCCTCGAAAGGCGGAGGTCTGGCCGGGGGACACGCCGGCGCCATCAACACGATGTGGACCAGGACCCTCGACCCCGAATCCCCCGACTTCGGATTTCAGGACAACAGCGTCGTCGCCACCAGCGACGGTGTCGAAGACTGCGATGCCATCGATCCGGCGTTCTTCCTCGATCCCACCGAAGGCAGGCTGTGGCTCACCTATGGGACCTACTTCGGCTATATCCGCATTATCGAGCTCGATCCCGAAACGGGAAAACGCGTCCCCGGCAATGAGCCCGTAAACATCGCCATCGACATGGAAGCCACTTCGATGATGTATCGCGACGGCTGGTACTATCTTCTGGGCACTCACGGTACATGCTGCGACGGAGCTAACGCGACATACAACATTCGCGTGGGCCGTTCCAGAAAAGTGACGGGCCCCTTTCTGGATAATATGGACGTGGACACGCTCAAAGGCGGCGGCAAGCTCTTCGTGGCCGCCGGCGGCCGCTTCATCGGGCCCGGTCACTTCGGCCTGCTTGATTTAGGCGACGGCGTGCAGAAATTCTCCTGTCACTACGAGGCCGACCTGGACCGCGGCGGCCGCAGTGTGATGGACATCCGACCCTTGCTCTGGAAAGACGGATGGCCCGTTGCCGGCGACAATTTCCAGGAAGGCACTTATGAGATCCAGTCCGAACGCAGTGGCTACGCGCTGGAACTGGCTGTGGATTTCGTGCGGATGGCCGGCGGCATGCGCGGCTTTGGGCGACCTAGCGGCCCCGTAGCCCCGGTTCCAGCCCAGGAGCTAGCCGACGTGTTGCCTAACTGGCCGGCCGGCAACATCGACATTCGCATCGGCGACTACATGGTCCGACCCCACCAGAAGTGGACAATCACACCCGTCGCCGATGCCGGCGGGTATCCCGGATCTCCCTACTTCAAGATCGCAATCGCCGGCACGGACCGTACGTTGACCGCAACCGCTGACGGTGAGGTCGCAGCGGCTCCCGTATTTACCGGCGGTCCCGAACAACTGTGGCGCATAGACCAGTTGACCGACGGCACATACCGCATTATGCCCAAG
>DKBB01000215.1 GCA_002451015.1 Acidobacteria bacterium UBA6911
ATGGCCAGGGGGCGCTTGGATTCCTTGAAGCTGTCGCCGATCATGGAAAATGCGGATGGATTCAGGGTCGCCTCACCCACCCCTACGCCGATGCGTCCAAGAAAAAGCTGCAGGTAATTCCGGGCCCACCCGCACAGGGCCGTCATCAGGCTCCATATCGTGATGCCCCAGAAAATGAGTTTGCTCCTGCTGCGGCTGTCAACCCAACGGCATATGAAAATGCCCGTAAAGCAGTAAACACTCGCAAATGCAGCACCCATCAGAAAACTCATTTTAAAGTCTGTGATATGCAGATCCGCTTTTATAGGTTCGACGAGCAGGTTGAGGATCTGGCGGTCGAGATAGGAGAACATGTAAGCCAGCATCAGGACTATGACCATGTACCAGGCTTGAACGGGATTCGGCCAGTTGCCTTTCCGCGTTTTGTGATGATCCATGCGGGTTCCTTCTTTATGAATGCAGGAGGGAGGAGAAACGGAACTTCTCCTCGATAAATTTTCCCTTGTTAGAGTAGGATCCGGTATGCCCAGAACCCGATGACAAGAGCCAGCAACGACCATGTGCATACAGAACGGGTACTGTGTGATAAATACCGCCAAAACCGTCGCATATGGCGCGGGGCCAGGGCGAATCCCCCGGCAAAAAAGACCAAACCGAGTGACAGCGGATTATAGTGCAGGGCATTGCCGATATCTCCGCGTGCCAGTGCGATGCACGCCCGTGTCATTCCGCAACCGGGGCACTCTATATCTGTAATGGAATGGAACGGGCATGGCCAAAATGCCAGGCTTTCGGGGGTGGCGCCGGAAAGCAGAGAGACCAAACCCGCTCCGATGACAACGAGCAGGAAGATGCGTGCCAGCCAGACATCCGAGCCCTTTCCGGAGTCTGGCCGTGTTCGAACCGTGTTCTTCGCCGGGGCCGGCTTTACCCTATCAGTCACCGGACGCTCCATAAAACTTGTTAATCTCCAACTGTTGAATCGCCAGGGAGACAAACGCCAGGCCGAATATCGTCAGGACAAGGCAGATCAGGGGTAGATCGGAGGCCACCCGCATTTTGTTTTGTTCCTGAATCTCGTTGATGCCCTTGGCCATTTTGTATTCATAGTAAATGGCAAATATGCCGCAGGTGATGATGGACAGAAGAAGCCATAACCCAAAAGAGAAGTCCTTTCTTCTCAGCCAGCCGTTCAGGGTTTCCATCTGTCTGTACTGCCAGTACAGGCCGTATAGCCCGCAGGTGATGACGGTCAGCAGCAGATCCGTTACAATGCTTCGAACGCCTTCGTACGCCGGATAGGGGTAATCGTTCATCTTGCTCTCCTAGATGTTGGATGCATTTTGCTCCAAATGAGAAACCATGATTTGGACTGCATTCTACACCGGAAAGGCGAGGATATGTATCCAATTCTAAGGAATCGACCAGGGCCGGGTACAGGGTATTCTTCCCTTGCTTTTTCTTTTTTTTGGAATTTATCCAGGTTAATCTTTATGGAACGGATCCAAACACCGACCGGCCGCCCGGTAATTAATAAGCCTGTTGAAATCCGGAACTGATGACGGTCCGGTTCCGATAGGCGGGGTCGTTGCGGCGGATCTTTGCGACCAGAAGGCTGCCGTTTCCGGTTGAAAAATCGAAGGGGAGAAACGAGGTGCTCGTAAATGCGATTAACGCCTCTCAAGAAAATGGATCCAACGTGCAAACCGGGTGTGGTCGATTGTCTAGAATCCTGTTTGAATCATGAAGAATTCCTTAATCTGGATACACTATGAAAAATTCATCCGCTTCCCTTTTGATGTGTCCTCCGACCTATTTTGATGTGCAGTATGTCATCAATCCCTGGATGGAGGGAAATATCGGTAAAGTCCTCCAGCCCAGAGCCCACAAACAGTGGGACAATCTGGTCCGGATTCTCTCCGATCGATGCGATGTCCGTATTGTGGAGCCGGCAGCCGGACAGCCGGACATGTGCTTCGTAGCTAATGCGGGATTGAAACTCGAGAATCTGTTTGTGCCATCCCTGTTCCGCGTTCCCCAGAGGGCTCCCGAGGTGCCTGAGTACGTGAAATGGATAAAGGCGCAGGGTATTGATATAGCGGATATTCCCGATGATTGCACATTCGAGGGGGAAGGGGATGCTTTGTTCCAACCGGGGGAGGACATCCTGTGGGCCGGTTACGGCGTTCGCAGTTCCCTGACCTCCCATAAATATTTGACCGAATTTTTCCGCTGCCCGGTCCACAGCCTGCGTCTTGTCGATGAGCGATTCTATCACCTGGATACCTGCTTCGTTCCGCTGCCCGGAAGGAGGGTGATGTATTACCCCGCGGCTTTTGACAAACGATCGCGTGATTTAGTACGGGATCATTATGATCGCCCGAATCGCATTGAAGTCGATGACGAGGATGCGCAGCGTTTCTGTTGCAATGCGGTCCGCGTCGGGGACGCCCTCATTGCCAACCATGCTTCCGAAGCTCTGCGGCGCAAACTTGAGGACTGGGATCTCGAAGTAATAACGACAGACTTAAGCGAATTCATTCTGGCCGGTGGAGCCGCAAAATGCCTGTGTTTGCTTCTGGAACAGGATACGCGGATTCCTCTGTCGGAACGGGAACCCGTGGAATCCCCTATTTGCAGCGAACGACTGCAATTGACGGGGCATTTGCTGGATTCCGGCATTCTGAATCGGGCAATGGATGCGGTCACCGGAGCCGGAGGCAGTTTTCGTGTGGAACAGTTTCGTGCCGGTCTACGACACGATCAAACCTCACTGTGCCGGCTGCGCGCCAGCGCCCCCGATCGCGAGTCCTTACAGAGGGTTGTCAGGGAACTTGAAGGGCATGGCGCCGTTGCCGTCAATTCTACCGTGGAAGCGGCACACAAACCGGCGCCCGCGAATGGCGTGGCGCCCGAAGGCTTCTACAGCACAACCATCTATCCCACCGATGTATTTATTGACGGTCAATGGACACGGGCTGAAAAACAACGTATGGACGCCGTGCTGGTAGTAGGCCCGTCCCCACGCTCGGTTCGCTGTGAACTTATTCGCAATCTGCGGTCCGGAGACCCAGTGGTCTGCGGCGTCGAGGGTATTGCCGTGAACACACCGGAAACGGCGCGTACCGAGGAGGCTTTTGCTTTCATGAGCGCCGGCGTTTCCAGTGAACGTCGCGTGGAGCGTATTGTTGAGGAACTGGCCTGGGAGATGAAGCGTATCCGGAGTCGCGGCGGGCGTATCATAGTCGTTGCCGGTCCGGTGGTGATCCATACCGGCGGAGGCGAGTACCTGGCGGAAATGATCCGAAACGGGTATGTGCAGGCCCTCTTGACGGGGAACGCGCTGCCGACGCACGATATTGAATTGAACATGTTCGGAACTTCTCTGGGAGTGGATATGAAGCGGGGGACAGGTGTGCCCCTGGGGCACCAGTACCACCTGCGTGCCATCAATCGTATCCGCGCGGCGGGTTCGATCGCAGCCGCCGTGGAGCAGGGAGTGTTGACGGGTGGCGTCATGTACGAATGTATCCGTAACAATGTTGAGTTCACGGCCGTCGGATCGATTCGGGATGACGGTCCCCTTCCGGAAACCATTATGGATTTATGTGAAGGCCAGGCTGCCTATGCACGGGCTATTGAAGGGGCGGATGTGATCTTGATGCTTTCCTCCATGCTGCATGCCATCGGAGTGGGCAACATGACTCCCGCCGGTGTGCATCTGATCTGTGTCGACATCAATCCCGCAGTGGTAACCAAACTGGCCGACCGCGGTTCGGTGGAATCGACCGGTATTGTGACCGATGTGGGATTGTTTCTGAATCTGCTGGCGCATCATCTGGGTTTGGACAGAAATAGAAATTCGTTAGAATAGGATGTTGTTGCCTGTCGGGACAACTCGAACGAACGCGGCGCTGCTATGATCTGACGCACTTTTTTCAAGCCAACCTGTGTTTCTCCCGGTTCGGGGAGTATTTTCGTTGAATGGGCTGCCGTTTAGGATTTTCCGTTGAAAACGCTGAACAAGAAACGAGATACTTGTGAATGCCATGAATGCTCCGATTTCGGGTAAGTGGACATTTCCATGTTTTCTACTCGATAATCCTGCTTTTAACGACATGGGATCTATTGAGATATTCGTGGACTTGGAACTTAAATGAAGTTTATTGCGGAGGATTGATTCCATGAGTGAGGCGAAGTCCAGACTCTCCGAACTATGGACGACGGAAGACTGGTGGGCGGTATGGCTGGGGATGGTCATTTTCATATTAACCCCGTGGATCCGGATGATCCCTAAAGTCAAAACCTGGGAGACCAATCCGCTCGAATCGGTTCCCGCCGGATTACTGTTGCCGCTCCTTTTCCTTTTAATCGGTATCGCTGCGCTCCTGGTTCCGGCACTTTGCAGCATGCACGCCGACGTGGCGAGATTTCCCATCGCTTTTCCGATTGTGTTCATCCTGTCGGTGGTCAGTTATATCGTTGCATCCCAGTCGATACTGAAAGCGTATGGACTCGGGTATGCGTTCTGGGCCCTGATCCTGGGACTGTTTATCAGCAATAGCTTCGGACTGCCCGAATGGCTGAAACCGGCTGTCCGTACCGAGCTCTATATCAAGATCGGCCTGGTCCTCCTGGGCGGAGAGATCCTGTTCGACAAAATGCTCTCTCTGGGTGCGCAGGGCCTGCTGGTTGCCTGGGTCGTGACTCCGATAGTCATCATCTTCATGTATTTTTTCGGGACGCGGATTCTGAAAGGTCTCAGTAAAACCCTGGTTATTGTCATTGCCGCCGCGACATCGGTCTGCGGCGTTTCCGCGGCCATAGCGACGGCAGGCGCCTGCCGGGCCAAAAAGGAGGAGCTGACGCTGGCTGTTGGGATGACCCTGATTTTCACCGTGCTGATGATGATTTTCATGCCCATCGGCATTAAGTGGGTGGGAATGGATTACATAGTCGGCGGCGCCTGGATGGGCGGAACCATAGACTCCACCGGGGCGGTAGTCGCGGCCGGGGACATGCTCGGCAAAGACGCAATGGACGTTGCCGCTGTCGTCAAGATGATTCAAAACGTACTGATCGGTGTTGTGGCGTTCGTAGTCGCGGTGCTCTGGGTGACTCGAATCGACCGGAACCCGGATGCTCCCAAGCCGACCCCGATGGAGATCTGGTATCGTTTCCCGAAGTTCATCTTAGGTTTCGTGGTGGCTTCGATTGTATTTTCTTTCATCCTGACTCCCCTGCTGGGAGACAAGTTCGTCGACTCCATGCTGGGAATTTCAACAGGCTTCCGGGGGTACTTCTTCTGCCTGGCATTTGTGAGCATCGGCCTGGAATCGAATTTCAAGGCACTGGCAAAGGAAATGGTAGGAGGCCGTCCCATGGTGGTCTATATTGTCGGCCAGTCCTTCAACCTGATCCTGACGCTTATCATTGCCTATATCGCCTTCGGCGGGATCCTGTTTCCACGGTAGACCGGACAAAATGAAGGAACGGAACTGGAAGACCATTCTGCTTGGGCTGGTTTTGGTATCCTGCATGATCCTAGCCCTGCTTGCAGCCATTCAACTGCCGTTTATGGAAGTGGTCCGTAATAACAAGCAAAGCGGTATCGATGCGGACGCCTATTTCTATTCCGAAGTCGAAGGATTCTACAAATATGAAACCGCGGTCGCCGGGAAACGAAGCCCCGTGGATCGTTTGCCTGAAAAGTAGAGATCGTACGGTTCCATAGGTGAATAAACGATTATGACAGGCGGAATATGAAAAAAAGATATCTTCTCAGAAGCGCTGTTGTGGCCTCGCTTGGGGGGCTTTTGTTCGGTTTCGACACAGCCGTCATTTCCGGGGCGGAGCAGACGCTTCAAAATCTGTATGCCGGAACCTATGAATCCCTCGCTTCCGCCTTTGGAAAACTGGGTATTTTCGGCAATCCCGCTTTCTGGCACGGCTGCACCACGGCGAGCGCCCTGATCGGGACGATACTGGGGGCCTGGCTGAGCAGCAAACCGTCGGACGCTTTCGGAAGGCGCCGGACTCTGTCTCTGCTGGCGATACTGTATCTCGTTTCGGCTATCGGAAGCGCCTTTGCCTGGAATTGGCTGTCATTCGTTATAGCCAGGTTCATTGGAGGGCTGGCCGTAGGCGGCTCCTCGGTGGTAGGTCCGATCTATATCGCGGAAATCTCTCCCGCCAAATCCCGCGGCCGTCTTGTGGCATTGCTCCAGTTCAATATCGTATTCGGCATCCTTCTGGCTTATCTTTCGAACTACATTATCGGCAGTCTCGACCTCGGGACCGTCGAATGGCGCTGGATGTTCGGAGTGGAAGCCCTGCCCGCCGCAGCTTTTTTAATACTTCTGTTTGGCATACCCCTCAGTCCGCGCTGGCTCATGATTCGGGACCGTACCGGGGAGGCCCGCGGCGTTATGGAACGTATCGGGGCTGAAAACGTAGATCGGGAAATACAGGAGATACAGGAGTCGATCGATCTTTCCCACCACGGCATTCGCGAATCCTTATTCCGCAGGATGTACCTGAAGCCGATCCTGCTGGCGTTTTTCATCGCCGCATTCAACCAGCTTTCCGGTATCAACGCCCTGCTTTACTATTCCACGCGCATTTTCGAAATGGCGGGCGCCAGCGCCGATTTCGCCCGTCTGCAAAGCGTCATCGTCGGTGCAACGAATCTTGTCTTTACCATGCTGGCCCTTTCAGTTATCGATCACTTCGGGCGCAGAAAATTGATGCTTGTCGGATCTATCGGCTACGTTGTCAGCCTCAGTACGGTTGCCTGGGCTTTTAATGCGGAGCGGGGTGGCGCGATTGTGCTCGGCTGTTTTCTCCTTTTTATCGCATCCCACGCTTTCGGACAGGGGGCGGTTATCTGGGTGTTTATCAGCGAGATCTTTCCCAACCGTGTGCGGGCAAAGGGCCAGGCACTGGGTTCCTTCACTCACTGGATCATGAACGCGGCCATTTCCTGGACTTTTCCCATGCTGGTGGGTCCGGCCAGCGCGCCCGGGGCCAGTCAGGCGGGCGCGCGGGTTTTCGCTTTCTATGCCGGCATGATGATTCTACAGCTTATCTGGGTGATTGCAATGATGCCGGAGACCAAGGGTATTCCGCTGGAGAAAATTCAGAAGAAACTGGGAATCAAGTAGACGTGTTTACCGCACGGCTTCGCGGATCACCGCAAGGGCAGTGTCGATGTCGTTTTTTTCTATACCGTAATGCGTAACCATGCGGAAGGTGTCTGGTCCCGTAAGGAATGTTTTCAAATCCATTTCACTGAGCCGATTCAATAGCTGTTCCCCCGTGATCCGGTCGCTGGTCACGCTGAAGTAAATGATATTGGTCTGCACCCTGGAAAGGTCGATGGAAAGACCTTTGATTTTATGGATTCCTTCCGCCAGATTCAGGGCATTACGGTGATCTTCCGCCAGCCTATCCACCATCTGTTCAAGGGCGGTGATGCCAGCTGCGGCAATGATACCCGCCTGGCGCATGCCGCCGCCGAGGATTTTCCGGCTCCGCCGCGCTTCAGCGATGAATTCGCCGGTTCCGCAGACCAGCGAACCGACAGGGGCCGAAAGTCCTTTGGAAAGGCAGAAGGAAAGGGAATCCGCACCGCGGGTCAGGTTCTTTACATCGACTCCCAGGGCAACGGCGGCGTTGAATATCCGGGCGCCGTCGATATGGACCTTCAGTCCATGGTTTCGGGCCAGTTCCGCAACGGAGTCGCAGTACTCCTGCGTCAGGGCCATCCCGTTGCAGCGATTGTGGGTGTTTTCCAGGCAGATCAGCCGTGTACGGGGATAGTGGACATTATCGCCACGAATGGCCGATTCTATATCGTCCAGTCTTATCGTACCGTCCGCCAGGTTCGGAACCGTGTGGGGATGAATACCGCCTAGTGCCGCCATACCGCCCGCTTCGTTCAGAAAGATATGGGACCGGTCTCCCAGGATGACTTCCTCTCCCCGGGCGCAGTGGGTTATTGTGCATGTCAGATTCGCCATCGTCCCACTGGAAACCAGCAATGCGGCTTCCTTGCCGACCCGCTCCGCGGCCATTTCTTCAAGGCGGTTTACCGTGGGATCTTCCTCGAATACGTCATCTCCCACTTCCGCCTGGAAAATCGCCTCACGCATGGCCGGAGTCGGCAGGGTAACGGTGTCGCTTCTCAGATCGATTGTCTTCATTGTATTCACCTCTACTGTCGGCGTATTGTGCCGATATTTGCACCCGGACTTGAGAGTCGTTGGACTTTCTGCTGTGTCATTTGTCTAATAAACCGGAAGGTATTATACTCGCCCTTGCTTTTTTTTGGGAAGTTCATAGTCGTAGATATTAAGGGAGATGCCGTATGGGGGATGCAATTGGAATTCTGGCGCTTCTCATAGGTTTGGAACTCGTTCTGGGAGTTGACAATGTCCTGGTAATCGCCATTTTCGTAGGGCGTGTTCCGGAAAACCGGCGGCAGAAGGCCCGCGTAATAGGACTGGGCATGGCTATGCTTGCCCGGATCCTCATGCTGGCCGTGGTGCTGGTGCTGACCGGTCTTACGGAGCCTCTGGTGTTTGATATTTCGGTCCGGGATCTGATCCTCCTCGCGGGAGGATTGTTTCTGCTGTTTAAGGCGGTTCATGAGATCCATAANNGTAGCCATCCTCTTTTTTGCCCGTCCCATCGGCGAATTCATCCTGAATCATCCTGCCCTGAAGATCCTGGCGCTTTCCTTTCTAATTACCATCGGAGTTACGATTTTTATGGAAGGCTTGCACCAACACGTGCCTAAAGGATACATTTACCTGCCCATGGGTTTTGCGCTGATGGTGGAGCTGCTGCAGATGCGATACGAATACAACCGGAACCGAAAGGAAGCCTGAGGTACAATGCCGCTTGTAATGAACCATGTCTGTGAGGAATTATGAATCTGCTCGCTGTTGTTGGAAGCCCGCGAAAAGGTAAGTCGACCGATACGCTTGTGGATAAGGCAATAGAAGGTTTCCGCGCCAGAGCCGGAGACAGCTGTGTCAGGAAGATCTACCTCATGGATTACGATATTAAATTCTGCAGGAATTGCCTTGCCTGTCGTGAAAGTAAAACCGAAGGCCCTATAGCGGCATGCGCTATCCGGGATGACATGGAGCAACTGAAAGAGGCTGTCCTCGACTCCGATGTGCTGATATTCGGCACGCCCGTGCATATGGGCTATGCAACCGCTGTCATGATGACGTTTCTCGAGAGAATCTGCTGGACCTTCGGAAAGCCCGGTAGAAAAGTTTTTACCGTCACGGGGTGTCCGCTTCCCAGGACCGGCAGGAAACGAAAAGCCGCCATAATTGTTACTTCGGGGATCGTACCGCCTGTTTACCGGAGATTCTGCGATTGGGCATCGAAACAGATCAAGGGAGTTGTCGTCGATTCCCTGAATGCGAAGGTCGTCGGGGACCTGTACGCAGGGGATGTTGAGCATCGAGGCGTGGAGCATTATTTAATCAAGGCTTACAAACTAGGTGAAAAACTTGCATAAGCCTGTTTGGAGTGCGGCAGCGCTATACAATTTATGACGGAAAGAGAGATGCGTGGATATAAAAAAGCGCCGGTTGATTGCATCTTGCGCGATGATGAATCTGCCGGCGCTGTTCATATCTCAGCTTATGCAGGTCTGGGGGCGAGCCCGGCTGCTTTGACGATCTCGGCGACCTTCTCTTCCCACTCGATCGCCATGATGTGAACGCCGCGTACGCCTTTGATCTCCTTCAACTGCTTGATCATTTCGACACAGATCTTGACGCCCTCTTCGGCCTGGTTCTCCTTCGGAACGGCGCTGATCCTTTCGATCAGGGAATCCGGCACATCCATCCCGGGAACATTCTTCTTCATGTACTTCGCCATGCCGGCGGACTTCATAGGGGTGACGCCGGCCAGGATCGCAACCTGTTCGTGCAAGCCGCGCTCCCTTACCTCTTCCATCCACTTGGCGAACTTTTCCATGTTGAATATGCATTGGGTTTGGATGAAGTCGGCACCGGCCTTGACTTTTTTGCCCAGACGCATCGCCCGGATTTCGAAGGGATCGGCAAAAGGATTTTCCGCCGCGCCGATAAACAGCGCCGGGGCGCCCTTGACTTCGTCACCGCCCAGGAATTTGCCTTCATCCCTAAGCATCTTGACCGTTTGGATAAGCTGGATCGAGTCGATGTCGTACACGTTCTTGGCTTTCGGATTGTCGCCGAAGCTCTGGTGGTCGCCCGACAGGCAAAGCAGGTTGTTGATGCCCAGTGCCGCGGCACCGAGAATATCGCTCTGGATGGCGATCCGGTTCCTGTCCCGGCAAACCATCTGCCATATGGGATCGAAGCCCATGTCCTTGAGAATGACGCTGGAGGACAGGGAACTCATCCTAACAACGGAGGTCTGGTTGTCCGTCACGTTGACTCCGTCTACGACATCTTTTAAAAGGCTCCCTTTTTTCCGAACAGCTTCCGCGTCCGCTCCTCTCGGTGGCCCGCATTCCGACGTAACGACAAATTCGCCCTTTTCCAGCAGCCGCTCAATATTTGATTTTGATTTCACCGTCTCAAATCCTCCCTAACCATCCTTCTTGACTCCCTCATCCAGTCTAAGTGACTCGTGTACTATTCGTCTTGGCCCGCCGTCACGTGCGGTTGACCAATCCCGAGGCTCGGTGATCTCGCTGAGTTCCTCGAGCGTGCCAAGTTCCTTCATGCGCTTTATGATGAGAGCCCAAGCGCAGTCGATATCCTCGCCGACCTCGCATTTGCCGTCCGTTGTACCGCCGCACGGACCGTTCATCAGGCTCTTCGAACAACGCGCCACCGGGCATATTCCGGCGAACTTGTCCACGATGCATTCCCCACAGCCGGCGCAACGTTCCTCCCACACGCCCTGTTCGATGGTCGCACCATAGAACTGCGTATTGACTCCGGCATACACCCGTTTCTCCGGATACTTTTCGGAACAGAACTGAATGCCGACCCCGCAGGCGAGCGAGATAACGGCGTCCGCGGCGGCGATTTTTCTCGATGTCTCCTCGTCGAAGAACTCTTCGTCGCACTGGCGGACGATCGTGTGCGTTGTCACCTCGAAATCGTCGCCTCGCTCCTTGGCCGCCAGTTTGAGTTGACTGTCCAGAATGTCCACTTCCTTCTCGCCGCCGGCCATACAAACGGTGACGCACGTGCCGCATCCGAGCAGCAGCACCTTCTTGTGCCCGCTGGCCTTTGCGTACAAGTCGTCGAATACCTTGCGTTCGGCTGTTATCATTGACCGTCTCCCGTGGAGCCTTCGGCACTCGCTGCATCCGCCGAGGCCTTGCCGCCGGCGTTGAGTTGCTTGATCCGCTCCGTAAACTCAGCAGAGGTCGTGGCAAAAAGCGGCCCCTGCGATGCGGCAACGTGGTAGAACTCGAGGCGATCGGGATTCACGCCCGTTTCGCCCAACAACTTCTTGGCGTGCGCCACTCGTTTCAACGCCCGCACATTGCCCTGGATGAAATGGCAGCTGCCTATCTCGCAGCCCGCCACCATTACGCCGTCGGCCCCTTCCACAAAGGCCTGAAGCACCATGTTTTCGTCCACCTTGCCGGTGCACGGGATCCTGACAATGCGGATGTTTGTCGGATACTGCTTCCGCATCGTTCCCGCCAGGTCGGCCGCGGTGAAGGCGCAATAGTGACAGCAAAAAGCTATAATCGTCGGTTCGTTTTCCATATTTCCCGCTACTTTGGATTGCTGAGTTGCCGGCTCAACTCGCTTCTCAATTACTACTCCGGTCCTACTCCTGCCGGTACTTCCTCGCGCAGCATGCTCATGAACAGGGCGCGTTCCTGCCTGTCGGTAAAAGTACGAAGTTGAATGGCCTTGGCCGGGCAGGCAGCGGCGCAGTTACCGCATCCCTGACACTTGGCCTCCTCGATCTCCGCCTTGCCGTCCGCGTTTATAAACGGCGCCTCATAGATGCACTCGCGCACGCAAGTCAGGCACGTCGCGCACTTATCGGGATCGACGTGCGAGACAACCCCGCCCACCTCGAGTGCCTCTTTGGACAGGATAACGGCGGCGCGACCCGCCGCTGCAAGGGCCTGAGTCACGTTCTCTTCGGTATACTTCGGCGAATGCGCCAGACCGCAGACGAAGATGCCCTCGTTGGCGAAGTCTACGGGCCGCAGTTTTACGTGCGCCTCCATGAAGAATTCGCCAACGAGG
>DKBB01000095.1 GCA_002451015.1 Acidobacteria bacterium UBA6911
TCTTTTCAATCAAAAATGGACAAAGACACGGACAAAGACAGGCAAAAACCAAGAAAAGCTCAGGAGCATGAAATTGATAATTAATTGATTATAAATAGGATAGATGGTGCGCCCGGCAAGACTCGAACTTGCGACCTTTTGATTCGTAGTCAAACGCTCTATCCAACTGAGCTACGGGCGCATCCTGTAGAATCAATACTTTACAGATACGAATCGCTTTCTGCAATACCATTTTATCCAGCTTGTGCCATGGTTTGTGCCAAATCTGCCTTCCTTCCTGACTCCAGCAATTCACGTAAAGCATTCGCTCCGCCAAAAACTTCGGTCTTTTGAGGCAACAAAAGAAGAGGAGGTTGTCTGGGGATATATGACTCCGGTTGGAGACCAAACGAAATGCGATTATGGAATTTTAAAATAATGTCGGACAGCGCGGGCCAATTTTTTAATTCTGTCTTCAGATGCCTTCGTTATGGTCCGGATTATCCGGATCTGGCTGGCAAGGACCTGCTACCCGAAGGAAAAATAACTGAGATTTTTTCAAAAGAGCCTGCCAGGCCGCCTGCTGGTGCCGGCATGAAAATGCCCTTTTAATAGAAATAAAAATTGTCGCTTAAACAGGACAGATTGAATTCCCTCACTGCACCGCCCCTACCGGTCGGGAATATTTTATCAAGTCAGCATCAAATGCTAAAGCGGCCTCCCTCAGTCTTTTTACCACCTCAGGTTTTTTTGCACAGATGTTATCGTTTTCATCAATGTCATCGGGCAAGAAATAAAGCTCTTCCACCTCAGAGGGACCATCACCTCCATACCCTAACGGATCTCGCCATAGATGGAGTTTGAAGCCCTGCGCATCCCTGATCGCATTCAGCTTTCCGGATCGGATACTGTAATAATAGAAATATTCGTGAGGCGAACTGGAGTTAGGATCTTTCAGAAGATTTGAGATATCTTTACCATCGATAACGCGATCCCCGGGCAATTCGGCACCGGTAAGACTGGCAATGGTCGGCAGAAGGTCCAGGGTGGAGGCCAGTTCGTTACATACACTATTTTCAGGCAGATAATCCGGCCAGCGTATAACGGTTGGCACACGCATTCCGCCCTCCAGGGTTTCACCTTTCCATCCGGACAGGGGCAGGGCGCTACCGGTAGTTCCGTCTCCGCCCAAGCCCATGAAATTTATCTCCTCGGCAGCTTTCCAGGGGCCGTTATCAGAGGTAAAAACCAGAAGCGTATCCTTGTCGATACCCTGTTTCTTCAATTCTTGGATAATACGACCGACACCGTCGTCAATTTCCTGAACCGCATCGCCATAACTGCCGCGTTCGCTTGAATCCACAAAACCATCTGACGAATGACAAGGATAGTGGGGCATGGAATGAGCCAGGTATATGAAAAACGGCTGGTCCTTGTAGGTCCGAATGAGGCGAATCGTTTCCTGTATATAACGGTTGGTCAGGGTTGTTTGGTCGGCAGGCGCTTCAACAACTTCCTCATTTTTCATAAGCGGAAGTTCCGGAAAGCCGCCCATTTCCGCGGCCATGATATGTTCAGGAAGCATATCGTTGCTGTAGGGAACTCCAAAATAGTAGTCGAAGCCCTGGCCGGTCGGCAATAATTCCGATGGTCTTCCTAAATGCCACTTTCCGATACAGGCTGTTGCGTAGCCTTTCCCTTTAAGAAGTTCAGCAATCGTGATCTCATCCGGATTGAGTCCGCTTTTATCGTTTGGGAATAAAACTCCTGTCTGAAGGCCGACACGTTTCGGATAACATCCCGTTAAAAGAGAGGCCCTTGAGGGAGTGCAGACAGCTCCTCCAACATAGAAGTTCGTAAATTGNNCCATAACCCTGATCATCAGTGAAAATGATAATAATATTAGGAGACGACTTACGACTGGATTCAACACTATCGCAACTGGTGATAATTACCGGTAAAAGCAGGCTGAACAGACAAACAGATATGATTTTCAGCAAATCCATTCGTTTTTTATTCATATCGAATATCAGTCCCTTTGGAAACCTGAATCAAATGCCGCCTGGGAAATCCTTAAAAAGTTAGAGGCTATTATATGGAATAAAAACTATGCAGGAAGTGAAAAAGGAAGATTCTTACTCGCCGTAATTTAGTCTTGGATTTAAGTCTTGAGTCGGGAAAAGATAGGAACCTAGGATTTTTCCTATTCACCAGGAATCCCGATCAAACATTTTCAGATAAACGAGTCCGAGACATCAAGTTGCCTGGATCTCCCAGTTGCGAAAAGCATCCTGAATACTCAGCCAATTTGGGTATCTTGTCTTTTGGGAAATAAAAGTACCAAAGATGGTACCAAAGATGATTCACTTTTATCCTAACCCGTACATTTCAGTTCTACTGATTCGGAGCAGTTGCATTTATTGACGCTCTTGGAGTTTCTGCCATGCTTCGGTCTTGAAGAAACTCTCATCAATTCCGGCTTCCATCTCCTGGAACAGCTTGTAGGGAATCGTAAGCGAAAGGACGTCCTTTTCAATACTATGCCGCTGAGAGATATCGAAGAATCCGAGCACAGCTCTTGGCTGTTCTCTTTCACACTCAGCATAGGCAAACAAGATGGACTGGCAGGCGGCGCCCCAGGGAGCGAAGATGTTTTCCACAGAGCCGCGTCTATATCCAATTTGCGTTACTAGTGCGCTCAGTTGATCGGCATTAGCGAGGAGCCAGACGAGCACGGGAACTTCCTTTTCAGTCATTTGATTAAAGGGCTTGACTATTATGTATTTCGATGGGATCTCTCTGAACGGCAGAGCATTCATCCACTTGCACGTTACTTCCGGGCTCTCGAAGAATCGTTCACCGATCCCCATATCGAAGGTTTGTCCACCCGGCAATTGAGCTTGACCGCCTGTGGAAAGAAGTCGATCTATCGGCATACCCACATATGTATTGCCGAATCCGAGACCCACTCCGCCTCCTGGACAACCAAAGCTCGTCTTGTCAAAGGCTACAGTCCGACCTTTGGTTGCTGCAACCAACATGGCCGCAACGCATCCCCTGTTTCCGCCTTTGAACTGTAATGCATTGGCAGGTTTCCCTTCTGACAATAAGATAGCCAGGGGAGAGTATTTTAATTTAAGCTTCTCCGTCAGTTTGCTGACCAATTTCGTTCCTCCTTAATTAGATATATATCCGGATCAAACAGCTAATCTGTTACGCATGGAAAAGATACGGCCCACGATTATCCCGGTGATAAATAGGACATTATGCTCTACTGTCTCCGGTCCAATGCGTAATGTTTATTCCATATTATTTTCTACCGAACCAATTACCTAAGCAGGTACCAAAAGAGAAAATATTATCAAGTGAAGAAATAGTTGCTTTCATTTTGCGTTCCCATACTTTCCCAAATATTGATCATCCGTAACCTTTTCCTTCCAGATAACGTTCTTCCCATCGAGAACTCCGGTAATCACCAGATGCGTCATTGGAGCGTCGGGTGTAGCTCCATGCCAGTGATCGATGTCGGGTGGGCACCAGACACAGTCACCCTTCTTAAATTCTAAGATTTTCCCATCGCGCGTCCCGGTCAAACCGATACCGGAAGACAGGATTATATGTTGACCCGCAGGATGGAGATGCCACGCGGTTCTGGCGCCGGGTTGGAATGTGACATACGCACCCGAGTAGTGGGCGGTTTCATTGTCCGGGAAGAGCATATCGACCTGTACGTCACCCGTAAACCATTCGTCCGGCCCTTTGAAGGATTTTTGAGATTTGGCGGGATAAAATATTTGCTTGTCTTTCCCCGTAGTTTTTTCATTAATTTCCATAGTACTTTCCCTCTGTTTATGTTTATTAAACTTTCGGAGGTGCATATCGCCTTTCGGACGCAACAGACCTGTGGTTAATTTAGATTTTCCTTTTCAATGTTGCAAAGCAATGCAGAGTGGGGCCAGCTTCCGATTTCCGGACTGCAGAACTTGGGGGCGTCCGGGCAAAGAATATTGGCGTTGGACTCAAACACTCCGAAAAGATCAGGCAGTTT
>DKBB01000267.1 GCA_002451015.1 Acidobacteria bacterium UBA6911
GGGGAAACCCGTGGGGGTTCGAGTCCCCCCTTCGGCACCATGAGTTATAAAGGCCGTGATCTTAACAGGTTGCGGCCTTATCCATTTCTGGGTGCATGTTGGGTGCAGAAGGATTGGTTAGGGATTCAGCGAGAAAGTTCACGAATCTTGCCCGTGCAGACGCAGTCACAAAGACGGATGCACCTTCTACAGGGAAATCCACAACAAAGTTCTATTAGTAAAAATCGTGATATCCGAAAGATATCCTCCTACCATGAGGTTTGAGGGAGAAATATGAGAAAGGAAAGGCTTAGATCCGCTTGGGCCCGTTGCATCGCTTCCGCCACCGTTACAGCCGAGGAATGCCAGTATGCATGTCCATATAATAACGGAAGGAAAATAGATCCGGAACATTGTTTTCTTCTCGAAACCGGGAGTTTTCATGTTTTTAATCAACCTATTTGATTCGCACTGATTTATTGGAACATACAATATTCGCACCCGGTTATTTTATCCTGGCTGGCGTATTCCGGGGAGGCCTACCCCGGGTGCAGGGCGCTCGCGCAGAACGTCCCGTCGGAAACGGAACAGTTCGGCCGGCCGGCCGCCTGTGCGCGAGTCGTAACGGGCGGTGCCTTCCACCAGTCCCCCTTTTTCCACAAGACGGCGAAAATTCTGCTTGTGCAAACGCACCCCCGCAAGAGCTTCCACGACACGCTGCAGCTGGAAAAGAGTAAATGCCGAGGGCAGCAGTTCGAATACTACGGGGCGATACTTGAGTTTTCCCCTAAGGCGTCCCAAAGCCGTGGCCAGAATGCGCCGGTGGTCCAGAGCCATCGGCCTTCCCAGGCGGGAAGTCCATGAGACGGTTCGATCCCGTTTCGTTTCCTGGGTTCCTGGGGAGGCTTCCTCCGGCGCAGCGGGTTTTGACTTCCTGTCACGAAGAGATTCAATCGCGAGGTTGACTTCATAAATAAGTTCGTATCGTTCCAGTACGCGTTCCGGCACCCATGGAGCGCCTCCCAGCCCGAAATTGATGTCGCATCGTTCGCGTCGATCCTGAAGGATCCTGAAATCGGGAGCCGATTCGACCCAACGGGTAAGGGCCGGGGCAATATGTTTTTCGATGACTTCAGACCTTCCGGATCTCCAGTCCTCCCATGGGAGAAAACGATACCACTCTCGCCAATGGGCGCCGGCCGTGCCGGAGGGTTTCCCCTCGCGCACCAGTGCGAGGTAGGCCACCGATATGACCCGTGGGCCTCCTTCGCCTTCGGAAGGGTCCCGGTTGCGGTCTCCGAACGTATAGAGCTGTTCGACGTATCCCAGGTTTAGTCCGGTTTGTTCCAGTACCCACCGGCGCAGGCCCAGTTCCAGCGTCCGGTCGGTGGCCGGATCGAAATGTCCGAAAGGAATGGCGTCGGAGGTGTCCGGTGCAGGAGCCTGTTTCTTTTGAAAGCCCGTTTTTCCGCCGGCAGGGTCGTCGATGAGCTGGACGGTCAGGATTCTGGGTGTTTCATCCGTGACCGCGACAATAACTGTGCTTAATCCGATGACGACCGGCGGATACACGGCATCTCCTATTGATAGAAGACTAAAAATTCAAATCTTTACCTACAATCTACAATTTCCAATCTTTAATTTTAGCTATTTCAGTTCTCTTCCGGTATATCCCAGAATCCGGCGCGCGACAATCAGGCGGTTAATCTGTCCCGTTCCTTCGAACAGGTCGATGACCTTACCGTCCCGCATCCACTTTTCGAGCAGCAGCTTTCTGGAGTAGCCCAGGTTCCCCATCAGCTCAACGCCCTTCTGGGTTATTTTGGTTACAATGTCCCCTGCCTTCAATTTGGACATGGACGATTCCACTGTGTTCGGCTTTTTCTGATCGATGAGCCAGGCTGCCTTTACGACCAGCAGCCATGCCGCCTCCAGTTGAGCTTCCATGTCTATGATATCTCTTTCAACGGAGGATAGTTGATTTCTGGGCTTGTCGTAGCGGATGGCGACTCCATTTTCGGCCAGCTGTTCCTTGAGGAAATCGAGCGTGGCGCGGGCAATGCCGACGCCGCTCGCGGCTGCAGTGGGTCTGGCGCTGTCGAAAGTGGCCATGGCGCCCTTGAAGCTCTTCGCTTTCTGGGGATCTCCGGTATTGCTCAGCATATTTTCGAGCGGCACCCTGCAATCTTCCAGGACAACCACCGCAGTGTCGCTGGCCCGCATTCCGAGCTTTTTCTCCTGCCGGGCGATTTTGAGTCCCGGGTTGCCCGCTTCCACTACGAACAATCGCATTCCCTTGCGGCCCATGGAGGGATCGATGGTGGCCCACACAATCATGATGCCTTTCGAATTGACCATGGACTCACGAGCGGTGGAAACGAAAAGCTTTTCCCCGTTCAATACCCAGCTGTCGCCGTCCTGTACGGCGCGGGTGCGAATTGCGGCGGAATCGGAACCGCAGTGCGCCTCTGTCAGTGCCATGCTGGCCCAGGTAATTTCCTTGCCATGAAAGCGCTTCAAAAATCGTTCGATCTGTTCTTCCGTTCCGGTTGCCCGGACGGCCGTGCCTCCCAGTGCTGGCCAGGGAATGGCCAGGTAAAATCCCTGGTCGCCCCAGGACAACGCCTCGACCGAATGCACCTGGGACATGAAAGGTTCCTCCAGGTCCATCGAGCCCGGCAGCAGGCACCCTATGTGGTAACGGGCTTCCTCCCAGATGAATTTTGCAAAATCCCAAGGCACTTCATGCTCGTGTTCGTCATAATATCTGGCATGGGGCCGGATCTTTTCACGCGAAACCTTTTCCGCGTATTCCTTTTGTTCTCGGATCTCTTCGGAAATCTCAAAGCTGATCATGCATCTTCCTCCGGGTGCGGCTATATGATTGTAATTCCTTCCATGACTGCGAATCCGCGAGCGTTGCGCAGCCAGAGCTCCACGGGAAATTCGCGAATAAACCCGTAGCCGCCCAGGATCTGGACAGCCCTGTCGGCGACCATCACGGCCATGTCGTTGGTGAAATTGGAAGCCAGGCAGGTTTCGCGGGTCGCGTCTTCGCCCCTATCCAGCTGCCAGCCTGCTTTCCAGACCATCATGCGCGCCGCATCGAGATCCGTTCTCATTTCCGCAAGCATAAAGGCTATCGATTGCCTCCTGGCGATCGCTTCACCGAAAGCCGTTCTTTCCTCGGCGTATTGCAGGGCGTATTCATATGCTGCCCGGGCAACACCCAGGGCCATGGCGGAGAGACCCAACTTCGAAGAGTTCAGAAGGAGCTGAAAATCGCAGCCGTCTTTGCCGCCCAAACGGTCAGACTCGGGGATCGTGCATTCTTCCAGGGCTACCGAATAGAGTGGAAAGGCTTTCATGCCCATGTTCTTTTCGCGATCTTTAACAACGACGCCCGGGGCATTTCCGGCAACCAGGAATCCCTGGGTTCTGCCGTCAAGGTCGGCGTATACGAGCAGCCGTTCGGCTTCGTCGGCGAGCGGGACATTGCACTTCGTTCCGGACAGAACATAGTTCCCGCCCTTTTTCACGGCTTTCGTCTGCAGGCTGTTGGGATCGAAGTTGAATCGCGGTTCCAGGAGAGCGGCCGAGGCTGCCT
>DKBB01000012.1 GCA_002451015.1 Acidobacteria bacterium UBA6911
GATTGGCAGACTCGGAGTCGCTCGGATCTATGTGCTCAGTCGATTGCACCCATCTCCACTTTAGCGGCTTGAAGCGTTTAATCAGACCTGCCGGTCAGGCAGTCGGCAGTTTCCGCCTTCCCGGTCCGGCGGTAATTCCTTTTCCTACTCCATGGCTACCTCCGGTAACATGGGCTATGCCGTCTAGAAGTGGCTGCAGGATCATTCCCGTCCTGTGAATATTTCAACGTGTGTGTTTAACCTCCCGCAGAACACTTTTTAACAAAACTTACCTTTTGGCATCCTTATATTTAGGTTGCATAAGTAGAGGAAGCCAATATAGTAATGGCCGCGAATAATTGAATATTTTTCCTGCACAAGGAACTTAGCCATTCAGTATAAAGACAAGTACATTTCGAGGGAGCATGCTCACGATGTCCGCTTTGTGCTCGAGAAAACTGGCACTATGCTCCATTCGCAGAATTCAGCCAAGCTAGAAGATGGCCAAAAGAGCATGATCTGGAAAAATTCACCGCGTTCCTTAAAAAATGGGCGCCGTCCGGGAAGAAGGATCTTCATGGAATTCAGTAATATGGTGACCGATGGAGGCTTCCGGGTCAAGATCGTCCGGATACCCCGTGTCCAATCCTGATCCATCAGAAGGTTCGCTTATGGAGCATGCACCGGGAAACCACTCCGGCTATCAGCTAAAACAAGTGGGTGATCCGCCTCATTGTACCTCTTGGGAATTCCACTGAAAGCGCCAGCCAGCTTTTATATTGTCTAATGCCGACGTTCAGCCCCCGGCGGCGACATCGGGAAAAAGCTTTCCAAGAAGGTCGGGAAGAAGAGTCAGCCCCTGCGCTTGCAGCCAAGACCGGGCCGAGATCAGTTCGCCAGCATAGAATCTCCGGGGAAAATAGTTGTAGAACATGATCAGGAATAACGCCAGGAAAAGCACAAGAACCACGGTCCGCTTGATCTGGCGGTATACCCTGCGCACCCAGACCTGGTTCCGTCGGAGGTTGTACGTCGCCTTAATCCGTTCCCAGAGAGGTTCCTTCTTCCACACCTCTCGACTGACCTTGAGGGCGTCATAGCTGCCCAACATCCAGACGAAGGGAATCAGCGGAAGGAAGAGAACGGCGACCGTGAAGATCGATTCGATGAGAAAACGAGCAGAGGAAGGCGCCAGATCTTTCCACGCCAGCAGCACGACGGGAACGGTAACGAGAGAATAACAGGATACCACCCAAAAGCCTGCGAATACGCTACCTTTGATGGGCTGGCCGTTTAGGAACTGTCCCCAGCCGGGAAGCAGAAGCGAACAGACAAAGGGGATCATGCGGCTTCTGGTCCCGGTGAAACGTTTTTTCCCGGTCTTCGCCGTCCCGTGGTAGGCATTGCTGCAGCACAGGCTCCTGAAAATCAAGACGAAGAGCAGCAGCGCGAGTTCGACCAGGAGGAAGACGGAAACGGACATCCCGTGATCCTGGAGAAAAAGGACGATGTCGCGCCAAAACAGGACGGTGAGGGCGGTTCCGCTATAGAAGGCTACCATCAGACTAAAAAAGGACAGCCCTTTCACCACCTGTTTGTTGTAGAACCGGTCGCCTCCCCAGAACAACACGGACCATGAGTACGCCTTGCCGGGATTCTTTCCTTCGGAAACAAGAGTCTCCGGCTGAAGGTTACGGATCTTCCTGTCGCGCAGCAGTTCGTCTGGATTCGCGATGACCCAAACCTTGTCCATACAAGCTCTCCTCCTTATTTAAGGATATTGTTTAATAGTGGCAGGGAAACAGAATTATTCAGTGATTTAACTCACACAATTCATAAGTTGGCAGGAAGTCAAACCGTTCCTATCTCAAAGTGAGGGTGAAATCCGATAGCTTTCCAGGAAATCTCACAGTTCCCGTCCGCTTATTTCATAAGGTAAATATTTTATTTTGGAGAACACCTGGCCTGAAAATATCCGGGAGCCTGCAGGCTAGNNCCACAGCGCCGTTGAGGGCCAGGGCGGCCATGCAACGCATCAATGCAATCACTTCAGGGTCTGGACGCACCGGCGTAAGATTCTCATCGAATGGTGATACAGCTCACATAAAACATTGCCAATAAGGTCGATCATACAACTGTAAATTCGCCAATACTTTAATTGAAATGAGGGAAAGCCATGGCCCGACGCAACCAGATCACGAACACACGCGCCATTGAATCCGGTGGAACGTTCGCGCACCTTCCATCCAATAATAGGGCGCACATGCGTTGCGAGTCAATTCTGGCAGCACGAGTCTTCTTCTTTGCGCTCCTGTTTTGCCTGGGCGGTATCTACGGCTGGGCGCAGCAAAATGACCGACAACAGATGAGGGGACTCGACGAACAGGTCCAGGAAATCAAATCAGACGCCCTCAGCATCGCAGCCGAGCTGAATCAGTTGGAGGAGAAACTGCTCTACCCGTCGGGAACGCAAGTTTCGATCTTCGTTGCGCTGGCCGAGGGCAACAAGATGCGCCTCGATGCCGTGCGGCTTCAGATCGACGGCAAGCTGGTCGCGCACTATATCTACAGCGCCAAAGAACTTGAGGCACTGCGCAAGGGTGGCGTGCAAAGGGTATACGTCGGCAACATAGCAACCGGCGAGCACCAGCTCGAGGTACTCGTAGACGGCAAACTCGAGGGCGGCGCGGACTTCAGCTCCACAGAACGTTTCACCTTCCTTAAAGAGGTTAAACC
Source organism: Acidobacteria bacterium UBA6911 (assembly GCA_002451015.1). Lineage (GTDB taxonomy): Bacteria > Acidobacteriota > UBA6911 > UBA6911 > UBA6911 > UBA6911. Next base: position 2,716 of record DKBB01000012.1, read on the forward strand.
AAAGCTGGTGGACCTGACGCTGGCAGGACCTGACTCCGGGAACACTTCGATCGCTCTGGGGGAATGGTAATCGATGCGAATGCCAATACGGCTAATCGAATTCAGCTTGGCCTTGGGGCTGTCGGTATGCCCTGTCATGGGAGCCGACTTGAGAGATCTCTACTTCGGTGAGGCGCTCTATCATGCCAACCAGGGACAGTATTTCGATGCGCTTCAGCGGCTGGATACCGAACTCGCCCAGTATCATGGTCTTGATGAGCCCCGGCTTGACACACTTCATTACCACATCGACGATGCTGAATTTTCGGTCGGAGACTTTGAACTCAACTACCGCATGCACCATCGCGCCGGGCGCGCCATCAAGGCGGTGCTCGAAGGTGCGGTCGATGAGGCGGTTCGAAACGAGGCTGCGTTCAGACTCGCCCGTATCCATTTCCAGAAAGATCAACTGGAAGATGCACTGCATGCGTTGGGACGGATCCGGGGCACTGTGCCCGAAGATATTAAAGATGATATCGAGTTCCTGCGGGCGAATATCTACATGGCAACCGATCGGCCGGGCGAGGCCGTCGAGGTGCTCAAGCAGCTGCAGAGCGACGAAAGCCTAGTTGGATTTGTCGCCTACAACCTCGGTATCGCCTTGTTGGAGGCTGATCGACGACAGGAAGCGATCGAGCAACTGGACAGGGCCGGTCAACTGATGGCGAGCGGACCTGCCGGACTCGCGATACGCGACAAGTCCAATCTTGTGCTTGGTTCTCTCCTGTTCGAATCAGGAAATTTCGAACGATCAAAACAGTCACTGGACCGCGTCCGACTCGATGGCCCGTTCTCAAACCAGGCTCTGTTGCGGGCAGGTTCGGCCGAGGCTTCGGCGGACCATTATGACCGTGCGCTTGTTCCGTGGAACATCCTGGTAGAGCGTGAGCCGACGGATGTCGCGGTTCAGGAAGCCATGCTTGCCGTTCCACACGCTTTTGCCAGCCTGAACCTGCACGGCCGCGCTGCACTCATGTACGGCCGCGCGCTCGAGCTTTTCAGCAAGCAAATCGAGAAGGTGGACGCTTCGATCGACAGTATCAATAATGGCCAGTTTCTAAAGACGCTTATCCGCGAGGAGAGCCGCCAGGACGAAACCTGGGTTATTCGCCTGCGCAGTCTGCCCGATGCGCCCGAAACCTACTACTTGATGGAGCTGATGGCGTCTCACGACTTCCAGACTGCTCTGCATAACTACCTCGACCTCGAGGATCTG
>DKBB01000220.1:0-1810 GCA_002451015.1 Acidobacteria bacterium UBA6911
TCGGTTCCGGAGACCGACGCTCTAGTCCAGCTGAGCTACAGGCGCATGCATTGAAAATACATGATTTATCCGGAAATTCCAATCCATAAAATTCTTCATTATAGACCGCCTGTACCAGATTTGTGCCATTTTTACTCCACCCTCCATAACCGGCAGGAATCCGAGTCGCCCGGATCTCTTTCTTTCCCTTTACAGGCGGGGCCCACTCGGGGTCAGTCTGAGGCAGGCAGCTTGGAATATCGGATTTGATTCCGGCTCATAGGGTATTGTTTCTTTTTCCAGGCGTTGACGCCCCCGATCATGGCCTTACTGTTGGAAAATCCCTCGTCCTGGTATATGACCGCCAGCCTGGCGGATGTCGACTCGCTGTTTCAGGAACAGTAGATGATGATCTCCTGTTCTTTGGGAAGCATGGGTAGCTTCTCTTCAAATTCCCTTCGCGTCAGGGCTCCTTCCAGGAGAAGTCCTTCGCATCTTTTGTCGTTGTAGGCACAGACAAGAAAGGCGTCACCGGCCAGGACTTTCGACCTTGCTTCTTCGACTGAAATCCGTTCGATCGCAGCATGCCTTTCCTCATCGCCGTCGAAAGACCGGGTGGTTGGTACACCGACGGCAAGCAACGAAAGACAGAACAGCACGAAAGTTAAAATCAAATGACGCATTCCTTCACCTCTCTGTATTACCTGACCTTTAAGAATGGCACGCCCGGGGGAGGTTCAATGACAGGGGAAATCAGTAGCGCAACCGGACGGAAGCCACGGCAAAATGGAGCCAGGCAAAATTGTATACCTGCGCCACATCGGCACCGCCCTCAATAGTACGGTAGCCGAATGCCAGATCCCATCGCTCGGACATGGCGTAGGCAAACTTCGTAGCAATATCGAAAGCCCGCCCCTGAGAAGCGCCCATACCTTCGAAATCGAAAAGAAATCGCCACCGGTCAGACAGGCGCGCTCGCCCGCTCAGATGTGCGAGAGGAACGAAACCGACATCGGTGTCTTCCGCAAAGGTAGTTCCCTGCCGCAGAGCAATCCGCGCATCCCGGATAAAACCGGTAAATCCGATCTTCCATCTCCACGTGGAACCGTTATAGAACCGATACCTGTATGTAAAACGGTAAGAGCTGAATTTGTAGATTGCGTCCGTCGCAACACCGGCATCGAAACTTTCCCCCGCAAAAGAAACCGGACCTTCCAGTGTGCCCGTTTCGCCTATCCTGAGTGGAGCAAAAACTGCACGGAAACCATGCTTTTCGTTCAGATCAAAAGCCGCTTCCATCCGGAACGCACCGTAGGGGCCCTTGCCGATCACATCGATGAGGGAAAACTTCGTGCCAGTTTCATTGGGTATGCGGACATCATTCCTCGACTGCCAGAATGGACCGCCCTCGATCTCCAGAGCGAAACGCTCCCTTTCCTGGGCAAAAGCCTGGATAGGACTAACAGCCGAAAGGATTATTAAGAATGCCAACAGGGACCGAATCAACTCCGACCCAGGGGTAAATAAAACACTCATCTTATTTGTTCTCCTGTTGCCCGATTCAAAAAAGAAATTAATTTCCAAGGTATCATATCAAAATACAGAATCATATTAAATTACCGGCAGGGATACCGGGTTAGGATTTTTACTTTTTCTATATTTCGGCAGGACGTTATTTCTTCACTTTCAGGCCGAATCCCGCAGCCTGTTTTTTCATTCTTTGCGTCATACCGTCGCAGATCGTATCGCAGATTGTGTAAATCATGGGATCGGCGATGGAATAATAGGCAGCCGTTCCCTTGGCTTTTCTCGTCAGAACGCCTGCATTAAG
>DKBB01000220.1:1833-7893 GCA_002451015.1 Acidobacteria bacterium UBA6911
CTATATAGTTATTAAATAATCAAGTTGTTTATCGTTTGGGTACCTAAACGTTTCAGCGACACTCCGATTCCTTCTACGATTCCTTAATCTTTCCCGCTGAGACACTCGATACCGTATTGTCGCTCCCCCGAAACCCTTAAATATTTTGGAAGGATATCAGCAATGGCTTTTTTAGGTTTGGTTGGTGGACTGATTATCGGCGGTGCTATATTGGCCGGAATTCGTGCAGTAATGAACAGAAAAAAGAAGAGTCACGTAAACTACGCAAGTTTTAAATGAGCAGTTGTTTAGTGAAGACCCGCAAATTAGTCGCCTAAGCCCCGGAGCGGCAGCGCCACGCTGTAGCTTTCATCCGGGGCTTATCCATTTCTTCCGCCTGCAATGCACCGTCATTAACCCGCAGTATTCCTATACCGATCGAAGCTTTATGAAAATATACCTTTGGGGCTATCCCCCGCCAATTCATCCATAATTTCCACCCCGGAACACTGGTTTTTTAACATGAAACGTTATAACGTGTAGAGTGCAAAACCGGTTAAATTTCATTCGTCAGGAGAACTATAACCATGATCCGCATTTCCGTTATGTACCCCAAACCCGCAAAATTCGATTTCGATTATTACACAGACAAACACATGAAACTTGTTCACAAGCTGCTGGATTCCTACGGGCTGGTTAAATCGGAAGTAAACAAAGGCATAGGAGCCTCACCCTATGTAGCCGTGGGACACCTGATTTTCAATTCAATGGAAGAGATGCAGCAGGCGCTCCAGGACCATGATCCGGAACTGTCTGCCGATGTGGTCAATTTCACCGATGTAAAGCCGCAATTCCAGATCAGCGAGATCCTCGATTAATCCGCCCGGGAAGAGGCACCGGATTTTTGCCGGATCCGTGGAAATAACCCGCACGGTTCGCAAGCTATCCATCTAGAGAGCGCCGAAGATATGACAGAGCAGGTATTGTCCTTCAGAGCATTTTTATTTGATCGTTGGAACGTTTAAAAGGAGTTAGGTAATTACTTTTTCTTGTCTGTTTTAATAAACGTAATCGTGGCATCGGCCGGCAGGGCCAGCCCCACACCGACCTCCAGGGCTTTTAAAATTGCAGCCGGAACGGGACAGGAAACGTGAGGAACGATTCCCTGGCAGGCGTTCAGCACCTGGGACTCCCCCTTTTTAAAGAGCTCATCCATCATATTAAAAGTCGCCGAATCCAGGATTTTTGAAACCTTCCTGTGATTGGGGCAGTCACTTTCAATGACACACTTTGCCCTGTATTTTCCCTGGTCTTCCACCCGGACGGTGGTCTTAAATCCGCATATTCCTGAAAACACCTCAACCTCGGTCATATCCCTCTCCATTCATTACGTTTGCACCCCGTTAATACCGTAATCGATGAAAGAGTAGAAAAAAAGTTGTTTATGAAGGTCGATACTTATTCTTCGTATGTAGGAACCTTAGGGTAAAACGTTCAAACGTAGAACGTTAGACGTGAAACGTGAAACGTTGCACGTTGAAAGGCTGGCTTATGGCACATGTTAATTGACTCAGGCAGCGGCATTCGCATAGCATGAAGCCTTTACGGAGGAACAAGAGGTCATGAAAGAAGTCGAGCTGATCGGATCGTACTGGACACTGGCAGGGGACGTGCACCCCCATTCCGAAACCGAGTTCAGTCCCTTTAAATTCGAGGACCGGGTAGAGGCTGCAGCCAAAGCCGGTTTCAGGGGTTTCGCCATCAAGGAAGCCGACCTGGAGCACATCCTCAAGAGACGGACTCTCAAGGAAATCAAGCATATACTCGACGACAACGGCATGAAGCACGTTGAACTCGAATTTCTGACCGACTGGTTCTGTGAAGGGGAAGAAAAGAAGAAATCGGACGAGATGAAACATTTCCTGCTTGCGGCAGCCGAAGCGCTGGAAGCCAGGCATATCAAGGTAGGGGATTTCGAGACCAAAATCACGCCGATGCCCAAGCTGATCGAATCCTTCGCTGCGCTCTGCAAGGACGCGGAAAACTTCGGAACGAAAATACTGTTTGAGCTTATCGTCGACAGCATGATCAAAACCCTGCCCGAAACCCTGGAGATGGTCGAGGGAGCCGACGCCCGGAACGGCGGGATCATGATCGACCTGTGGCATGTCGTGAAACTGGGCATTCCCTACGAAGATATCGCTTCTATTCCCTCCCGGTACCTGCTCGGCATCGAAATCAACGACGGCACGCTCGAATGTCCCTGGAGCCTTCACGAAGATACCATAAACCACAGGAAATTATGCGGAGAGGGAGAGTTCGATGTGAAAGGCTTCGTAATATGCATGCTGGAAGCTGGATATGACGGGCCTTGGGGCGTTGAAGTCCTGAGCCAGGAATTGAGGCGGGAGCCGCTCGAAGAAGCGATACCGCATGCCTTCCGGACGACCATCGCCCAATTCCCCGGGTATTACTGAAAGATGGTCGGCGGTCAAAAGTCTAAGGCTAAAAGCCTTCTTTGGAGACATAGAAGGGCTGACGGATGAATGATTGAAGCCCGAAAACACGGCGGCAACTCACGATGAGCATAAGCGCCTTCGTTAAACTTTTGGCCTTCGGCTTTGGACCTTGGACCGGTTGCGATAAGACAGGAGGAACCATTGAATCCCAGTCAGAAACAACAGACTGACCTGTTCAACACGATGCTGACAATCCGGCGTTTTGAAGAACGGTTGTTCGAAGAATTTTACGCGGGAAGTATTACCGGCTTTGTTCACTCCTACATTGGTGAAGAGGCCATTGCCGCCGGTGTCATGGCCCATCTGAAAAAGGAAGACCGCATCGTGAGCCATCATCGCGGTCACGGGCACTGCATCGCCAAAGGTGCGGATATGAAGCGAATGATGGCCGAGATCTACGGAAAAAAGACCGGCTACTGCAAAGGCAAAGGCGGCTCGATGCATATCGCCGATTTCAGCATCGGCATGCTGGGCGCGGACGGCATTGTCGGAGCCGGACTGCCGATAGCCACCGGTGCCGCCATGGCGGCACAGCTTGAACGCAAAGGGAAAATCGCCGCCGTTTTCTTCGGCGACGGGGCGTGCCAGGAAGGAGAGTTCCACGAAGCCCTCAACCTGACGTCTCTCTGGAAACTTCCGCTGCTTTTCGTCTGCGAAAACAACGGGTACGGCGTGAATACTTCCGTAGGCGAATCCTTCGCAGCCAAGGAGATCACGCGCGTGCCGGAAGCGTTCCATATTGCCCACAAGACGGTAGACGGAAACGATGTCGAACGTGTCTACCAGGCGGCGGGAGAAGCGGTGGCACGTTTGAGAAAAGGAGACGGCCCTTTTTTCCTGGAATGTAAAACCTACCGCTGGCACAAGCACTTCCTGTCGGATGCGCTACCGGACCTGCGCCCTAAAAAGGAGCTGGAAGCATGGAAGAAAAAGTGCCCGGTCAAAGCCTATGAAAAGAAACTGCTCAAGCGCGGTGTTCTCACACCAAAAAAAATAGCGGCCATGAACGCCAGAATTATGGATACGGTGGAAGAGGCAAATAAATATGCCCTCGCCAGTCCTTTACCGAAACCAGAGGATGCGCTGCAAGACATCTATTCCAAGTGAGGCGACAATGCGAGAGATTACATACGATCAGGCGGCCAATGAAGCCATTCGGGAGGAATTCCGCAGGGATCCCCGAACCGTCCACCTGTCAACCGACCTGCCGGTGGAACTGAGGCAGGAATTCGGATCCGACCGTATCCGGATCACACCGATTGCCGAGAACAACTTTGTCGGTGCGTCGATCGGCCTGGCGGGAAGCGGGTTCCGCACCGTAGCCAACATAAGAATGGCGACTTTCGGCTTCGTTGCCCTGGACCAGATGATGAATCATGCCGCCAAAATCACCTATATGTTCGGCGGCCAGGCTAAATTCCCCATCCTGTACCGGATGACTGTAGGAGGGGGGTTCCAGGGAGCCGCGGAGCACTCCATCAGCCCGTATTCGATGTACATGAACGTACCGGGTTTGAAGATACTCCTGCCGACAACGCCCTATGATGTCAAAGGCCTTCTGAAGACGGCCCTGCGGGACAACAATCCCGTGGTTTCCTTCGAACACTTCCTGCTTGGCGGCACCAGCGGCAAAGTGCCTGAAAAGGAATATTTCATTCCCTTCGGGAAAGCAGACATCAAGAAAAAAGGAACCGACGTTACTGTAGTCGCCCTTGCAAAGATGGTTCACGAAGCGCTTGCTGCCGCCGAGGAACTGTCCCGGCAAGGCATCTCCGTCGAAGTCATCGACCCTAGAACGCTGATTCCCTTCGACAAGCAGACGGTCATCCGGTCGGTGAAGAAGACCGGGCGCCTGGTAGTAGTCGATGAAGCCTGCCAGACCTGCAGCGCGGCTGCCGAGATAATCGCCTTCACCGCCTCCGAAAAATCGGTGTTCCACAAATTGAAGGCGGCTCCCGTCAGGGTCTGCGGTCTTGATATCCCGATTCCCTTCAGCACGCCGATGGAGAAATTCGCCCTGCCGGACAAAAAGAAAATTATCAGGGCGGTCAGGGATGTAATGAACGGCTGATAGAAATGCGGCCATGAACGTTCCGCTTTTGAACGTTTAACCTTGATTAAACTCCGATTGTGGAGGGCGTTCCGATGGTTCAAAAGGAAAAGATGAACCGACGCATTTTTCTCAAAGAGGCTGCTGCTGCCGGAGCAGGCGTATCGTTGGGACCTTATATTGCAGAGAGTGCCGACATGAAAGCAGGGACAGCCGAAAACAGGCAAACCTCCGCACGGGAAGGGGATATTTTGAAAACATCCATGAAACCGGACAAAATACCGTCATTCGCCTCCGCGGTTGAGTGCGCTGAAGGTCACGAGTTGATCCTCCAGTCCATCGCCGCCAATGGTGTTGAAAAAATGTTCTTCTGCGGCGGCACCGACAATTTCTTTCTCATGGAATCCGTTGCCAAGTTTAAAGCCCTGGGCAGGCCGACCCCCGACCTGATCACCGTCCTGCATGAATCCGATGCCGTGTATATGAACATGGGTTACTCTCAGTGGTCGGGAAAGCCGCAGGTCACCGTGCTGCATGTGGATTCCGGAACCATCAACGCCGGAGCCGCCTGGCCGGAAGCATGGAACGCGAACGCCGGGATCGTAGTGATGGCGGGACGGACTCCCTGGACCACCAAGGGTGAACTGCCGGGCGGGCGGTCGTACTTTATCCACTGGGAGCAGGAAGTTTACGACCAGGCGGCCATTGTCCGGCAGTACACCAAGTGGGACTACGAAATAAAAACGGTCGAGAACGCCTCTCTGGTTGTTCAGAGCGCTTTCCGTATTGCCTCTACGGAGCCGTGCGGCCCGGTTTACCTGACCATTCCCCGCGAAATCATGGCAGCCAAACTCAACCATGGTCTTGTCTACCGGCCGGACGACTTTCCCCCGGCAGAGGCACCGCAGGCTGATTCCGCGGCACTGCGTGAAGCGGCCAGGACTCTCGTCGAGGCGGAAAACCCGGTGATCCTGGTCAAAAGCATGGGCCGGCATCCGGAAGCGGTCGCGTCGCTGGTGCAACTGGCGGAAAAGCTGTCCATCCCGGTCGCTTCCACCGACACATTTATGAACTTCCCCAAAAAGCACTGGGCCCGATCCGGGGGAGACGTTCAAAACAGGGATGTCATCCTTATAATCGATCACGACATCCCCTGGTTCGGCGGCGATCCACCCGCTGCCACCAGAATAATTTCCATGGACACCGATCCCGTTCGGCTGAAACAACCGCTCTGGGGTTTCCCGGTCCATGTTCCTGTTACGTGCGACTCCTCCAAAGCCCTTCCTCTGCTGACGCGAATGACAGAGGAGTTCATAACCAAACGGCGGGAAAAAGTTTTCGCTGAACGCAAGGCGGCGCTTCAGGCCCAAAAGAAGTCGGTCGATGAAAAGAACCGGAGCGATATCGAAAAGTCAAAAACAGCATTTCCAATTTCGCCGGTATGGATCCGCGAATGCGTCAACCGTGTATCGGACGAAAATACGGTCCTGCTGTGGGACATCGCCGCCATAG
>DKBB01000194.1 GCA_002451015.1 Acidobacteria bacterium UBA6911
ATACACGGCAGGCAACTTGCAAATGGCGACGAACTGGCGCCGACCTGCCAGGAGTGCCATGGAGAACATTATATCGTTCCACTGGACAGCCCCGAATCATCCGCCGCTCCCCTGAATATTCCCCGGATGTGCACCCAGTGCCACGAGGAGGGAAAACCTGTCCAGAGGACTGCCGACATTTCCCAGGAACAAATTCCAAAACGGTACACCCAGAACATCCACAGCACAGGACTGTTCAAACAGGGGCTTACGGTAACGGCCGTGTGTACCAGCTGCCACACCGCCCATAGCGTTCTGCCCCACACAGATCGAGCTTCGAGCGTCTCAAGACAAAATGTGGTCCGCACCTGCATGAAGTGCCACGGGATGATCGAATCGGTGCATCAAAAGGTCATACGCGGCGAGCTCTGGGAGAAGGAACCTCACAAAGTACCCGTTTGTGTGGAGTGCCACGCTCCGCACGAAGCCCGGAAAATCCTGTACGAAACGCAGACTTTGAATTCCGAGTGCCTTTCCTGCCACGGCGATGAGGATCTGCGATCCGACGACGGGGACCGGTCTCTTTTTGTACTGGAAGAGGAGTTTGCCGCCTCGATTCACGGGCGGAAGGTTATCGCGTGCACTCAGTGCCACACCGGCATCACGGTCACGGCTGAGCGTCCCTGCCTGACTGTGGAAAAAAAGGTGGACTGCTCCATTTGCCACGAAGATCAGGTATCCAATTATTTCGCAGGGATCCACGGACAGCTCCATGAAGAGGGGGATGAAAACGCTCCATACTGTACGGACTGTCACGGCACTCACGAAATGCTGGAGCACGATTTCGAGCTGGACGCACCCGAGTCCGTGAAGCGGCTGGTCCGCGAGTCGCCTACCTTTGCTCTCAAGGTCCCATTCCTCTGTGCCAGATGCCACCAGAAAGGCGCTGCCGCGGAAGTCCGCTACCAGGGCGATGTGACGGACGTGGTCGAAAATTACACCGACAGTACCCACGGGAAGGGGCTCCTGGGCAGCGGTCTTACCGTGGTAGCCACCTGCGCCGACTGCCACACGCCGCACAGGGAACTTCCGCGCAGCGATCCCAAATCCAGCATCCATCCGGACAACATGGCCGCCGTCTGCGGCAAGTGCCACGAGGGCATCGAGGAGCANNGATATGCCGGAACTGCCCAACTGCAGCAACTGCCACTCCTCTCACGACATCACACGCATTGACGCCAGCGATTTCAAACTCACCATGATGGACCAGTGCGGCAGATGTCACATGGAAGTCGCCGAAACCTACATGGACACCTATCATGGAAAAGTATCCAAACTAGGGGCAGACAAGGCTGCAAAGTGCTATGACTGCCACGGTTCCCACGATATCCGGGCGCTGAACGATCCCAAGTCGCGCCTCAGCGAGGCCAATATCATGGAAACCTGCCGGGACTGCCACCCGGGGGCCCGATCCGGGTTCAGAGGCTACCTGACCCACGCAACCCACTATGATCCCGAGAGGTATCCGGCCCTCTTTTACACTTTCTGGGGCATGACGGGCCTGCTTCTGGGTACCTTTACTTTTTTTGGCTGCCACACCCTTCTATGGCTGCCCACCTCGTGGCGCATGCGCAAACACGCAAAGGAATTGCTGGCAAATGTCGACCCGAAGGCAAAGCAGGTCCTGCGCTTCCCGACAAACCAGCGCGCCATGCACCTGTTTATGATAATTAGCTTTTTCGGACTTGCCTTCACGGGGATGATGCTGAAGTTCAGCTACATGACGTGGGCAAAATCCCTGGCATGGATAATCGGGGGCGCTGAAATGGCAGGCTATATCCACAGGTTCTGCGCCGTGATTATGTTCAGCCTCTTCGCCTACCATCTCGGGGATGCATACCGACAATTCAGGAAAAGCAACAAGACCGTGAAGGATTTTCTGCTGGGTGCCAATACCCTGGTGCCGACATGGAACGACGCGAAGGAATTCGTTCAGACCGTCAAATGGTTTCTGGGCCGTGGACCCCGGCCTCGTTACGGGAAATGGACCTACTGGGAGAAATTCGACTATCTGGCGGTTTTCTGGGGAATCGGGATTATCGGTTCCACAGGATTAATGTTGTGGTTCCCTGTGCTGACGACTACAATTCTCCCCGGCTGGGTGCTTAACGTGGCGACAATTATTCACAGCGATGAGGCTCTGCTGGCAACCGGCTTTATTTTCACAATCCACTTTTTCAATACTCATTTCCGCCCGGAAAAATTCCCGGTGGATTTTGTCATGTTGACGGGGAGAGTGCCGCTGGAGGAATGGAAGCAGGAAAGACCCCGCGAGTATGATGATCTGGTTGCTTCAGGCAAGCTGGAGGAAGCCCTGGCAGATCCCATGCCCCTGGTCGTAAACCGTGTAGGAAAATATTTCGGTATATTGGCCGTGACGATCGGCATATGCCTTGTATTTCTTATAATATCCACGCTATTGTTTGGCCGCTAGCCGCAAATTCCTGGAGTGGACCAAATAATGATGCAAAATAAAAGGGCAAGACGACTCCTGCAGGTAAGCATGGTCGCCTGCCTGACCTTCCTGTCCCTGCCGGAATGGGGTTCCGGTCAGAAACAGGAAAGTAATGTCGACCGCCGCTGCCAGAACTGCCACGGCCAGAAGCACATCGCCACGATTTCCCTGCAGGAACGGGGAACAATGGTACTGGCTCCGGAGTCCGGACTGACGGAACGGGAAAACCCGGCCGATCTCTTTGTCGATCAGGACAAGCTCTCGCGTAGTGTCCACAGCCAATCGACCTGTATCGATTGCCATTCAGGCGTGGAGGCGCTTCCCCACCCTGCTCGTCTGCCCAGCCCGCAATGCATAAGCTGCCACGAGAAAGAAGCGGAAGATATATCCAGAAGCCGGCACGCGGAGGTGCTCCAGCGATCGGATCCGCCTGCCCCCTACTGCTGGGATTGCCACGGAGCCCACGAAATAACCTCTCAAGCAGAAGCGAATCCCCTGGATAAAATCAGGATCTGCGCCTCCTGCCATCAGACGCATTCCGGCCAGATCGAAGGCGTGGAAAATGGAGAACTCCTGGTGCAAACCTACATGGACAGCGTTCATGGCCAGAACACCGGAGAGCCCGGAGCACCGTCCGTAGGAGCGACGTGCGAAGAGTGTCACGGCCATCATAAAGTCCTGCCCATCAACGATCCCCGATCCAGTGTGAACCGCAGGAACATTTCCGCGACCTGCGGCCACTGCCACCCGGAAATCCAAAAAGAGTTCGAAGAGACGGTTCACGCGGATGTTGCCCATCGGGACGATCCGTCGATGCGGCCTGCCCTTTGCAGCAACTGCCACACCGCGCATGCCATTACCCACGCAGGCACGCCCGAATTCACCAGGGATTTAATGCATGAATGCGGATCCTGCCACGAGGATCTCTATCGAACGTATCTGGAAACGTACCACGGCCAGGTGCAGCAGCTCGGAGGGGAACGCGCCGCCCGGTGCAGCGACTGCCACGGAACCCACAACATTCGGCGCCCTCAAGATCCCGCATCCTCCCTGTCGGCCGCAAATCGTCCTGGAACCTGCGCTCGCTGCCATGAGCAGATCCCAAACCTGTCGGAGTCAGGACGTCTGAATTTTATCGCGTATCGCCCCCACGCGGATTTTCGGGACAAGGAAAAGAATACCGGACTGTTTTTAATCTGGCGGTTTGCCCTTTTTTCGTCCCTTGCATTGCTGATTCTATGGGGACTGCACTGGGCAGGATGGCTTAACAGGATTTTGCGTGAAAAGCCTGCCCGCATGGAAGAGGGAAAAACCGCCGCTATCCTCCGCTTCAAGCCAACGCACCGTTGGACTCATCTCGCTGCCATGTTCTGTGTCTTTGGCCTGATTCTGACGGGGCTGCCGCTGAAGTTCAGCCTCCAGCCTGCGGTTGCCGACCTGACAAGGCTTGTGGTGGCAGTGGAAACTCTCGGCTTTCTGCACCGCGTGTTTGCGGTCTTTCTGGGCGGTGTCGCCGTATTTCACCTTGTTATCCTGATGTCTGTCTTCTGGAAGCTGAAAAGAAACCTCGCAGGAAGGATTTTGGGGCCAGGCAGCCTGCAGCCGGCCGCAGCTGATGCGCGTCAGTTCACGGCCATGCTCCGTTGGTTTGTAAAAAAGGCGGAGCGTCCGGGCCTGGATTGCTGGAGCTATTGGGAGAAGTTCGACTACTGGGCTTCCTGGATCGCACTCGGGATTCTGGCAAGTTCAGGAATCGTTCTTTGGTTTCCCACTTTTTTTGCGGAGTTCTTTTCCGGCTACTGGTTCAACGTGGCCATGATCGTGCATGGGTATGCCGGCCTGCTGGTTATGGGTATTATTCTGCTGATACATATTCTGAATTCCAGCCTCCGCGGGGAAGGATTTCCCATCAACACAGTGATGTTTACAGGACAAATATCCGAGAACGAACTCAGAACGGGGCGATCCGCCCAGTATGCGCGACTGGCCGAAGCCGGTGCGCTGGACGAACTGAGGGAACCTGCCGCCGCAGGATTGAAGCTCAAGATAGCAACCTACGCTACAGTGGCGTCGCTGCTGCTGGGAATAGGGCTTATCATATTGATTGTTACTGCTATAATACTCTGAGCGCCGGTGGCGCAGGTGCCTAAAGGTCCGCGTCCTATAGAACGGAGATTGTTCTGTTGAGTTTCCTGAGAATTCTTATACCCCTTCTTCTCTTCGGTCTTCCCCTGTCCTGGGGCTACGCACAATCCAAGGAGCGCCCGACCACACGGACGAAATCCTGCACTGAGGACGGCTGTCATGCCGAGACCAGCGATTACACCGTCCTGCATGGGCCCTTAACTGCAGGAGGATGCGCCGGATGCCATAATTATGAGAATCCGCTGAAGCATACTTTCCAGATGACCCGACAGGGCAACGATCTTTGCCTCTTCTGTCACCAGATCGAATCGGGTACCAATACCCACGAACCCGTGACGGAAAATGGCTGCCTGGAATGCCACAATCCCCATGGCGGTGAGACCAATACGCATCTTCGGACGAAAAACACCCGTGCCCTGTGCGAGCAGTGCCATGAAACAGCCGTGAAAGGTAAGCTGGAACACGAACCGATTGCCACCGGAGGCTGCCTCGCGTGCCACGCCGCTCACAGATCCAATCATCCGAAACTATTGCATCAAGAACAGACCTCGTTATGTTTAGACTGCCATGTGGTTTTCGCCGATCGGATGAAGCAGTCGTCGATCGTTCACGAACCCATGGGCGAGGGTTGCCAGCAATGCCATGACGCCCATGCATCCGACAGTGCGAAATTGCTCAAAAGCCCCATGCGGGAACTCTGCTTTTCCTGCCATGAGGATATTCAAATGGCGGTGGAAAGCGCCCAAACTCCGCACGGCGCCCTGGCCGAAATAGGGGAGTGCATCAACTGCCATGATGCCCATGCGACCGGTCGATCGCACCTCCTTCGCAATACTACCAGGGCGGTGTGCCTGGCATGCCACAACAAGGAGATCCAGACACCGACAGGAAAAATTCCGGATATGACTCCAATAGTATCTACCGGCAACAACCTGCACGGGCCGTTTACGATCAACGACTGTTCCGAGTGCCATCAAATTCACGGCGGGGCCCGTCCGCGGCTTTTGATTATGGAATTTTCATCCTCTTTCTATACTCCGTTTCAGGAAAATAAATACGAACTTTGCTTTTCCTGCCACAATCCCTCAATGAGCCTGGTCTCTGAAACAACCGAACTGACAGGCTTTCGAAACGGTGACAGGAACCTGCACTTCGTCCATGTCAACCAGGATGAAAAGGGCCGGACCTGTCGCGCCTGCCACGAGATACACTCCGGCGAGTCGGAAAAACTTATCAGCAAGTATGTTCCTTTCGGAGACTGGAGAATTTCCACCGGATTTTCCAAGACCGCCACCGGAGGATTCTGCACCCCAAGCTGTCACCGGAGTTTTTCCTACGACCGGCTGAATCCGGCGCCAATCAGCCAGCCAGCCACGAATCCGCCGGAACAAGACAGCGCGGGCGAGGAGGAATAATAATGGATGTTCAAAAGGAGTATTATCCTGCGGTAAGAAAAGCAGGAGTTACCGGAAGCGTCCGTTCAAAATCCTCATCATCCTTTGTTTCAATCCATTGCCTGCTTTTGTTCCTGTTACTCCTGTGCTGCCTCGGAACAGGATCTGTCTTTTCTCAATCAGGCGAGGACCGTTCCGTCGACGATCTGATTGCAATGTTGGGAAACGAGGATCCGGAGATTCGCAGGGAATCGGTCGACGACCTGATTGCCCTGGGCACTGAGGCCGTCGATCGGCTGATTGCCGCACTGGAAAACGAGGACGTGACTGTCCGCAGGGAAGCTATTTTTACACTGGGAGAAATCAAAGATCCCCGCGCAGTGGAGCCTCTCGTCGCGCGCCTGCAGGATGAAGATCCTACAGCCGGATTCAGGGCCGCGGATGCGTTAGGGAAAATCGAAGATCCGCTCTCGGTGGATCCGCTCCTGGCAGCCTTGCGCGATCCTAATCTGCTTCTGCGAACAGGGGCGGCCCGGGCACTGGGACGCATCAAGGATTCCAGGTCAGTCGATTCCCTGATTGCCGCACTGAATGATGAAGAACCTGTCTTCAGCGCCACGGCGGCAAATTCATTGGGAAACATCGGGGATCCGCGCGCGATGGATCCGCTCATCGAGGTCCTGAAAGACGCGAAGCCTCTCCTTCGAATCCAGGCCGCCGACGCACTGGTCAAGCTGGGTCCGGGCGCTGTGGATCCGCTGGTCGCAGTCCTGCAGAATCCGGATGTCGAAAGCCGGCGGGAAGCTGCCGGGGCGCTGGGCCGCATCAAAGATTCCAGGTCAGTGGAACCTTTAATCGCCGCCCTGAAGGACGACGATTCCGTTGTGAGCCTTCGAGCGGCCAACGCACTGGGGAATATCGGAGATCTGCGAGCGATCGATCCCCTCATAGCAGTTCTGAAAGACAAGGACCCGCTCCTTCGAACCCAGGCCCTTGATGCACTGGTAAAACTGGGTTCGCCCGCGGTTGAACCCCTTACCGCTGTGTTGAAAAGCCTGGGGACCGATACCCGCGAAGAAGCAGCCGGCGCACTGGACAGGATCCGGGATTCCGACCCGACCGGTACAGGCAC
>DKBB01000319.1 GCA_002451015.1 Acidobacteria bacterium UBA6911
GATGTTCCACAATTCGGCTTCAACCTTTTTCAGTCTGCCGGTCCGTTCTGTATGCAGATATATCGGTTCGTATGCCATGGATTTTCCCGCCGTTGCTGGAGATACGGTCAGCTCCGGGCCGGTCGATTTGTTGCATCCCGCAAGCCCTAGCCCACAGGCAGCGGCTGCAATACCCTGGATGAATTTACGCCGTGAAGGTGCCATATCGAGCACTCCCTCAATGACGGACAATTTAAGTTAGTTTGTTCCATCTCCCGGTTGAAGGCAAATATTTCCCTATCGGCTGCGATAATTTATCTGATAACCCCCCGCCGGATGCAGGACAGGAAATTTTTCTCCGACATGCCGAGACGTTTCACGAATATGTCGTGATCGGCCTCTCCCAGAATCGGCGCCGCCCTCCAGTTTTTCGTTTCATGTTGCCACGGCCACAGGGCGGATCGATCGGCAGTGGTGTCGCCGAGTTTCGGGTGCTTCAAAGAAACGAAAAATTTTCGGCCTTGCAGTTGTTCGTTCTTCCCGATGTCCTCGGCATTCTGTACGACGCCGGCAGCAATTCCTGACTCCTGCAGGGTTTGTTCAATAGACTCCGCCGAACGGTCTGCCGTCCACCGGCGGATAATGGCGTCGAGTTCGTGCCTGTTCTCTTTTCTTTCTGCTGTTGTAGCGAATTTGTCCGATTTCAGTTCCGGTTCGCCGAGGATCCGGCAGAATGCCCGCCACTCGGTATCGCTCTTTACGGTAATAGCGCACCATCGATCGTTTCCCCGGCAGGGGTAGCACCCATCCGGAACCGCTCCATCGTATTCCTCACACCATCGGTCACGATTATCCTGGCCCTGTTCCAGCGAGGCATATATCAAAGCCGGGCCGAGGCAGCTACAGAGGGCTTCATATCCGGAAAGATCGATGTGCAGGCCTTTGCCGTTTTTGTCCCGGAATTCCAGCGCCGTCAAAAGGGAAAAGGCGCCATAAAGCCCGGCAACGATATCTCCATAGGCGTGCCCGATAACGGCCGAATTATCGGCTGAGGCGGGAGGATCCGTCGCGGCCGAGGATGCCGATATCAGTCCCGACAGCGCATGAAAGGTCGGGGCGAATCCGACATAATCCCGCCAGGGCCCCGTCTGACCCATGGCCGATACGCTCAGCATAATCAGCGACGGATTCGTTTCTTTCAGTTGATCGTAGGCCAAACCCCAGTTGGCCATGACGCGGGGGGAGTAGTTTTCCACCAGAATATCGCTTTCAGCGACCAGCTTAAGGAAATACTCTCTTGACTCTGCCACGTCCAGGTCCAGGCGGATGCTTCGCTTGTTCCGGTTCCAGGCGCTGAAATAGGCGGTGTCGTTCTGCTCTGCTCCACGGGCCGTTTTTTCAGTCTGGACCTTAATCACTTCCGCTCCAAAGTCGGCCAGGATCCGGGTCGCATACGGTCCGGAAAGCATTCTGGAAAGATCCAGTATTCGAATTCTATTAAAAATATATTCTTTTAAATAAAGCGACTTAACTAAAATATATTCATGTATTTGATTAGGTGTATTTTTATGGGTGTCCAGGTTTTGGATGACTTCTTCGGTATGTTCTCCGGGGAGTGGAGGCGGGGAGGCAGATGGGGGTGTCCAGGAATCGAACTTAAAAGGGAGGCCGGGAAAGGCCGCTTTTTGCCCAGAGACGTTGCTTTCGAAAAAGAAGCCCCGGGACTGCAGTTGGGGACTCTGAAGAACTTCCCGTACCGTCGCGACGGGAGCCCAGGGGAAACACATTGCCTGGCCGAGTTCGAACAGTTCCTTTTTCGTATGGTTCCCGGCCCATTCTTTTACGACTTCAAGGATATGAGCAAAGTGTTCTTCCCGGTAGGCCGGCTCCAGCCATCTTGGATCGAGCAGGTCTTGCACCCTGTTTTCCGCGGCCAGAATTTCCACCAGCGTGTCCCAGTTGCGAAGGATAGTCAGGAGTATGGGACCGTCCCGGCAGCGAACGATGGAAAAATTTCCGTCCCGTTTTACATCCAGTCGACGAACGACTCTGCCTTCCGTAAAATAATCGACCAGGACATGATCGAGGGTAGATGCGACCGCTTCCTGGATCGAGAGATCGATAAATTCTCCGCTGCCGGTCCGTTTCCGTTTCTGTAAATGAATCAGTACCGAAACGGCCCCATAGAGGGATGCCATATACCACGACTGCATGCCGAAAAGCTTGCCGGGTGCGCCCGACCCGTTGCTGCATACATAGGCCTGGCCACCAACAGCTGAGACAACGGTATCGGAAGAACGGTTGCCCGCTTTCGGACCGCTCTGTCCGTAGGGTGTGATGGAAAGATGAATCAGGCCCCGATTCCGGCGCCGGAGCTGTCCGGAGCCTAGATCCAGTGTTTCCAGATAGCCGGGCGGGGAAGTCTCTACAAGGACGTCTGCCCGGGATACAAGGCTATCGAAGTGGTGTTTTCCCTCCGCTGTCTGCAGGTCGATACAGATGCTTTTCTTGTTTAGATTATTATAGAAAAAGGACAGGCTGACTGGCTTCTCTCCTGTAACGGCAGGGCAGAAAGGACCCAGGCTTCTGGAGGAATCTCCGCCGGGTGATTCGATTTTTATGACCTCAGCCCCCAGGTCGGCAAGAAGCCTGCTGCAGTAACTGCCATTTTCGTCCGCAAGATCCAGGACGAGGACGCCTTCCAGAATGTTTCCGTTTCTTCCCCTGGTCAATCCTGTTTTCACCGAAGTATCACTCCAGGCCCCGAATTAAGTTCTTCAATATATCCGAATACCCAAAACAGGGCATAATCCCGGCTGAAGCCTTTAAATTCCTGAATCAGATACGCTCGAATAAGGAGGAAGTCCCTATTATTCGATGATACAATACTATTCGCAATTAAATATGGAACAAGATCCGGATTGTGAACAGGAAAATGTTGCCACACCGCAGTATGTAGCAAACCTCAGTTATGATGTCGGATTCGTAAAACAATACGGCCCCGGACAGCCGGGTGCAATCAGTTGCACCTGTGCTGCATTGAAAGCAAAACGGAGATGCCCGCATCGCGGGACGAGATAGAGCAGGGTGTCGAGGAGGGGATCCTTATTCATCCGGCCAGGAACGCTACGGAGATTGTCGAGGAAAACGGCCGCGTGGCGGCTGTAAAGTTTCTCGATGTCGATTCGTTCCTGTTCGGGGAAGACGGGAAACTTCATGTAGAGACGGCGGAAGACACCGAAAGCCGGCTGGATGCAGATACCGTTATTCTGATAGTCGGTCAGGAGCCGGACGTGCCGGAATCCTTCCACCTGGATTTTGGCGACAACAACCGCATCGAAGTGGATGCCTGCACGTCGGAAACGAGCATGGAAGGGGTCTATGCCGCCGGAGATGCTGTTCACGGGGCGGGCGCGATTATCGGGGCGATCGCCTCTGGAAGAAAGTGCGCAATGGCCGTGGACGGATACCTGGATGGCAGCGGC
>DKBB01000171.1 GCA_002451015.1 Acidobacteria bacterium UBA6911
TACGGTCGGAGTTCTTCACTGGAGCGATTTATAGGAGTCCTTTGCGGATTCAATAAACTTTCCGATTTTCGTTCTTGGATTAATTGAGATTGAGTGATTGTTGGATTGTTATTCCGATCTCGCAGCAGTTAACCGGTGCCGATCGATCCAGTATCCCCATGGGATTAATGCCCATAAAAGCAGCGCACTATAAGCTATCACTTTCTCATTTGGTGGAAGGCTGAAAAAATTCGCAATCCAAACAGTAGGGAGAAATATCACCAAGGACCAATAGCCATATTTCCCGATTCGATCGATTGGCTTTGTGCATCGTGTATAAATGATTACACCGAGAAGGTAGATTGCTCCTTCGAGAATGATACTCCACGGAACGGAGTTCCATAAGCCTAGCCCAAACATCTTGTCGCTGCCAGGGGCAAGGGGAAGATCAGAACGATGTGCGATGAAATCAAGAATCCAGTGACTCACCACTCCAATCCCGACTATTAATGTGCCGATTTTGTATCGGCGAATTGCGTAATAGATACTACTAAGGATTATTGCCCATAGGATTGATGTGAGAAGACTATGAGAAAAGGGATAATCGATGAAATTAAGGGGCGTGTATGCCGTATTGCCTGGCTCGATAAGAACATGCTCAACACCAAGAAGTAAAAATATAGGCCAAACAAGATCGAGAAATTGAATAGACAGGAAGAGCATCCCAAGCGATACCTTTGGTGCCACACGTTTGACCGCAAGCCCAACTGCATAATGACCAATGAACATTGATCTTGCTCCGCTTTAATCTTCACTCCAAAGGATCCTGGCATTTATTACTAAGGATCAATGGCGCCGATGAATATGTGGGTCTCCCGCAACATTAAGAGAAACTTCACGTCAAAGCTGCAAAGCAAAGTTTAGCATTTATAGAGATCCAGGCGGCATATTAGAGAGGGGTGATTTCTAACTCACCGATGACAGCGTACACGGAAAGTGAGAATTAGTCGCTTAAACGGTCTTTTGATAAATTAGCTAAGACATGATTTTATTAATCAATATGCTTGCATAAGCATGCGAGACTTCTTCGAGAAGTCCGGGCCTTGTAGGCATCTGTACTCTTAAAGCACTGTCGATCATATTCATCCTATAGAGGTTCTTCATGGTGTCATGGATTCTCTGCGGTGCTTCTCCACTCCAGCCATAAGATCCAAACGCCCCTCCCGCTTTTCCTGACAGTTTGGCCCTTTCCGCAATAAAAAGCATCTGTTTCATTGTAGGCATCATTTCCCCGTGGTAGGTCGCAGAGCCAAACAGATATGCGTCATAACCCTCAAGGTCGGATGCACTTTTTACATCCTTCGCGTCCATGATTTTCACTTCGATTTCAGACTTGGTGAGGCTCCCTCCGATCAGCTCTGCTATTGCCTTGGTGCCGCCAATTCTTGTTGCATATACAATGAGTGCCTTTGCCATGCTGTGTCTCCTTTGACTGAGTTCTCTAAATATTACAGGAAGGTCTATGGGACCCGAATACCCTTTTTCGGTATACTTTTTTATAGGTGCTGGGTATCCGAATGTCTATCCCGGGATTTCTGAACAAATGGAAAAATGTATCAGGGTGTTACACTTTACATCCGCCTTCCGCTTCACTTTTGAACCGGCGTTTATAATCCGCAACTTGAGAAGCAACGTTTTCCAGTGCATGGAAAACAGCGCATACCGATATCTGACATTACCAAGGAAGAACGTCGGAAGAAAAGCGAAGCACACCGGATATATTTCCCATTTGCCATGGAATCTGAACAATTGGGGGCGGATCACTCGCACAGCAATTTCAATCAATATAAGGTATAATCCGACGACAAGAAATGTTAACAATATTATGCTCATTCAAGAGCGAGGTTAGCGATGGCAAAATCCAGAGATGCTAGGAAAGACGTTAAAAAGAAACCAGCGAAATCGATCAAGGAAAAGAGGAAGGCTAAGCTGGAACGAAAGTCGAAATAGGTAAGCTCCTGTCCCAGTATGAAAACGATTAGAATTTTCGTACTGAAGATTATGATGTTTGTTCAGGGAATCGCGTCCAAAGAAACACGGGTAAAAGATAAAGTCGGTCCGGATCCGGGAGCTTTAGGTTATAGCCCGGATTTCCCTTTTAATGATGACAGCGAATGATCCAGTTCAAGGGAATCAGCAAGGTTCGAGGGTACTCCGAGCCAATCCAGGGCAGGCAAGATTTCGTGGAATATATTAAAACGCCAAGACACAGTAGAGCTGAAAATTTCATACATGAGGGCTAGATTATAGGAAACAGCCTGGGGAGCAACTACGGCAATATTAATCTCTACTGAGGTATTACCAAAATTCCGCTGCACAAATTCAGCAAGTTCAAGCAGTACTTTAGGGTTTCTTGAAGTACTGTCCGCCATCCTCAGATCAACAAGATAGTTGCAATACTGGTCGAATTTGGGATCCTTGAAAAATGCCTGATATGATGATGTAAATTTCTCATCCGTCACCCGACCTTCATGGATAAAAATCACGAGTTTCAATTCCGAATTGTAGCGGAATGATATAGGCATAATTATCTCCCTGATTCAACTAAACAATTAGTAGTACATTATAAAATAAGTCGACCGAAAATTTGTAAAGAATTTTTTTGGTATACTCAATCCAACAATAAGAAATCTTTTGCGTGAAGGCGGATATTAATGAGTTCTTCAAAATCCTGTTAAGGCTCGGCTGAATCGGGCCGTTCCCATTGACCGTGACACCGGCTCCTAGCCTTGATCTACGCGGGACCCCTGTCCTATCTTGAAGATTTGCATAAATCCACTTCAGAGTTGCACGGTTTCCGGCTTCAACTTCCGCAAATAAATGAAATTTTCGCAACTATTTCCTGCAGCAGGGCATAAATTTTGCCGATTATATTTACGTATTTTAATTCATATTCGCATTTAGACGATATTTCTTACAGGAGGAGTCATCGTGTCGAATGAGAAGATAAGTCGAATTATCTCGGGATCTATCACAAGGTTTGCCAAGGAAGATAATCCAGATGGTAAAACAAAAACCAAGGAAGAACCCGCTAAGCCTTCCAAGCAGGTAAGTCCCAAGAAAAATGATGTCGATCCTTTTGAAATAGAAAAGGCGTTCTTGGATGATCGTCAGAAATCTCCATCAAAATCAGAGTTCCCATGGAGCATGCAAGGTCCGGACGTTAAAGTTGCATATATTGGAAATGGTGAATTTAGAGTATTGGGATATGCGGATTCAGGGATTGATTTTAACGAAATGACCAGAATTCACTTTATTTGTGAATCATGAAATAATGGCGATGAAATATGGTCGCCAAAGAATCTTGTTTTTGATGCATAAGACATATCTGACAGTCACTCTTCTTCTGTCCGCTCTGCCTCGTTATCAATCGGCTCAGGCTTAACGCCCGGTGGCGGTGTAATGTTTGCCACGACCTCAGTGGCATTGGGCAGCATGCATGCCGTCCTTTACTTTCCTGTATCTTACTGAAACCGTCTAAGCAAATCTTTCGGGGCTTAAGCTCCCGCCCAGATCATCCGCCCTTTGTAAGGCTTTCATGGCCGCGAATGGATTGGAATCTGCTTTTCGTGCTGTTTTGGCAATAAGTTCCTCCCTGTCGGGGATTGGCAGGGGGTTGATGGTTTGATACTGAAACGAAGGGAGGAAGACATCCGCATTCAGGAGGATCTTCCGAGTATTATGCCGTCCAGCAGAACTCAATAGGGATCGGGTTGGTCCTAATACGTAGGATCGGATGAAGGTTTTGACAGGATAGGGAGGACGTTCATAAAACGGTTTATATTTTCCCTATACTCTTCAATACTTTACGGGAAAAAGCCGGAATGCCCCGGCCTGGGGTCGGAGTTCTTCACTCGGGCTTTTCGGCAGTGAGTGTGCCGCTCCGTTGGCCGCCGACTTCCGTGTAGTTGCACCTGGCGATACCGTCATCGCCGTAGTCCCCGGAGAATTCGAATGTGCCATTGCCACCACCGCCGGTGGCTTGGCCGTTGCCGGTTATGGTCGTTTTGAAATCGCTCTTGACCTTTCCTACGTAAGTCATGTTATTGCCGCCCATTCGAAATGCTGCTACGTATTGCGCATCGTAGAGGTCGGGCGTGTCGGTGGGTGTGAGCTGCGCCGACCAGGTACCCTGCTGGCGCATGAATTCGCATGTGCCCTTGATCGAAATGATTTTGGCCGAATTATCTTCGGCCCATGCTGGTGTAATATAATGCGCCGAAACCGCCAAGCCCGCCCCTAAGCAGGCCCCTCCTATCAATAATACTGAAAACAACGCAGAAAAAATTTCCGGTTCATATTGGACCTCGAGAGACAATGACCTTCAGTTCTGGTCTTATCCCGGAGACGGTCTCCGAGCATTTTCATCATGATATATGGCAAGACCCAGCGTCCACAAGTATTTAAATCGCATGTCGTCAGCACTTGTTGGACTTTTTAGCCTCTAAACCAGGAGACACCACGAACCAAGAAGATCAGAAAGATTTAATGGAAGCTTTTCCCTGATTTTCCCCAGAACATGAGGTTTGNNTACGAAGCTATCCGTATCTGTCGAAGGGATTTCTGAATACCCTGCCGTAGTAAACGCTTTATAAAAAAAATGAAATACTGTTCATCGTACGTCCTTCTTCTGAAGCGGTCCCGTGAAGGTATCCTTCCAGTATTTCTGGGTTATAGCCATGACGTCCTTTCCGTAAGCCTTCATCCTGCAACAGTAATCGGCGTCTTCAAGAGCCTCCGCGGCACTTGAATCGAGAGGCTTTGCCCCGAACTCACTGATCAGGGAATGCGCCTTTTCATAATGATCCCTTATAATGCAGGGCACGATGTAATTTTGTACCTTATCCGGTGGCTGCGTGTACCCGTATTCGTTCTGCCAGGAGCGGATCGAGGAAAAGTATGGGGATAAAAGAACATCGTTTATGGTCTTGCCTTCCCGATAAATGTCATATGCGTTGGCCAGGTGGTAGGGGAAGAAAACGCATGGCGCCATGTTGCCATTCCAGTCGATATAGAAATAACCGCCAGGCCTGCCCGCCGAAATGCAGCCGACAGAGTAGGGACCGCCGTTCCAGAAGTCGACCATGAACAGGTTGTGCTCCTTGATTATCTTTTCCTCTCTTATGAAGAGATCGAGTCTCTGTTCCGGCGTCAGCATCAAGTCGGTCGTGTAGCTTCTGCCGATCGGCATGTACTGGAATATCCAGCCGTATACGGCTCCTTCGTTACTGAAATAATCATCAATGAATTCATCGGATACGATGGAGTCTGCATTATCACGGGTGGCGGTAATGCTCACGCCGAAAGGTACGCCGAACTTCCTCAAATTATCCATTGCCTTCAGGATCTTACTGTGAACCCCTTTGCCGCGCCTTGCATCCGTCTCCTTGGCAAAACCTTCGACCGAAATGGCGGGAGAAATGTTGCCCAGTTCCGCCATCCTCGCGGCGACCTCCTCTGTTATGAGAGTGCCGTTGGTGTACATCATGAAATAGTTATCCCTGTGGTGCTCGAAAATATCGAAGAGGGTCTTGCCGTTGCTGCGGTAAAGGAGCGGTTCGCCTCCCGAGATTACCGTGAAGTATGAACCCCATATCTCGGTTTTTTCACGGATTATCCTGCTAACTATATTAAATGGAAGGGTTTCGGCGCTTTCAGAGGAACTTGAAGCATAACAGCCCCTGCACGTCAGGTTGCATCTTTTTGTGGGGCTGATGGTCAGGAAAGCCGGTGGTTCGAATCCGTATCTGTCCTTGAAACTCTGAGTGCATGAGGACTCTGACATGAGCACCCTGCCTGCGAAATTGCTTATAAGGGCTCTTGAAACTTTTGGTGATATCCTGTTTTCGCTGATGGCCCTGTCCAGCGAATGAAGCAGGTTTTGAAGCATCAGAAACCTGCTTTCCTGCATGCGTAAAGGGCGGTTTTCCCTGTTCAGGACCACAAAAAATTTATATAGCTCCTTTTCCGCTTTCCTGAGCGCTGCTTTTCTGATGACGTTCTGTCGTAGAAGAAAGTTGAGGGCATCGGGAGGCAACAATCGCAACAATATTTTAAGCGCCATGCTAAATCACCTCTTGCTTTCAGAGAAAAGCATTTCTTCAGGCTGGCGATTAATCCGTTAAACTTTGAACTCATTGAAACGACAATATATGCTCAATTTAAATACAAAACGACCGTTTGTCAAACGGGGCTTTATATTTATCTGGATTAGGAAGAGCGGCCCGCGGCTGTGCCGCGGAGCAGTCGAAGTTTGACAGATCCACAGTCCGTTGGAAACTCACAAGTGTGAGCCGCCAAGCACACGAAATGAAGTTCCACAATAGGCGATGCAGAAAGCCCATGGGAGTGCCGGTATTGTGCAGTCTTCGTTCAAATCATAAATATCACGTTGTCGATGCCAGGCAGGTCAAACAGCGATCCATCGGGTTGTTTTGAACAAAGCCTTTTTTCAACCTTCCCGCACGAGCGTGATGAACGCCTTCGTCAGGATAACTCCCGCCAGGATCAGCAGCGGGATGGGTAGAGCTCTTTCAATTTTTTTCAGGATATCGGGGCGGATGATATCTATATGCCGGGTCAATATCTTCAGCATAATCCAGAACCAGAGGACGGGACCGAGAATGACGCCTGCTGCGAAAAAGGGTGCGTTGCCGATTTCCTTAATCAGGCCGGCTCCGCGGGCGGCGGCAACAGCACCCGTCCAGGTCACGAGAAAGGTGGGATTGAGCCCGGCGATGCTCAGACCCAAAAGGAAATTGGCACCTTTATATTGGCGCTCCACCGGCCTGATTCGACATGTATGGCTATCAATATAGCAAACTGCGGCGAATCCGATCAGGATGATCCCTGCGGCAATCCGCAGAATAGAAGTCTGCACGGGATAATATGACAGGGCTAAATGGATGCCGAGATAAGCGAGCATGGCATAACCGGCTTCAGCCACCGCTGCGCCGGCCGCCAGCGAGAACGCGCTATGATTCTGGCGATTCAGGCCACGCTTGAGGACGATAAGGGCAATCGGCCCTGTTGGCGGTATCGACCCGATAAAGCTCATCGCCAAACCTGTTAAGAACGAAGCGATCATAACCTCTTGCCCCGCAATGCCACTTTCACTGCTTCCTGTCTCTTCTTCAAACAGAATTGTTAGGACCGCGTAAATGCCGGATTATTATATTCCATTTTTTGTGACAGCTACCGTCGTTGTTCCTGGTTCGCCTGGATATTCTATGTCAATGCTTGCACCATCCGTCGGGATTAAGGCGCCTTTGTGGCCGCAAATCTTGACGAAAGGTGGGCTTATTATATGCAGATGGGTTGGGGAGAGGAAGGGAATACATGGATTTGAAAAGACAGTGAATAACTTACAGATCTTTATCTGTATTCGATTCGGGGTTGCTTTCTAAAAAATCCGCGATTATTTGCCGGGCTGCGTCAGCTTCATTCTCCATTACCAGAATCTTGATTT
Organism: Acidobacteria bacterium UBA6911; assembly: GCA_002451015.1. Lineage (GTDB taxonomy): Bacteria > Acidobacteriota > UBA6911 > UBA6911 > UBA6911 > UBA6911. The sequence goes on from DKBB01000171.1 coordinate 7,508, forward strand.
TACCCATTCCATCTACTGTGAACGGATGGACACTCTGAACTGCAAGGCCTTGCGTGGTGCTTTCAATTCCACACGATCTGAGGCAGGTTTGGACAATCTCGGCTTCGATGGAACCTTGAACCGTGTGGACCACCACTGTCTTCATGGCGTCGTTTGCCGGTTTATCTGAAGAGAATTCTGTCATCACGCTATGTCCTGCTCTGTAAATCTTATGGGAACTTGGACCTATTATAAGTGTATGAGAGGGATGACGGAAGAGGAAATTACCGGGAAGTGATAAAGCTCCCCCGGAAAAAGTAAACGCGTTTCACCTTATGAATTGTCTGGGATCTTCTGCCTCTGATGATTTTTACATTGGTTGCAGCTGTGATTACTTTTTTAAGGAGCTGAACCAGCAGGTGCCGGATTGATCCTCGTACTTTTGTGCGGGAACCGGACATGCTTTGATTTCTAGTTACTATGTCTGTAGGCAACGCGATCTGCGCGGAATGATCCGATCCATAAGGTCCCGTCAACATCAATGGCGACACTTGCGTTCTGCATCGGCGACTCGCCGTGGTCTTTTACTACTTCCGTCAGTTCCAGAGTTTCCGGATCTATTTTGAATACGGCCCAACCCTTAAATATAGCAAACCCGCCTTCGGAGTCAGCGGCAGGGATCTGCCCTGCAACGAGGATCTTGCCGTCGGGCGCCCAGCGAAGATTATCCGGATGAAAATCCAATTTCACTACAGCTTTTTCGACGGCGCCCTCCCGGCGAGTGAACCGCACCAGTTCTCTAGTCCCCCATGCGGCTACATAAATTGAATGGTCGTCTTTCGACACTGCGATACCGTTTGCGCCGGCCAATTCTGTTCCGGCAATAGATGTAATGCCAGTTTTCGCATGCCACTCAAAAACGCCGCCTGTCGCATCACCTTCCATGATGGATCTGAAAGCTCCCGGCGACTGGGGATCAAAGAACTTGGTAAAAACCAGTCCTCCATCAGAAAGAAATGCCACTGAATTCACATAGATATTTTCATCCATAGGCACACAGCCGATCCAGCGGATTGCCGGCTTTCCCCCGGAAGTATTGAGCTGGAACACTTCTATCGCTTCACGACCGTGGTTGACAACCAACAGGGTACTTGTCCGGTTACCGTCATTGCGAATTGCAATGCCATGAGCGCCAAAACTTTCTGTATCCGGCGGTCCCGGGCAGGCAGGATAGGATTGTGCATCCAATTCATTATTCATATACCCGGCGTACTATAACGATACAAAACTGGACAGCCTGAATAAAATCAGATTCGGGGGAATCTTTTTCCCCTTCACCGGTATCTGTATGCTTTAACGTGATAAATTTTTGAGGGATCGCGCGGTGTGAGTCGCTGACCCTGCGCGTTTTCATCGCCGTTGAGTCGGCGGCCGGCGATCCAGGAGCCGTTTACAAAATTCCCTTCGTCTGTGAATGAAATGCCGCCTAACGGAGGTCCCGGAGTATTCGGAGTGAACTCGACGGTCATGGCACCGCTGCCTGCAACAAGAAACGTATCAGGCCCAAGAGATCGGAACCTTCGTTTTCGCCATAGCCGAACATGTCAAGCGACTCGATCGCAAACTGGCAAAAACCGATGCTGTCAAGCTTTCCGTATGCATAAAAGGCGTTGGCCGCACCTCGCGCATCTCCATAGGTTTCGGGGATGAAAAGGGGATTCCCTGCCCGGGTGTACAGCTCCTCCCGCTCCGAAAAATTTGTGAAATAGATGTCCGGCGCAACAAAATCTATGTGAGGCCCGCCAACTTTCCAGATATCAAAGGAATGAGGCAGCGGGCCGCCGCTGTTGTAACGTCCGGGAGGATCGTCCGGATGGATCAGGGCTGCATTGACGAACATCGGCAGGGGATAATCGCTTTTGCCTGCCTGAACAACCGCGTTCACTCTAATTTCAAATTTGTCCCGCGCTGCCCCCAAGCAAACCACATCGTATCCGGCTCCAGCCACTGTGCACCCGAGATAGCGCACGGAGGAAGAAGAATTGATTTGCTTAAAATTCTACAGGTTTTAAAAAATTTGATATAAAATTATAATCGAAAACACTAGGAGTTTAAATGATCTATCGGATCAGAAAACACGAACAGAGCTTGACAGGGAAGGAACCACTGAAAACCTGGTTTCAGTCTTCCTGTCCACCGAAGGAGAATCGATTATGGCAATGAAAAAGACGGCTGCGAAAGTTGTGAAGAAAGCTAAGAAGAAAGTTGCAAAAACGGAAAAAGCCGCGGTCAGAAAAGTTGTGAAGAAGGCTACGGCGGCGAAAAAGGCTGTAGCCAAGAAAGCCAAGGTAGTGAAAAAGGTTGTAGCCAAAAAAGCGAAGGTAGCGAAAAAGACCGTTGCCAAGAAATCCACGGCTGCGAAAAAGGCTGTGGCCAAGAAAGTCAAAACTGCGAAAAAAGCGGTTGCCAAAAAAACGGCACCCAAAGTGAAGGCTATAAAGAAAAAAGCCGTCAAGTAGCCGAAATGCACCGGAATGCCCGCACAAGCGGGCTGGTTTTCCCGTATTTCGATTAGTCTGAGATTGAGGTGTCAAGTTTGTTCGGCGACGCTGTTACGGCGGCGACGTTGCTGTGAGAACTTTCTGGGTGGACCTGGAAATTAGGAAACGTCGAGCGAACGGTGTTTCGGTGAGTTTGTATCGCCTCATTGGGTTCCTGATCAAGCGTCAGGGGTGTCACGGGATTACGGTCCAATAGAACCGCTGGTTAAGTACTTTATTTTTTATGACAGGGATCGTGAACATCTGCTCGGATCCGCCGATGCGTCCGTCTTCATAAAGGAAGCTCTTCTTTATCGTCAGATGGGGATGTAGCCCCGGATAATGGAAATTTTAAATCGCCCGGGTATGGCTACGCAGGAAACGTAAAAAAGATACTTTAAGTCATTTTGCCCTGATGCTTTAAGCGCTTCAGACGCCTACGCTGCGGCAAAACACATGATCGAGAGTAAAACCAATGAGGCCATTACCGAATACGGCAAAAATTATTGGCTTGTAAGTCTGGCCAACATCGTCAAGCTCGTGTCCTAGAACAGCAGCAAGGCGGATAGTAGCCTCCCGAATTAACCTACACTTCATTCAGTTTCAAACTGCCAAATATCCACAGGGATAGCATCTTCCAGTTCTTCTTCGGGCTCATCTCGCCATTTTCAGATTCTTATGGAGGGATGCCCTGGTCATGTAGAACCTCTCTGTGGCGCAATATCCATTCTTGTCCGGGTGCCAACTAAATCGGGAGAGGTGCCGGTGTTATGAAGCGGCGGTAAATTGAAAGATTCAGGCTAGATTCCGTTGAGATTCTTACATTTTGACTTTCGACATGGTGCGTGCCCGCTTATAATTGCCAGAGTTCCGTAGAGATGTATCAACCAGCACGAAAGTGAGATTGCCCTGGAGGGACGCATATGAACCACCGTACAGTTCAGGTTACCTTGGCCCTTTTACTGGCTAGCTTTGCGCTCGTTTCAATTCCGGCAGCCGCTCAGCAGCCTTGCGATAGTCTGAAGTCAATTAAAATTCCGAACATTACCATCACATCCGTCACAGCCGGTAATCCTGGATATGAGTTGTCCGGTCAAGCAGGCGCCATGGGTAACGTGCCTGCAAGAAAAATCCAGACCCCTTTCTGCAGAGTAGAAGCTTTTTCGGCGCCGACCAGCGACTCCCACATCGGCATCGAAGTGTGGCTTCCCGCAGCGGCCAACTGGAACGGAAAATTCCTTGCTGCAGGCAATCCTGGATTTATCGGCTCGCTCAACAGCGCCGGGCTTGCGGGAATCATGGAGAGGGGGTATGTGGCTGCCGGAACCGATACCGGGCATGTGGACGCGGGTTTTGAGTGGGCTATCGGTCACCCGGAGAAATGGGCGGACTGGGGCTATCGAGCCGTTCATGAAATGGTTGTGGTTGCCAAGACAATGGCGGAGAAATATTATGGCAAGCCTGTCCAATATTCCTATTGGAACAGCTGCNNCTGCCACAACGGCGGCAACCAGGGACTCAACGAGGCTCAGCGCTACCCTGACGATTTTGACGGGATTGTCGCCAGCGATCCTGCATTCTGGATAACGCGCCTGCAGCCGGGCTCCCTGTACATCAGCTGGGTTGCTCTCAAAGATGGGATCGATGGTCCCGGCTACATTCCGCCGGCTAAGGTGACTCTTTTGAACAATGCAGCAATCGCCGCCTGTGACGAGAACGACGGGCTTAAGGACGGCCTGATTGAAGATCCCACGAAATGCCAGTTTGATCCCGCAAGCATTCAGTGCAAGGGCAAGGATTCGGACTCCTGTCTCACCGCCGGCCAGGTGGATACGGCAAAAAAGATTTACGCCGGGGCCAAGTTCAAAGACGGAACCCCGATACACAGCGGCTTTGAACCCGGGAGCGAACTTACCTGGAACTTCATGATAGAGAAGGAACCGTTCTCGGTTAATCTCAACTACTTCAAAGGGATGGTTTTTCAGGACCCCGATTGGGACTGGCGCACTTTCGACGTGGATCGTGATACGAAGCTGGGCATAGAACGTACCGCCAAATACGTGGATGGAAACAATCCCGACCTGAGGCCTTTTAAAGAGTCGAACGGCAGGCTCATTATAGTATCGTCCTGGAATAGCCTGGCCCTGCCGCCGCGGCAGGTAGTTGAATATTACAAAAGTGTGGAAAATGTTATGGGCGGGCCTGAGCAGACGCAGGATTTTGCCCGGCTGTTTTCCATACCGGGAGCGGGCGGCTGTGTTGTTGGTGAGAACTTCAAGGCTTTTGAAGCACTGCAGGAGTGGGTTGAAAAAGGCAAGGCTCCGGAGCAAATCATTTACGGCCATACAGAGTCCGGCAGAGGGGGAAAAGTCTATCGCACGAGGCCGGTGTGCGCCTATCCCAAGGTTTCGAAGTATAAAGGGAGCGGCGATATCAACGACGCCGCTAATTTCACCTGTGTTTCTCCGGAGAAATAGCGCTGTACTGATCTCGGACGCGTAGTACGCAGAAAATAATCCGCATTCAGCCGTATATTCCGCGTTCCCTCAATCGATAGTGTGGAGGATACATCTATAAATAAAGATCCCCAGGAGGGGGACGGGCCAACCTTCCCCTATCGAAGGTCTGGTAGTAATCCTGTGCGATTGTTACTGCGATATCGTGTAGAGAGTTTTCGAAAATATCTCCAAAAGCATTAAGAAACTTGTAAGCTCCGACATGACCGGAAGTCCACAAATCTATGTTTCATGACTCGCTTCTTCCTTGGGGAAGAGAGGAGGGGGGAGTGTTCTCCCCCCTTGTCGATTGATGAGTAGGTTGCTGCGGGGAAGTTTAAGTTTTTGAGAGAAGACCGCCATAAGATTAGGGAGAAGGTCATCGACGGATTTTGTGTCCATTTTGATGTTTTGAGCACCGTTTACCATTGCTACGGACCTTCATCTTGAGCTTATGTATTCAACCGTCGCTTACGTTTTAAGAACGCTCAATAGCGTTATGCTGAATTTTCTACCCAGCAATTGCCGAGACGGGAAAATTTTATGAATAAAACACATTTGTTTGGTTTCAAAATATTTGACAGACCCCCAAAAACTTCTCCGCTTTTTTAACAATCTTTTTTCATGAAATTGTTGTATTAATATACGCTATGTATCACGTAGTGATATGCTAGTGATGTCACTATGTGATAGTCAATAATTATTTTAGTTTTCTCAAATTCTGGGAAATTTTATGAAATCAGATGAGTTTGCCAGCTATCGCAACTTTCTCAGACTTTCTCAAAGCAATCTCGCAGACTTGCTCGGAACTTCGCTTCGGAGCATTCAGGCTTACGAACAAGGATGGAGAGACATACCACCCAATATCGAGAGGATGATTCTCTATTTGATTTATCAAAAGCGGCTTGGTCATAGATCTCTGGATCCATGCTGGGAGATAAAGAAATGCCTGCTCCGCTGGCGGAAAAATTGCGCAGCCTATCAGTTTCAGGCAGAAGGTCCCTGTTGGTTCATGAATGGTACTTTCTGCGAGGGTGAAAAACAGAATAATTGGGATAAGAAAATGGAAACATGCAGAACATGCAGCATATTCACGCGTGTTATGGAAGACAAAGGTAATTAATTTACAAGCTCCCATACTACCGAAAGATAAATCCAGCCTAAGGTTTCTCATGAAGGCAGCACGGTAAAAAATTAAGCTGCCATGTCAGCGCAACAGAGGCTGTTATTAAAGAACAATCCAATTATTATCTAAACAGGGAATAGGATGTGAGATCAAATCGGAAAAAAAGTAAGCACTTTTACTATCGTTTCTTTTCAACGGCACTTTATGCCCGGACCTTCTTTGATCAAGAAACTGCTGTAACTCCTGAAAGATTGGCTGTTTTTTGGACGAGTGGAGATCCTGATGTCGCACATGATTTATCAGCTATTAGGCAAGGGAATATTTGGAGGGTTAAACAATGAAACGAAGGGATTTTCTAAGTACGTTTGGGAAATCGGCTGTCATTACCGGTGCTGTTAATTTAGTAGGAAATGAGCACGTGAAAGCAATAACCATTGTTTCCCAGACTCCGAATATGTCCAATCCCGACAACGGGAAATACGATCGAGAGTATCTGGAATATATGGCCGAGAGATATCTTGAAGCCCTGGTCCACAGCAACCCGACAAGGGCACCGTTTTCAGAAGATGCGGTCTTTAGCGAAAACAACCAGCGGCTTCCCCTGGGCGAAGCTTCCTGGAAGACTATAGACCGTACGGGCCGCTACCGCCATTATTACGCCGATCCCGAAACCGGCCGTGTAGGGCTTATTGCCAATATGTATGAAAATGGCGTAGGGTGCATTCTGGTTTTGCGGCTAATAGTAAAAGGATCTCTAATCAGCGACGCCGAACAATTTGTCATTCGTGATCCCTTCGGCTCCGAACTCTACGAAAAAATGGGGCAACCTGATCCGGTATGGCTGGAACCGATTCCCCTATCACAGCGGCAATCACGAGAAGCGCTGGAAGCTGTTTCTTACATGTATTTCCAGGCACTGGAACGCAACGACGGCGCCGGCATCTATCCATTCATGGAGAATTGCCAGCGTCTCGAGCACGCAAGGCCTACGGTTGACAGGCCCAAGAATGATGGCTATGGTCACGCCGAAACCAGCGTCGACTTTGTCACCCTCAAAGCCAAGGATCAGTATGCACTGGGCCTGATGGCGTTTGTCACGCGTATCCGCGACCGCCGTGCCGCGGTTGTTGATGTTGAACGTGGGGCAGTCCTCGGTCAATCTTGTTATGATTTCGACGGGACTTTAAAGACCATTCATTTTAAAAACGGTGATATCTGGGAGGTTCCTCCTTATTTTCGTACACCTCGCACCCACCAGGCGATTGAAGGATTCAAAATAATCAACGGCTCTTTCCGTTATATTGAAATGACATTCCTGGAAGTCCCGTTTGCTACACGCCAAGTATCATCCGGGCGACCGATGACCGTTAGCCTTGATTATGAACCAACCGCAACACCGTCTAAACCAGTCACAGCTGGCGATCGTCCCGGACTCATCAATCTCACCAGACAAGTGCTGGAGGCTATGAAAGATTGTTGTCCTTGCAGCCTCCCTCTCGCCGAAGACTTCCGCTATACAGAAAACGGTGTTCCTGTAACGCCGGGGGAAGGATTATGGAAGACCCTAGTGGATTTACGCGACTTCGGCTTATTCCTGGCGGATCCGCGCTCCGGACAAGCCGGCTGGTTTGGCGCTCTTGATGAGTACGGTAGATTCACCATGTTGGCACTAAGACTAAAACTGGAGGGCGGCTTGATTTCCGAGTTGGAAACGATTATTGCCCGACCTGAAAGGCGGCCAACAGGAGATGGGTTCAGCAGAGATATTTCTACAATGTTCATGGCACCGTTACTCGTGGATTTGAACCCGGATGCCTTCAATCAGCCTGATCCGGCTTTAATGCGTCCGGTTGGCACATCCCCAAGGAATAAGCTAACAGAAGCTGTAGCCCAATACTTCCAGGCTTTTGCTCACAAGGACGGCTCATTAGCAGCATTCGCTACGAACTGTGTCCGCCGGGAGAATGGAATGCGGACTTGTAATAACCCGGAGGGCCTGCAGGTCGACACAGCCAAACCAGGATTCCGTCTTTTTACCGGCGATTGTGCCGATGAACTGGAAATCGGTTTTCTCGCCAGTTTAACCAGGCTCCGTTTGCACCGTCCGTTGATTGTAGATGAGGCACAAGGGTTGGTCTTGGACTTAGCATTAATGGACAATCCCGCTGCAACAAAAACTGTAGAGGTTGCCCGTGTGGGTACAGTCGCGGTCCCCAGGCTTTTCCTTGCTCCCTGGACGGATCTGCACGCCCAATTGTTCAAGATCGAATCCGGCGTTATATCCCATATCGAAGGCCTGGTCCGGCGTGTTCCTTATGGACAAATATCTGGGTGGGATGCAGCGTTTTAAATTTGAAGGAATCCGTTGTCGTTTCCAACTCCTGGACAAACATGCATTTCCACTGGGAAAGCACGGCACTCTAAATACCTGCTGTGGGATTCCTGGTAGAAGTATAGCAACTAACCAGGAAAGTGAATAAGTTCAACGATATGATATACTTACAAAATACTCTGAAAATCACTATTTTATTAATTTTCTGGTTCAAGCTTGACTGAATAGCCAAAACTAGGCTAGGTAAGAATCTTCCTTTTTCGCTTCCGACATCAGTCCACAAAACCTATAATAGAGTCACCATCATCAAGTGATACTCAATAGCATGTAAATAATCCTCTTGCCGGAAGTCTACATGCCGGAGATGAATCACACTATTTCGCACAACGGGATTTTGGTTAAGATTGTGCAGGGTGGCAGGGGCGCAGTCTATCAGCCGAAAGGGTCTGTGAAATCAAACCTTAATGATGTCGGAGGGGTGTGATGGCACATGAACAGCATCTCAAACTGATAAATGAAGCTATCGAAAAGCATGACATGTCAATATGGAACAAATGGCGACAGGAAAATCCTAATATAAGGCCGGATCTCAGCGGTACGGATCTAAGAAGAGCAGATCTCAAAAAGGCAGCCCTTCATGGAGTGATTTTTAAGGATGCGAATCTCAGAAGTGCAGATCTCAGTTACGCCGATCTCAGCGGATCGGATCTCGAAAAGGCCAACCTCATAAGAATCCACCTCTGTTCAGCGAATCTTACCGAAGCGAATTTCAGTGAAGCAGACCTTAGTGAAGCGAACCTCAGTGAAGCGAATTTTAGTGAGGCGCACCTTCTCGGGGTGCTTCTGCTTGGAGCAGACCTGAACAAAGCAAACCTCGAAAATAATGTCAAAGAGCTTTCGCTATATCAGATAAGGACTGCTAAAAACTGGGAAACTGCCTATTACTGCAAAGGCATTCTTGAGGGGCTTGGCCTGCCACTTGATCATAATGAGACATTGCGAAAAGAGATTGAAGAGAAGAAATCGAACAAATGATCAAGTGTTCTCATTAATTTATTGATTAACAACCTATACTTCCATTTGAAAATCAATGCAGACTTAATCCACTCTTTGAAATCCTAACGGAAGTATAGGCTCTATACGGGCGTTTGAATTCATTACAGGAGTTTAATTTATTTTGAAATCGGCTAAAAATCACTATTTCTCATATTTCAAGTTTTGAGCCAGTGACTCAGGGCTGAACTAGTTTAAAGATTTTAAGAACAACAAGACAGTAATAATTTGAAATGAGGCAGCCTATGTTACGGAAAAATATTGTTAATCGTAGAAAAGCACCTCGTTTTGATGCTTCTGCCATTCCTTCTCTGAAAAGTGTCCATTTAGATGAAGGCCCTGAAATTAAACTGATCAACATTTCCAGGGTGGGAGCTCTGATAGAAATTCAGGAGCGGATGTTGCCTGGATCTAGAGTTTCCCTGAAATTCGTTACCTCGGAAATGGTCCATTTTATAGATGGGCGGATCGTTCGATGTAATGTAGATTCGATCGATAAAGTGTTTTCGTGCCAATGTGCTATTGCTTTTGACAAAGACTTCACGATCCTTCCTCCTGATAAAGAGATATATTGATTCTAGCGGCTGTATCCGGATGTAAATATTCATTTATGCCTTTACTTATATTTCGCTTATGACATAAACGTTATCCTTCTATAATAGGAAATAGCCCAAAGCCTTTCCAAGATTTACAGGGCAGGAAATAGCATGGAAACGGCCTCTAACTGGAGGAACCCGTGCCTGAAATCGGCCAAATGATTTCGCATTACAGAATCGTGGAAAAGATTGGCGGCGGCGGAATGGGAGTCGTCTATAAAGCACAAGACACCAGACTGAAACGCCCCGTAGCACTGAAGTTTCTGCATGAATCGTCTGCCCGGGATCCTCGTAGAATGGAACGCTTCAAGAGGGAAGCACGCGCCGCTTCTGCTTTGAACCATCCCGGCATTGTTACGATCTACGATATCGACCAGGTTGACGGCANNAGCGGCGATCTGCATTTGGATCAGACTCTGGATTACGCGATCCAGATCAGCGACGCGCTCTCCAAGGCACACTCAGTGGGGATTGTGCACCGCGACATCAAACCTTCGAACCTGATGATTGTCGATGGGAACCGGGCCAAAGTACTGGACTTCGGACTGGCTAAGTTGATAGAAAGCCCCGCTGATCTGACTGAGTCGCCGGAGGATGCCGTTACAAGGTCGACCATGGTTCTTACGCAGGAGGAGACGGTTCTGGGGACGCTGTTGTATATGTCTCCCGAGCAGGCGCGAGGGCGCGGGGTGGATCACCGCAGCGATGTTTTTTCTCTTGGCATTGTGCTCTACCAGATGATTACGAAAGATCTGCCTTTCAAGGGCCCCCACGCTGCGGCGGTGCTAGACAAGTTGCTTCATTTTCCTGCACCTTCGCTTAGTTCCACGCATCCCAATCTTTCCCTGGCGCTGGACCATACCATTGCACGCGCTCTGGCCAAAAATCCCGAGGAACGATATCAGAGCATGCAGGAAATGGCCTCCGATTTACGCGCAGTCAGCAGCGGTGAAACACCTGTCCATCCTGTTCCAAGGAGGGGAAAAAGGCGTATGATCGCTTTGGCCGCTTTGGCCATCCTAGCGGTACTATTGCTGGGATTTTCTCTCCGCCAATGGCTGCCGTTCAGGTTGGGAGGATCGGCGCTTCCTGATGAAATAGTTCTGGCGGTGCTGCCTTTCAGTAATGTCGGCAACGATCCCGACAACCAGGACTTTTGTGACGGCCTGATGGAGAGACTGGCGACAAAGTTCAATCAGCTTAAACAGTCCAAGAGCTCATTAAGCATTATAGCCCCTACCGAAGTGCGATCTGAAAACGTCAACAGTGCTTCCCAGGCCCGCCGTGCGTTCGGCGCAAACATGGTTCTCGCGGGCAGCGTCCATCGGATCGTGAGCAATGTGCTTCTCACGATCTACCTAGTTGATACCAGGACTCAGCGGCAGATTGACGGTGAGACTTTCAGCGCCGCCGATGCAAACATGATAGAACTGGAAAATGATGCTTTTGAAAAAGCGGTATTCATGTTGGATCTGAAGCTGACCCCCGAGGAGAGGCAACTGTTGAGTGCCGGCGAAACTATGGATCCTGATGCCCACCAAGCCTATTTGCAGGGAATCGCGCGCCTGGCTCGCTTTGATAGATCCGAAAATATAGACATCGCCATACAGTTTTTTCAGAAGGCTGTCCGGGAAGATTCGATGTATGCACTTGCGCACGCCGGCCTGGGAGAAGCCTACTGGCGGAAGTATCAGGATACTCGGGAGCGCAAGTGGGCTGAGGAAGCGCTCGTAAGCAGCATACATGCTGCCGAACTTGACAACCGGGTTCCGCGCGTGTACCTGACTCAGGGAATGGTGTACAGGGGGACGGGCCAGACTGAGAAAGCCGTCGAGGCACTGCATCAAGCCATCAAGATGGAACCAAGGACTGCGGAAGCTTATCGAGTGCTGGGGCGTGCTTATGAAGAGATGAACCGGATAGAGGATGCAGAGGCTGCTTTCAACAGGGCGGTTCAATTAAACCCCCGCTATTGGGAATTTTACTGGGACCTGGGTGCTTTCTACGCCAGGCGCACCCGCTACGCCGAGGCCGCCGGGTATTTCGAGCAAGTCATCGAGCTGGAACCGGATCATTACCAGGCATATGCGAGCCTGGGAGGGATTTACCTTTTTATGGGAGAGTTTGAGCGGGCCGAGGAGATTTTTAACAAGTCTATCGAGATCAACCCGTCGGGCCAAGCCTATTCCAATCTTGCCGCTTCTTACATGCTGCAGGGGCGCAACAAGGAAGCCGTACCTCTTCTGGAAAAAGCCATTGAAATGGAAAGCGCCAATTACGAACTTTGGGCAAATCTGGCGGGAGCTTATTTTGAGATTCCCAGCTTGTCCGACAAGGCACCGGAGGCTCTTGCACGCGCTGTTGAACTTGTGTCAAGGGAGTTAGACGTCAATCCCCAAAAGACATTGCCTAGAGTCAGACGTGCTTACTATTTGGCCAGACTTGGGAACAAGGAACAGGCTCTCGAAGAAATAGCTCAGGTCGAAAAATCGGCATCGAAAGATCCAGAAGTGCTGTTTTGGACTGCAACCGTTTACGAGATTGCCGGCAATCGCGAGAAAGCTTTGGACAAATTGGCGGCGGCAATCGCCGAGGGATTTTCTCCGGCCTACATACGGGCTGCTTCCGAGCTGGTCCAAATGCGCAGGGACCCTCGATATGCGCTGCTTTTTAAAGACAAAGACTCCCGCTGATCCGGCTAGAAATTTCGTTCAGCATGAAACACGACTAATCCCCCCGGGAGATCCACCTGCTTTGCCGGTGAATACTTACTGCCTTTTCCTCATCAGGCAGACCCAGGCTCTCGGAGGATTGGGTCGGTTAGATCCGAAAGTGCCTGAAACGAGTGAAAGAATTTCAAAACGGGACTCCACGGCATTAACAATATCTCTTGCCGTCCGCTGAGGCGGGCCCGGGCCGTTTCGCAGTTCATCGGCGTTGCCGAGAAGACTCAGCCAAAGCCCATCTTTTCCCAGGTGGTCATTTACCGTTTCAGCAAAGGTTTCCCGCTCTTTGTCCGAACCTAATGTATGAAAAAAACCTCGATCAAACGCGAAGCCAAACGGCCCGCCTTCGACGGGGCTCCTCAGGATGTTGGCGACCTCAAAGATACATCCGGCATTGACCTGTGAAGCTTTCTCCACAGCCTTCTCAATTGCAATCTCCGAAGTATCCACTCCTATCACTCGAAACCCATTATGAGAAAGCCAAATTGCATTGTCCCCCGTTCCACATCCGATATCCAATACACTACACGGTTTTATCGGCACCGTGGTTACAGCCTGAATAAGGTTGGGGTCGGCTCTGCCAATATCCCAAGGAGTGTTTCCAGTTTGATACCTTCGCTTGAAGCGGTTTTCTTCTGCCATTGGCATCTCTCCTCACGTAAGGCGAATCTATGGGAATCCGGACAATCCTTCAATGACGGTTCAAACGGAGGTGCCGTAATCATCGTCGTCCTGTGGGGGGATGTACTCTCTAATAACAGGATAATCCTGCAGGTGGCGGGATATCGCCGCATTGAGAAAACTCTCCACCCAGCGGTAAATGTCGTATCGGCGCACTGACGCACGCAGATGACGCATGCGGCGCGCACGCTCTTCGTAGGTCATGGAAAAGGCGTCGCGCAGCGTTTCGGCGACACCTTCGATATCATACGGATTGACTAGCAGGGCATACCTGTGCAGCTGTGCGGCTGTTCCAGCGAACTCGCTCAGGATGAGGACGCCGTTTTGCTCGATGTTGCAGGCGCAGTATTCCTTAGCCACAAGATTCATGCCGTCCTTGATCGGCGTGATGAGAGCGATCTCGGCTGTACGGTAATAGCCGAGGAGTTCGGTGCGTGTCAGGTGGCGGAAAATATAGTGAATGGGCACCCAGCCTGAGCGGGTGAATTCGCCGTTGATATCCCCGACCAGCCGTTCGATCTCCACCTTGAGCGCGTTGTACTTTGGTATGTCCGTCCGGCTCGGAACGACTACCTGTACCAGCGTCGTGCTCTTTCTCAGATTGGGAAAACGGCGCAGTGCATTACGGAAGGCTTCGAGGCGATAGGGGATACCCTTCGTGTAATCCAGCCGGTCGATGCCGAGTACGATCTGCTGCTGCGGCAGGTCTTCGTGGATGTACCACGCCGCCTCCGACACTTCTTTCTGCCCAGCGCGTTTCTCGAAATCATTGAAATCGATGCTGATGGGAAACACCCCCACGTTTACATCATGATCTTCCGTGTTGCAGATGTGAAATCCTCCGGTGCTGCGCACGGGGATGTTCTTGAGCAGCAGACGCACGCACTGGATGAAATTACGCTTGTCGCGCATCGTCTGAAAGCCGACGAGATCATAGCTAAGCAGCGCGTTCAGAATGTTGAACCGCCACGGCATTTTCATGAAAATATCGGGTGGGGGAAAAGGGATGTGGAGGAAGAAACCCACCGGCCCCCTCATGCCCATTACCCGCAGTTCCAGGGCGACGTTCATGAGGTGGTAATCGTGCACCCAGATGTAATCGCCGCTGCGGGTATGCGCGGACACATGATCCGCGAATTTTCTGTTAACCCTTTCGAAGGCGTGCCAATAGTCAGGTTGAAAATTGCAATGCGACAGCAGGTCGTGAAACAAGGGCCAAA
>DKBB01000365.1 GCA_002451015.1 Acidobacteria bacterium UBA6911
GACATCCTGCAAGACGCGAATGCGGTCCGCACCCTGCACCGGGCCTATGAAGCCCGCCTGCACGAAGGCCGTTACGAAGAGGTCCTCGCCCTGTTCGCCGGCAATGCGGAAGTGGTTTACAACGGCGGCCTTTTCAAGGGTCAAAAGGGCCTCCGCCGCCTGTATTGCGACCTGTTCCGGCCGGGCATGACCGGAAAGAAGATCGAACCGGCGCCCGGTTTCGAGCCCGAGGCCGTGGATACCGTGGAGATTGCCGGAGACGGCAAAACCGCCACAGGCAGCTTCCCCTATTCCATCCAGGCCGGGACGCCCATGCAGGACGAATCTTCGCTGGTTGAAATGGCCCGACTGCAGGGCGAAGGCATCCTGAAATGGTGGGAAAGCGGGACGTATAAAGTCACCTATGTAAAAGCGGGCAAAGACTGGAAGATCCGGATGCTCGAGTACCGGGCTGCATCGAAGGCCGACTACCGGCCGGGCCGGTCTCATGCCAAGGCGATCGACATTCCAGCTTTTGCAATAACCTATCCCGCCGATCCGGCCGGCCCCGACAAGCTCGTTTAAATCGGGAACGGAACATGTTAAACCAAAGAAGCCCTGAAAAAATTTTCAGGGTTTCTTTTTCGGAGTGCGGCAGCAAGCTGCCGCACTCCGAATTATGTTAGATAAGGAAATAATAGGGTATTCTATTATAGAATTCACTCACCGTGCAGGTGCAGCTCGAATGAACTGACAGGCAAACCGTTCACAGCCTTGAGCTCACACTGCCCCCCATCCGACCAGCAGTAACGCAGTCTGCCGGCGTTCTCCAGGGCGTCCAGACTTATTTTAATCCGGCTGCCGGTTTGACTTGCCCGTGTAAATACACATGTGCCTCCCGAATCGGGGCACAGGCTGAATCCGGTCACTTCCTTTTCCACGTCACTTATTTGAATCGGAGGCGAAAAGTCCAGAGCGATGGTGTCTGTTTCCATACTCACAATGGCCGGCACTACACCGTCCGGTACGCCGCTTCCCTGCAGGGCCTGCGCCACCCGGGCCGCGCGCACACCCACAATCCATTTTTGTCTCGGATGAATATCGATATCATCGCCGACATCGTGTGTAACGACCAGGCCTACCCGCGCATCCTGCTGGGCAACCTGTTGCTGCGCATTGCGCAACGTTGCCCAGCCCGATTCCACCGGAGTCGAAGCGATTGTTCCATAATTCGGCAGTTGCACAACGATAAAGGGTAGTTTCCGGTCGAAATGCCGGCGCCAGTCATCGACCAGTGCCGAGAGCAATGCCCGATAGGTATGGCTGGACTCGGCATTGGATTCCCCTTGGTACCAGAGTACTCCCTGCGGTTTCAGAGGCTCGAGGGGCGAAATCATGCCGTTGAACATGCCGGTAATGCCGGACACGCTTTCCCAGGGACTGCGGGGCGGGTGCCCGGTTTCCGGCGGTATGAAGCGGTAGCGCCAGCCGGCGCCGAGGGGCAGAAATTCCCCGCCGTCAAACTTCAGGCCGACCTCTTCAACCGGCCCCAGCATGCCGCCCACATCCCAGGTATTGAGGACATTCACGGTAATCTGATTGGTGCCATCCTGCAGCACGCCGGCAGCGAGCGGATATTCGCGCCGGGTCCCGTATCCGAAAGTATTGTTGACGAACTTTCCATTGATCCAGGTGGAGTCGACTTCATCAATTTTTCCCAGTACAAAAGTCGTTCCCTTCCCTGCCTGCTCCGCATTCAGTTCGAAACTCCTGGAAAACCAGACGATGCCATGGTGGTTTTTGAGACGCTCATCCGGATAGGTCTTCCAGTTCCGCAGAGGCGCTTCACGCCAGTCCGCGCTCCTGTCCAGCACGCCCTGCTCCCAGACCGCGCCCTGGTCCGAACTGGACTGCCACCATTGGATCCAGTCATCAGCGAATGCAAGCTCCGCCTCCCTTCGATCGTTCCTGTACTGCCGCAACTGATTCACCTTCCGGTCATAGCCCGCTACCTCGCCAAGGCCCTGTTCGCTGATCCAGGCCTCAATGGCCGAACCGCCCCAGGAAGCGTTGATCAATCCGACGGGGATGCCTTCCTCCT
Organism: Acidobacteria bacterium UBA6911; assembly: GCA_002451015.1. Taxonomy (GTDB): domain Bacteria; phylum Acidobacteriota; class UBA6911; order UBA6911; family UBA6911; genus UBA6911. The sequence goes on from DKBB01000365.1 coordinate 2,081, forward strand.
CGATCATCTTTCGGGCAAAGAAATAACACACGGCGGAAAAGCGGCCGACACTTTCATCCGTGGCGGCTTGCCATTCAGTCGGCTCAATGAATTCCTCCCTTGCATCCAGTTCGGCGCGCATGGGGACCGAAAACAGCCGGATGGCCGGATGGCCCTGGTTATAGGCTTCCGGCTGGTCTGTGGACGCCGCCACGGGATAGGCCATATTGGACTGCCCGGAACATAACCAGATATTTCCTGCCAGGACGTTATCCAGCACAGTCTCCTCTCCGATGTTGTTGCGCAGCGTGAGCCGGTAAGGACCTCCGGCTGACAAGGGTGCTATTTCCGTTTGCCACTGCCCGGCTGCATCGCTTCTGAAACTGTACCGGGCGGCATCCACTTCAAGCGTAAGTGCGCTATCCGGGGCCGCATAACCACTAAGGGTAAGAGGTCTGCCATGGGGCAGCACCATGTTGCTGCCAAACACAGTCCTGAAGCTGGGGGTTTGTGCTTGAGTATTCGGTTGCATGACCAGTAACAGAGGAACCGTCAGCCATATCGGTCGGATTGATGAAAAGAAAATCCCAACTCTTTTTCTGGACAGCATTGGATCGCCTCTCGGTGTTATTTAAGTCCGGTCGCCATAGCGGGAAATTGCTCTTTCCTAAATACAGGCATGCAGGATGACGAATCGATCAAATGTCCGGGGAAATGGCGGCACCATTATGGTCCTTTTTATAAACGGGTGGGTTACAGACATCTCTTTTCAAGGTCCTTTTCATTGAATCATTATGCCGGGCATCTGTATTTCGTTTAAATGTCTATAACCCGCAATTCTCAGGAGGTTCCGGTCGCTTCGCTTACACGAAAAGGTGCAGAGTGCCGTGGATACAAGGTGCGCGACCGAAAACCCCGCAGGCGTACTTGTACAGTACGTCGAGGAGTCTGGGGTGAGCACGCCCAAGTTATGCCTTGCATAAATTGGGTACGCAGTAGACATGGTGCTCTGTGCCTCCGCAGCAGAAGCTTTGTGAGAAATGCGGGTCAAAGCAGCGATCTAATACACGCGGTAGTATAGCATAAACATATTTGGCATCTACGCTTCGTTTCTCTTCTCGAATGGGCATTCCTAAAGGGTGTAAAGAAGTGGGAAAGTCTCGAGAAGTGCCGGTCCGGTTCAACCCTTCCATATTTGCCCGTCTACACTTTCATTGACGACCGCGCACCGGCCTGGCTGTGCAGGGAGGCAGTACGAAGATATTTGCCCGCATCGGATTCCTGATGTTGTTTGAGTAACATCGAATCACCGTAGGCGGAATCGTCGGAATGGGAAGCCGGGTGGAATGAAATGCGGCTGATGTTTCAAGTCGATCTTGGCGCGCTGTTCCAAAATCCGCTGCTCGCAGCGGTCTGCTACAACGCGGTAAAAGTGTTTCAGACACCGTATTTTGTTTCCAATAGGTTTTTAAATACAGCTGGTGTAAAATTTCACCTATTGTCCATAACCACCGGGATTGCCCTGAAAAACAGGATAGAATAATCCGGTCCGGGTGGATTGGACCAACACAAGGAGCGTTAAAAATGGCAGTTAGGGTGAAGCTTTTATTTTTAGCCTGTCTCATGATGATACCCTTCCCATTAATGGCCCAGGACGAGGGGGAGGAAGCAAACAAGTTTTACGAGGAATTGATCCGTCAACCCATTGTGCCCCAGCGTGAAACGGAAACCATCCAGGCCGATCTGGATACGGCCAAAACGCAGCTAGAGGAAGTTGACAAGACTATCGCTGATGCGAATACGAGGGTTCAGGAAGCCGATGGCTGGATTTCCACGCAGAAAAAGGAAATAAATGATCTGAAACCGAAGATAGATGCCGCCAAAAAGGAAAAGCGCGAAACCGACAAACTGGCGCTGGAAGCGCAGAAAAAGCAATTGGAACTGGTAGCCGACTATCTCAAGAAAACCAAAGATGTCCGCAACAGCGAACAGGACCTGGCCAAATCACAGAAAGACCTGTTGACCACAAGAATCAAGGTCTACGAAGCCGAACTGAAGCTGCGCCAAAAAGGGGAGGCCCTCAGAGGTGCGTCCCCTACCGATCCGAACATTTCCGGTCTGGCGCTGGAAGCGACTCAAGCGGCCGAAAATGCTCTTTCCCTGATGAAGACCATGGCGGAAAAGAGTGCCAATGTTTCCGGACGCATGACGAAGGTAGCGGAAAAGCGGTTGGCCCTCGTACAGGCTCGAAACAAACTCGTTACCGAGGATCGGGTCCGGAGAGCCCTGGCGCAGGAAAAAGCTGAATAAAAAAGGTATTCGTCGACTGAAAACCATGCCGGGCAAAAATAGCAGCCTGTTTCCCTGCCGCAGTCCGAAGTAATACTGGGATTGATATTCCGGTTCGGTTTATGAATACAATATCATGGTGAGCAGCAGCGGGGCTTCCTGGTATAAACTATTATGGAGAATCAGGATTTCCTCCCTAATTAAATAGGGGATTCCTGAAAGAGTCCTGTTATTTCCAGGACACAATAACGATAGAACTTCCGATCCATGTGGAAGTCTTGGGATTCCAACAGCAGGTCAGAAAAAGGAAGAGAAATTATGAAACGTATTGGAGTTTTAGTAGCGATCACGGTTGCCCTCAGTTTTATCGTTTCTACGGGTCGGGCACAAGACCAGGTATCCAGCGACGAACAGGTCCAGGCGTATATCGAAATGATCCGGAAGGACATCCGTACTGACAGGAATACGATTGTCGACCAGGCCATGAATCTTGAGCCTGCAGACAAAGCCAAATTCTGGTTCGTTTATGATAAATACGCTCAAGAGATAAAAGGCATTTGGGATCAAAGAGTGGCCAATATCCTGAAGTATGCGGAAAACTTCGAAAAAATGACCGATGCAACAGCCGATGAGCTGGCAACCAAGGCCATCGACCTTCGGACCAAGGAGTTGGCGATCCTGAAGAAATACTATGGCGAGATGAAAAAAGACCTCGGTCCGCGGGTCGCCGGGCGCTTTTACCAGGTTGAAACAATGCTTGGAAATGTTATCGGCCTCCAAATCAGCGCCCAAATTCCTCTTGTTGAGTAAGGGTCTGCCGGGTCTTCAATCCGCTCAAGCATGAGGGGGAAACAAAGCATAAGCCCCCCTCATGCAAAAATAATCCGGTTTCCAGCGCATCCATGAGAAAAGGAGAGAATCGGCGCGTGAAAACGACCGGAAACGGGAATCAGTGTTCAGACCCAGTGATATCATTTGCAGAGTATAAATACCTGCCCCGGAAGGATCTTAAATATGAAATCAATACACCTCCACAGCATCATGATCGGCTGCCTGATCCTTTTTGCCCATGCAGCGATCAAAAGTGCACCGGCCGCATTCGCCCAAACGCTGGAAGACGATCTCAGCGAATTTGTACAGCTTTCGGCATCCGATATCCGGAATCTGACCAAGAACATCGTAAGCGGCGTAATGGATTTCACGGAAGAGGAAGGAAATGCGTTCTGGCCGGTCTATGAAAAATATGAAACGGAATACGATAAAATCTCCGACCGGATGCAGGCCGTAATCGAAGACTATCAGGCTAATCGCGACACGATGAACGACAAAAAGGCGAAAGAATTGGCTGAAAGCACGTTCAGCATAGATGAAGAAAAAATTCGCCTCCAGGAAAAATACTACAAGGAATTTTGCGAAGTCATTGCTCCAAAACGGGCAACTCAATTATTTCAGGTCCTGCGGCGCATCGACCTGTTGATAAACCTGAAGATTGCCGCCACCCTGCCCATTATCGGGGAAGACTGGTAGATAACGGAACCTTCCGTCGCGTCCGCTGTTCTTCAAGAGGCGTTTCAGTGTTCCGTACATGCGGGATATGGAGCCGCCCAGGCCAGCCTGTTAGAATTATGAAATACACGAGTGCTTACTAATTTTTCAAAAAGTGTCCATTTCCGAAAGGATGCCCCGTCACCATGAAAAAGATACTGTACCTCATCTTTACACACATTATGCTCCTGACAATCAGCACAGGACTTTACGCACAGGGGCACTTCGCACCCGGCGTGGCCAACATCCGCGACTACACGATGCCGGAGCCCGGATTCTACGGAGTCCTCTATAACTACGCGTACACGACCGACAGGCTCAACGACGACAATGGAAACAAGATCAGCTCAATAACCATCAATCCTGGCCCGGGAGAGGGTATCACGCTGAACATAAATGTGAATGTAGATATGTACGCCCTTGCGCCCACCTTTATATGGGTTTCAAACTGGAAGTTTGCTGGAGCTCGCTACGGTGCCTTCATTTCCCCGACCTTTTCCAATGCAAGGCTCCGTATGGGCCGGGACACCATCGGCGGGGAAAGCATCAGCACCGAAAAGGGTCAGTTCGCTCCGGGAGATCTCTACGTACAGCCGCTCTGGCTGGGTTGGGGGGGCAAACATTGGGATGTCGCCGCGGGTTACGGATTTTACGCGCCGGTGGGAAAATATGATGTCCGGACCATTGACATACCGAACTACGGTCCAATAAAAATAGCCGCCGCAGACAACATCGGGCTTGGATTCTGGACCCACCAGGTGCAGGGCTCCCTTTCCCTGTACCCATGGGAGAACAAGGCCATGGCGGTAAGCAACACCCTGACCTACGAAATCAACAGCGAGCAAAGGGAGTTCAACTATACGCCGGGATCCTACCTGACATGGAACTGGGGGCTCAGCCAGTACCTGCCTCTGACCAAAAGCCAGAATTTAATGCTGGAAGCCGGCCCCGCCGGATACAGCCAGTGGCAGGTGTCGGACGACACGGGCAGCGATGTGCGGAATCCCGGCGTGCGCGGCCAGGCCCACGCCGCAGGAGTTCAAGCGGGATTGGCTTACGTCCCGTGGGATTTTTCGGTGAACTTTCGGTACCTCAACGAGTTCTCGACAAAGAACCGCTTTGAAGGGGAATCCTATGGACTGAACATCGCGAAGAAGTTCTGAACTCCGTAATCCCGAGTCAAACAGGTACCGCCGGCTCAGAATCGATACAGAACGCTAGCCGAATAGAATCCGAATCCCTCTGCCACGAAGGTATTCTTGAGGAAATCCCCCGACAGGAAGCGGGTGATGGCCCCCTGAAATTTCAGGTGCCTCGTGGGCTGCCAGACGATAATGTATCCGGGATTGGTGCCTACGTACTTTCCCTCGCCGGCATTCCCCGGAAAGAGAACTCTCAGGTCTGTAGCGTAAACTCCGTCCCTTTCCGAGGTTCTCCAGTAGCTGGGAACTTCGACAGCCATAATGAGATTCGGCTTCAAGGCAATTGTAAACGCGGGAGTCAGGTCGGCCAAATTTGTAGGCCCCAAAAGGCCCACGGCTCCGGAGTAGCTGTTGCCGGGAAACAGAGGATTGAAGGATTGAAGTTCCGGATCGGCCGGGTCCCTGTCGCCGGAAGCGATATCGGCCCGCAGCGAAAGCCGTGGCTTCCAGCGCAATCCTACAAAACGATAACCGGTCTCGGTCGAATAAGCCCAGGCACGTACGGAAGCATCCCGGAATGATCCCCACTGGAAAATCGCGTCATAGTCAATGTCGACGCGTGTCCCCGAACCCGACCAGTTTACACCCAGCGTGTGTCGCTTGTCGCGGCCCACGCCCTGGTAGTACAGCGCGCGTGCCCTGTCGACGCCGAGATAGTAGAAACCCAGTTCCCCCCTTTTGAATCGGGGACTCGCCCTGTTTGCCGAAAATCCGTAGAAGGTTTGTTCATGATCCGGCGTATCATCAAACGAACCGTCCTTGATCGACACCAGCTTCGCGAATGCGCCGAAAAGCCGCCAGGAATCGCTCCGGTAATAGAGAACCACCCCGTCAAAACTGCGCTTGACGTTCAGGCCGGGACTTGCCGAGATCAACCGGCTGCTCCCGATCGCCAGTTCCTGGCGCCCCGCTTTCAAGCCGAGAACCTGCTTCCCTTTAAAGGGTTGCCGCCACTCGAAAAACGCCTGGTGGATGTCCACATTATTCTGGTCTGTCGGCCGCGGGGATCTCAGTTGCCCCCTGATGATACCGCTTTGGATCTCGGCGAACAGCCGGAAACGGGGACCGAGATGCAGGTCGGCCCCGAACAGGTAGCGCTGGAGAAAATAGGTATCCCGCGTAGGGGGGATCTCGCCGACGCCCCGGATCCGGAATCCCTCTGCCCTGAAACGTATTTCGCCGCTCAGAGTCAGATATCGATTTTCATTGCCGAGCGGGATGTATTTCAGCGGGTCCCAGAAGTCGGTTCTATTGGAGGGATCCTGCAGAAAACTCCAGTCCTCGTTGGCTGCATTGGGCAAATAGGACCGGGCGACGGTGGTATTCTGCGCCGGAAGGATTTGCGTGAAGCAAACAAAAATGTTTATCAGGGACAAGAGAAGAAATCCATGACAACGCCTGCCCTGTCTGTATCTATCCAAACCTGCGTCTACCATACACTGCAGCTCTTCCGGCAAACAATCTGACCGGACAGGATTGTATCCGGCCCTCCCATGATGTGTACGCCTTGATTTATTTTGGAAACAGGAGCACCAGATTCACTCGTGCGCCCCAACCCTTAGGACCGCCGTCCGGGGATTCCGCCCAGTAACGGGCGCCCCCGCCCACCTGGATGATCTGCGGACCTATTTTCAGCATCTGCGCAACGCCTATATTGATGGGAACCGACCACACTTCGTTTTCCCAGTCGTAGGTCGATTCGGTGTTCAGCGAGAAGGTTGTCTTTGTCTTTGTAATGTAGGTGAGAAAAGGCTGCAGGAATGTGGCGTTGACATCGGCGCGGTTGTCGTTTCCGGCAAAAGACGCTATATGATTGACCAGGCCGCCGAAAGTCCAGGGGCCGAACTGTTTCAACACTACGGCTGTAGGACCCATCCCCCATTTCTCCGTTCCCAGCATTTCGTCCGATGCGGTCGGAAGCATGAAAACCGGTCCGATCCCCCAGATGATGCCTCTTGAAGTGGGATTTTTGGGTGAAAAGAAAAGGCTCTGCACGATATCACCGGTGCCGGATTCTCCCATCCCGACGGACGGAACATCGGACTGGGCGATGACGGGAAAAATCGTCCTCGAAATCAAATTCCAACTGTCATTTATCGAAACGGGAATAACGGGCTGGATGTTGATACGCCACACGGAACCGTCTTCAGACAGGCCGATGTTGCCGTCGTAATTCGCCTGAATCGGCACACTGATCAGTGACGAAACGGGATTCGCCAGCTTTTTGGCGAGGTTTTCCCCCTCTTCCGCCGCAGCGGGAACCGGCAGCAGGAGTATTCCAATCATTGTCATTGCCACAAGCATCCATCGATTCGCTTTCATTTGTATCCTTTCTTATTTTCCCGGGATCTCTCGATCAGGATGATATCGTATAGAACGCCACGATTTTCCACACGCCCGCATCCTTCCCCCAGAGTATATAGAGGGTGGCCGAATCCTCTCCAGTCAGATTCAGACGGGTTGCCGAGGTAAAATAGTTCCCGTAAATCTTGTTTGCATGAAACTGCCAGGCCATTTCCGAAAGAGGCTTGTCGCAGGTGTAGGCTTCTCCCATGTGATTGGGCAGCCCTGCCAGTGAAACGTTACCCGCCTTCGGATGATCTATAATACGAATATCCGGGTGCGTGAATTCGACCGCCTTAATAAAGTTTTCGGGATCTTTACTCTGACCGAATGCCTTGTGGATGTTTTCCAGAGCCTGCCTCAACCGGTCACGGGCGGCCTGGTCCCCCTGCGGGGGTTCTCCCTGGACATTGAGGGCAACGCAGGACAGGCTGCGCGGCGCGAAATACTCGAGAGCAGTATCGATCTTTCCTGCGCCCCATGCGGTGAAGAATCCGGTAACGGCGTTCAGAAGCAGGGGATCTCCCTGCATTTTCTTGAGGACCAGGTCCGCCTTCGGGCGCGTGTCGGGCACTTCCGCCAGTGCCCGCATTCCCGGATCCACCATGTAGGACAGGATCTTCCACTCCTTGTTTTTCTTTTCCCACAGGAATATTACCCATCCGCCCTCTTCCCCGGAGGGCGACTTCAGCCGAAACACCGAACCGAAGTACCTGCCGTAAATATTGGATTGTGCGAGCGGTTCTTCGGAACTGGGGCTGTTCCTGCGCGTGCAGTCAAACTGAAGGGCCAGGTCTTCCGGAACTTCATAAAGCGTGAACAGTTCTCTGTCTTTGTGCTCCATCGTTTTCAGGCGGGGATTCTGCAGGGTTTCCGCACTGACTACCTCGTGCAGATCGTCCACCTTGCCGATCGCCCTGTTTCCCGCGACCATCGCATCCAGAAGCATGTATGGCGCGATTCCGTAGTCAATCGGATTGTCTTCGGACCATACATCCATGCAGTCATAACAGGACGGTTCGACGTAGGCAAGGGATTGCTCCGGCCTGGCTTCAACCAGCCATGCTTCGAGCCAGTCTTTCACGGCTTCCTCGAGCTTTCCCTTCCCCTGTCGCGGTTTCTGTGGGATCAGGGTTGCCTCCGGGTCCAGGGCGCCCATGATTTCGGTCATGAAAGGCAAGCCGAACAGGCCGCGCCACCAGTTCACGAAGCCTTCCCAACGGCTGGTATGGCTTGAGAAATTGTTCCCTGCGCGCACATCGGAATTGGCAGCCGTAAGGTGCCCGTTCAGCAGTGCCTTGGGAAATCCGGAAGAACGGTAGTCGACGTCGATATCCGCCCGTGTGCCTTCTTCCTCCACAGATATCTGCATGGATGGAGGGCCCTTCTGCTGCCGGTAGTTTCGGGGATATCCTTTGTGAAAGACCGTGTTATCGGCGCCGCGTTTGAACTGCACCGAAGTTTCGAGAATTTCAATCGCATTCGGCACAAGCTCCACATAAATGCGGAACTGTTCGTCCCCGCCCGCACCCTGAATGCGGCCGTGAACCGATTCAATTCTTGCAACCAGATCGAGCGCCGCGCCCAGGTCCTTGCCGGAGGCATCGGTCAGCACGCTTTCCGTCAGCGCATTTGTAACAGCTTCAAATGTGGTACGCGTTGACAGCGGCAGATTGTTGTACCCTTCTTCCGACTCCAAATTTCTATTCGTCATTTCACTGAAGCGGCCGAACCAGTCGTCGACCAGGCGCCGTTGTTCATCGGAGAGTCCCTCGTAGGAACCTCCAAATTCAACGTTTGAACGTACGGCAAGCCTCCCGCTGAGATCCCGGTCCAGCACATAAGCCCCGACCTCTCTGTCGATGCCGACCACTTCAGGCGTTCCGGTCATTCGAAGATAGACATCGACATTCTTCCGCCAGCCCCGCTGTTCCTGGGACCGGGTCCTGATCCGGACCATGAGTAAACCGTCCGTCACTTTGGGAAGTAGAATCCGGCGTTCGCGCGTAATGGACCGGTCCGTGATGGCACTCAGCCCGTCGTTCTGATTATCGTAATCATGAATGATGTATTCGTAATAGGAATTTTGTTCCAGCCCGGCGTCCAGGCCCAGGTTCCTGAATGTCAGGTATCCGTCGGAAACCGCGAATTCATCTAAAGGGTTTATCTTTGTAAAATAGGCCTCGATTATTTTGTTCCGCCTTTTTATGAGGGTGTCGGCCAGGTATTTTTCGGCGGCAGGATCCGAATATTCCCCCGTCCGGACGATGGCTCCAACGGCATCGTCGGAAAAACGTGCGATAATTTTTGCCGCCCAGTAAGCATCGTCCGGAAGCATAAGGTTATACGCGGCATTGGGATACATCGGTTTCCAGTTTTGAGGCTGAAAGAAATCTCCCTCGAATCGTCCTATTTCCGGGTACCGTGCAAAAGGATATTCCACCTTCATCCATGGGCGTTTCCAGAATCCAAGAGACACAGCCGTCTTTAATGTCGCACCCAGGTCTCCCCATAATGCATACTCGTTGCCGGATTGCTTGTCTTTGGGGATAATCCTGGCATTGAGGTCATTGCCGCTCCCAAGCGCGGTGCTGAAATCGACCAGGTAGTGACGGACATAGGAAATCCCTTCCACGGTCTCGTACCGGTCGAGCGTGTTGATGCTGCGGTAATGATAATGGTTCAGCCAGGCGGCGAAAACTCCCAGGCCGCGCAGCTCACGGCGATTCTGATGGGGAATGATGTCGTTGGGATCGTCGCTCCGGGTGCCGAAAAACTTGAATTCGCCCACAGATTCCCCCGGAAGTATCTGATAGGCCGCTACACGGTATCTGCCGTCCTTCCTGCGTTCCCAGCTTTCAAGAAAAAGATTCAGGGATTTTTGATCCATGGGCGATTCTTTTCCGTCAAACTGAATCATCCGGGCGCCGGGCGAAATGGTCGCGGTTTTGGGATCAAAAACGGCAATGGAAGCGGGAAACACGTTATAGCCGGCGGCGTAAATAAACTTGTTGGCAACCACGGCTGCGCCCGTGGCCATATTAGCCATGCCTTCCGGGTCGAAAATAAAGTAATAGCGATCGCCGCGACTGTCCTGAACCACAAGCCCTTCGGTAAACGAAAAGAGACCGATGGCAAGGATGGTCAACGGGCTGTCGACATCCGGTCCGCCTGCCCGGTTGGCGCCACGCGCAAGCTCCTCAAGCGACATATCCCGGATTCCGATGCGGTTGGCAAACCAGCTCGAATCGGGCACCTCGCCGAGTGTATTGATGTTCTGCGCCCGCAGCAATTCATTCTCAGTCTCGAGCCCGAAGGTATTCTGGATCATGTCATAAGAAGGGCTCAGCATGATCCGGGCAGGCTTTTTGATCGGAAGGCAGTCCGGATCCCGTTTAACGGGATCGTCAGGGAGAAACCGCTGGGCATTCGCGGGTATTGAAAGGACCAGTAGGATAAATCCTAAAGCGCAAAGGTTTCGGGTTATGCGTAGCATCTGGGTTGTTCCTCTCAATTAAAACACGGGCGCAAACCGGAACTGGAAATGAACGCCTTCGTTGCTACGTGCAATATCCAACCGGAACAGGGTTGTCCGGGAACTCTTGAAGCGAAAACCGAAACCGGCGTCGCTCTTCATCTTGTTTATAGACACTCGTGTCCCCTGGTCGGCAACGGTCCCGGTATCGCCGAAAAAGGCGAATTCAATCCGTCGCGATGCTTCCCAGCGATACTCACCCTGAAGGAGCACCATTTTGTCTCCCTGGAACCGAAAGGCGTCGTATCCGCGAAGCGATTCCCCCCCTCCCAGCGAAGGCTTAAGGAAAAAAGGTATGCGGTTTCCCGGGGCGGGGTCGGAATTAATCCCTACAAACCGCAAGGCAATGACCTGCTGGTTGGAACCCAGGGGGATATAGCCACGGGCATCGATTCCGAACCGGTTGAAATTAAATATGTTCCGGGTGTTGACGTTGTCGTATTTTTCCCAGCCGAACGCAAACATGAATCCTTTATGGGGCAAGCCGGGATCATCACGGAAGTCAAGCAGGAAGCTAAGATGAGAGCGAAAGTAGTTTGGAGGATTCGACATACCTGCGGGGATCTCTTCCCCGGCTGCCGGCGCCATGGGTGGATCGCTCCGGCCACGGCTTAGGCTGTGGTTCAGCAATCCTGCCTTGTAGGTAAAGCCCATAGTCCGGGTGACCTGAAACCCGACGACCGCTTCGAAAAGCGTGTCTTTGATGCGATATCGCACAAGGTCCTCGCGCATCGAATCCGGGCCGGAACCGAAGAACGATTCGTCTGTTCTGTCCCGATAGCGGCCGGAGGTATAGAGTTTAAAGCTCGAAATTTTCCCTAGTTCCAGATCTCCCAACTGCTCCAATTCCTCGGTTTCAAACTTGCGGGGGGGGATCCTCCTCCCCTGATTCGGGATCACGCCGAACTGGAGATCGTAGTGCTGGTAGCGTCTCCAGGAATAAAAAGCAGCACCCATCACATCAAACGGGCCTAATGCCTCCGGTTTCCAGTAGCGCACTCCCGGGGCGACCCCGGAGCCGCGTGCGATCCAGTCGATACGCGGATGAAGCCCCCAGAAATTTACGTCCTCGATGGAATTGCTGCCTTTCCGGTCAAGGTTTTTTGCATATCTTTCCACGATCCCCTGCTCGGGAGTTACCAGGCTCTTTGCCTTCTCCTCCCGCTGCCGTTTCAGTCTCTCCTCGCGGCTCTCGGACAGGTCCGGGCCGGACGGGCTTGCCGCCGGCTCATGGCTTTCCAATTGCCCTCCCGTCTGGGCTTCCACTCGGGGGATTAGGAAGGAGACAAAGGCCAGAATCAGTAGAATCCATAGAATGTCCGGGCAACAAGACGCTTTGGATACAGGCTTCGGATCAGCACATGCGTGTATTAAAACTTTAATGTTCGCTAAAGATTTCCACATGAAGCCCCTCGTCCAATGGACCTTCAACCGACCGATGTATGGAGTGTTTTGGTAAGGTGTCTCGCCGGATCCATCTTCCGGTTCCGTGGACGCATATCCGATCGGAATTCCGACACTATCCTGCCAAACCTCCACGGAATTCCGAATACTATATCATTCTTACAGCGACAGAAACAATTGTCATGCGGGGATCGCCACAAACTCTCGCGAGGAAATTCTTACAAGGTATTATTTCTCGAGAGGCTGCAAACACGGGCACTGTCGGGACGGAAACGCGTCAAAGGAACCGATGCCCCCGTTCCCTTTTTACCCGGGACGGAGGCATCCGAATCCATCAATCCGGCAAGACCGTTTCTAATCGTCGTCAGGAGACACAACGAACTTCTTCTGCGGATCCCCAAGGTTTTTGAAATACAGGCTCTTGAGAACCCCATTAAACCTGAACGGCGCCCTCTCAAAATAGTCGTCCGCCACCGGAGAATTGGTATCCACGCCGACATCAAAAGTCTCTGAGGAAGTGAATCCCCCCGGAATGGTGCGTTGAATAGTGCCCGTAGCCGCCTTGTTGCCGTTGATCCAGAAAGCGATCTCCGCCGGGGCGGCGCGTTCGGGAGGCGTCCGCATCTCGAACTCGATCTTCACATTACCTGCCGGAAGTTTTCCTACCCTTATCTTGTCGCGTTTGAGCAGGAGCGCGCTGTATTCGTAGCGCAGCTCACCGTCCAGGACGTAGAGGCTCACGCCCCCGGCGTATCCCCCCATGGCGAAGATCACGCCATTGGCATTTCGGGGCACTTCAGCCTCGATCTCCGCCCGGATGTTGCCGTTCCGCAC
>DKBB01000203.1 GCA_002451015.1 Acidobacteria bacterium UBA6911
ATATAGAGGGAGATGAGGAACAAAAATCCGATGACGGCCAGGGTCAGGGAGGAGGGCTGAAGGAAAAAACCAAGCATTTTCACATCCGCTACAAGGTTGTAGGGCGAGTAGAGGAATGCCTCAATCGCTTTAAGATCCATCTGCACAAGAATCATGTAGACAAAAAAGGCAAGGAGAAGATATTTCAGGGAAAGAAGCGGGTAGTCCAGCCAGACAGGCATGGATTTTTTCGTTCTCAAGGGCTTGCCGATTTTCTCAACCAGGTTGGACACGAAACCGACAGGACAGATCCAACCGCAGAATCCTTTGCGAAGTATGAATGCGATGGCGATGGCTGATAGAAGTATTGTAAGCCCGGCCGGGTGAATTTCATCCCATTTGCCTGTTAACACAAGACGTTTCAATCCCAACAGACCGCTTATAGGCAGAAAGGCTTCCACCGAAGGCGGGCGCGCTACGTAGGTATCCGATCTGTCCAGCATCCAGAGATAGAATAAATAAAAGCGATAACCCACGTAAAGGCAGAACAGGGTGAAACCCGCCTGGATTGTGAAACGAAGCCGTGACAGGGCGGGCGTGGTGAAAAATGCATGGTTCTTTGCCTTGGTGCGGGGGATGGAGGCGGTGCACTCAGACCGATCGGGATCTGTTTCTTTTCCTGTTTTCATAACATTTGCGGCCATGCGTCCGGCCCCCGGTAACTTCTGTCGCTCAATTTCCATAGTAATAAAGGTTAATGGAAACGGCACGATACTGTCTTGATCTGGATCAAGGAATTTGAAAAAGAAAATGTTACGCTGAAAATGCGGGGGACGCTCCCGTAAATGGGAAACCTGAATCCCGCACGGATTCAGTAAGGTTCGTCAAAAACAGGAATCATTGGCCTGAGCCGGCTTTTATTGATTATACTGTCAAATCTGTGCGGATTTACCGAAACAGCGCACAAGAGGTGGATACGGGAAAATCCGGTGGAGCATTTTCGGAAGGTACCGTTTTTCATTTGGATCGCAAACGGAGAGAATAATACCTTGTTTCCAAAAATTTTTTCCCGGGCAGCCGGAGCCTTTGTTTTCATTGTCCTGACGGCCTGTTCTGCAACCCTGTGGGCGCAGTCGATTTCAGACGATACCTGTATGATGTGCCACAGCAGGAAGGTCGCCAGCATTCCTTTTGTAGACAGGGAAGAAGCAAAGAATTCCGTTCACGGAAGGTTTCCTTGCATGTCCTGCCACCGGGATGCCGATTCTGTGCCGCATGCCAAAATTCTTGCGCCCGTAGCCTGTATGCGCTGTCACCCCACGCAAACCCGGGACTATCTGAATTCGGGACACGGTCAGGCGTTAAAGCAGGATCGTACGATTGCGGAAACCTGCGCGGACTGCCATAACAGTCCCCATTCCATTGTCGGAGCCGGCGATCCCGCCTCACCCGTGTACCGCGGTAATATCGTAAATGCCTGTGCCCGCTGTCATGCCGATCCCGATCGTATGGCTGCCGTCAGGTTGTCGGTGAAGGATCCTGTGAATTCCTATCGTCAGACCGTCCATGGGCAGGCGTTTCTTGAAGGCAATGCGGATTCTGCCGTCTGTACGGACTGCCACGGCACGCACAGTCTGTTTAACGCCCTGGATACAAGGAGCCGGATTTTCAGAAAGAACATTCCCGACACCTGCAGCCGCTGCCATGGCGAAATTGCGGAAGTATACAAAGAGAGCGTTCATGGTCAGGCGGCTCTTCAAGGCGTCCAGGAATCCCCCATCTGTTCCGATTGCCATGCCGTACATTCTCCCGGGGAACCCGCAATGCCTGCTACAGCCGGGACCGTCAGCCGGACATGCTCGGAATGCCACGAATCAGAGGCGATAATCCGCAAGTTCGACCTTCCCGCAGACCGGTTTATCACCTACAGTAATTCCTATCATGGCCTGGCTGCCCGTCGCGGGGACCTGAGTGTCGCCAACTGCGCGTCCTGTCACGGGTACCACGACGTTCTGCCGTCGGATGATCCCCGTTCTTCAATCCATAAGTCGAATCTGGCGGAAACCTGCGGAAAATGCCATCCCGGTGCCGGAGAGGCTCTTTCGTTGGGAAATATTCACGGCTCTCCCGAAAGCAAGCATTGGCTGCTCCTGGCGGTGCAGTGGTTCTATTGGATCGTCATACCGGTTTCTCTCGGCGCCATGCTGCTTCACAACGGATTGGACTGGCTCAGAAAACTCCAGACGGGAGTTCCCACCGCAACGCACTCGGATGACATGCGTTTCACGGTAAACGAGCGATGGCAGCACTTCATCCTTGTTTCCACGTTTGCCCTGCTGGCGTTGTCGGGTTTTGCCCTGAAGTTCCCGGATGCCTTGTGGGCCGATTATCTTTCCCCCAGCGACGAAGCGGTACGGAAGTCCCTTCATAGATGGGCGGCCCTGGTCTTCACGCTCCTGTCGATATACCACGGTTTTTACATCGGTCTTACCGGGCGGGGCAGGTTCATTATTAAAGAAATGATCCCCCGTTGGGACGATCTCAAGGATATGTTCCGGGTTCTTGCCTATAACCTGCACCTGCGAAAAAATCCGCCGAAGCATGCGGGTTTCTACCGGTATCCGGAAAAAATCGAATACTGGTCCCTCGTATGGGGCTCCGTTCTCATGATTGTCACCGGCTCCATTCTCGTTTTTACCGAGTTTAGCTTGAAACACTTTCCATTATGGGTTTCCGACCTCGCCACAATGGCGCATTTCTACGAGGCGATCCTGGCGTGCCTGGCGATTGTGATATGGCACTTTTACGCGGTGATCTTCGACCCGGACGTCTATCCCATGAACTGCTCCTGGTGGAACGGGCGGGTTCGGTGTTCCAGCAAAGACCGGAAGGATCATTTCAGGAGAATTCCCTACGGTCGGTTTTAATCGCGTGTACCTGTGAATTGCCGGTTCCTATGCGTGCGTCTTTCGAAGTATCTGAACGCAAGAGATGTATGGATTGATGCAGGCCTGGACGGCTGCACCAGGGGTATATTGAGTATAAACCGGATTCCTTCGATGCCTGTGCCCGGAATGAATAGACGGCTTTAACTGGAAGGACACACACCTGGTTGCATTTCTCGAGTTTCTTGAATTTGTTGTTAAAAGCAATTAAGAGAGGTGAGCGATGTCAACGAAAACCCTGAAAATAGCAGCTACAGTATGTTTTATCGTGGCAATGGGGGGATTGCTTCTCGGAGGTTTGATCGCTAACCGCGAAGCTCCGCCTTATCCCGATCGAGTTTTGGCTCCGGACGGGGCCGTGCTTTTCACCAAAGCGGATATTTTCGCCGGACAGAATGTGTATCAGCGTTACGGGCTGATGGACCATGGCAGCGTATGGGGCCACGGCTCCCAGCGAGGGATGGAGTTTTCCGCGGTCACCCTGCACCGTATCGGCAAAAAAATGCAGGCACAGCTTTCAATCGCAGAATACGGGCGTGGCTACGGCGAACTGACACGGGAAGAACAAGACCTCATAGACGTCCGCACGCGCCGTGGAATGAAGGCGAACAACTACGATCCTGTTGAGGACACCCTCCGGCTGGATGCAACCCAGGTGGCTGCACTGCAGGAGAACCTCGAGTTCTGGGAACGCACATTCCGGGACGGCGACGCCGATTACGGATTTCTTCCTGCAACGATCCCGACACGGGAAGAGCGAAAGCAACTGGGACGATTCTTTTTCTGGACGGCTTGGGTCGCTTCAGCAGCCCGGCCCGGTGCCGACTACAGTTATACCAACAACTGGCCCCATGAGCCTGAAGTCGGCAATACGGCCACAACGGAAACGTATATCTGGACGATCGGCGGGATTCTTTCCCTGTTCCTTACCCTGGGGCTGTTTATCTACTGGATTCACCGCGACCGTCTCTGGTACGGCCAGCCTATGGGAGTCCCGTTGGCGGAAAAGCTTGTAGACATGCCACTGACCTCGAGCCAGTTAAAGGCGGCCAAGTATTTCCTGGTTGTTATTTTGTTGTTTCTGCTCCAGACAAGCTTCGGCGGCCTGCTGGCGCACTACACGGTGCACCCCGGCAGTTTTTACATTCCTATCATAGGCAAGTTCATACCCTACAGCTGGGCCAAGACGTGGCATCTGCAACTGGCCATATTCTGGATAGCGACTACCTGGATTGCTTCGGCGATCTACCTGGCTCCGATTGTGGGCGGACGGGAACCCAGGAAGCAGGGACTCCTGGTCCAGGTCCTGTTCGCGGCGGTGTTGCTGGTCGCCGTCGGGAGTCTCGCGGGTGAAGTTGCCGGGATCAAGGGATGGTTCGGCGACGCCTGGTTCTGGTTCGGACACCAGGGCTGGGAATTTCTCGAACTGGGCCGTTTATGGCAGATCCTGCTTTTTGTCGGACTGCTTGCCTGGCTGGTCATTGTATACAGGGCAGTGAGTCGAAGGGCATCAAAAATCCAGGACGAGGATTTTCGAAAACTGGTCAACTTCTACGTTCTGAGCGCCATTCTGGTTGTTGTCTTTTTCGCGTTCGGGTTGCTGTTCAGCCGGGGGACTCATATAACGGTGGCCGACTACTGGAGGTGGTTTGTCGTTCACATATGGGTGGAAAGCATTTTCGAGTTTTTCGGGGTTGCCGTCATCTCGGTGCTGCTGGTGGCCATGGGCCTTGCCTCGGCCAAAGGCGCCCTTCGGGTCGCATATTTTACGGCGGCTCTGGTTTTTCTGAGCGGCATTCTGGGCACCGCCCACCATTATTTCTGGTACGGAGGTCCTTCCATATGGCTGGCCATCGGCTCGGTCTTTTCCTCCATGGAGCCGGTCCCGTTGTTCGGTTTGGTGGTTCGGGGCCTGCTGGAGTACAAGTCGATCCGGAGGGAAGGCGGGGATTTTGCCTACAAGTGGCCCATGTATTTCCTGGTCGCCAGTTCATTCTGGAACTTCCTTGGGGCCGGAGTTTTCGGATTCCTGATCAATCTGCCCCTGGTCAACTATTTTGAGCACGGCACCTACCTGACGATGAACCATGGGCATGGCGCCCTCTTCGGCGTTTATGGAATGCTGTCCATTGCGCTGCTGCTTTTTTCCTGGCGCGGGCTGGTTGAACGGAAACACTGGAATGACCGACTGCTGGCGATATCGTTCTGGGGTTTAAACGGCGGCCTGCTGGCTATGACTTTAGGGACACTTTTCCCGGTCGGAATTGCCCAGGTGTGGACGAGCTACAAAGAGGGATTGTGGATGGCCCGCGATGTGAGCTTTTTCGAAAGACCTGTCGTCGCCCTGCTGGGTCAATTGCGGATTATCCCCGACACGATCATTATTGTTGTCGGGATTCTCCCCCTGGCGTACTTTCTCTTTAAGACATTTCCTTACCTCAAGGCAGCGGAGATCAAGGAGGAAGAATCCGTTTGGGACAGACTGGGTGTAAAACTTTAGCTCGCACCGTACGAGTCCGATTATAGCGGGGTCCGGTACAACCGGCTTCCCCGGCACGGATCCCGCTATTCATTGTGGCGGTCAACCCAAAGGAGCTTGTTTCATAACAGGCTCATCCTTTCAAGCCCAGTCGGGATTGATTCGTTTCACTGTTTCCCGGCCGACAGGATATTTCTTGACCTGGAGCAAGGAAATCTTCTTTTCACCTGCCTATTTTAAATACGATATCCCACAAATCCACCAGGGTAAAAACCTTGGGCGGGAGGGATAAGAATTACAGACTCCTGATGAAAGGTCGTATTCAGATATACGCAGGATATGAAATCCTGTTCCCATAAGAAATGCCTGGAGGCAGGCGCCTCAAGAAGCAAGCATTTCACCGCCAGGGTGGGCCATGAGGTCCTGAGCGGCGCGCCCGTCGACGGGCAGTTCAACACTCCACTGGCAACTCTACATATATGGAACGGCTGGGCCGACAAATTTCTGACAACTCCCGAGAACGGACTCAGCGACACCTATTTTTCCCTTGAGGGCAAATATAAACGGTTCGGAATGAACGGTGTTTTTCACCTGTTTCAATCCGATACGGGCAATATGGACTACGGGAACGAGATGGACCTGCTCTTTACCTATACCAGTCCGTGGCAGCAGCTTTTTGGATTCAAAGCGGCTTTTTACGGGGCGGATCTCTATTCGCAAGACACGGATAAGATCATGTTATATACTGTATAAAGTTTCTAATAGTTGGGTTGCGGGGCTGATCTCCGGCCTGTCAAAAAATGTTTGGAAACAAGATGGAAAGCGATCAGGTGCCAAGGTTAAATTCCGGTTTGCCGGGAATGCATTATAGCCCGCTTATTGCGTTCAGTTCACTCTCCACGCGAAGATAGTGAAGATTCCATAAGACCTCGTGGCTGCGGCGGTCTGGACCACCTTCTGAATGCCTTGCCCGACCGCTGATTTACCCCCTTTAAAAAAGACATTTATTTTTTTGATCCACGTCAGGGACTTTTGTTTTGACTACCTGCAATCTTCACAATTACCGGTTGCCCGTGAACAGATGCGGAGTGGAAAACAGCCCTTGCTGCATGGATGACTTCCTGGAAACGCTTACCGCGAAAATTGAATGGAGGGATCAATGACCGATCGTGCAAACAATGAAAAGGAGAAACTATATATCCCATCCCCCGAGGTTTTATCCAAGGCGCGCATTAAGAATTGGGACGAAGTCGCTCGCAGGGCTGATGAAGATTACATAGGTTTTTGGGCTGATTGCGCCAGAGAACTGGTCGACTGGTATGGCCCATGGAGCAAGGTATTGGATGATTCCAAGTCTCCGTTCTTCAAGTGGTTCGTTGGGGCAAAAACCAATATTGTCCTCAACGCCATCGACAGGCATCTGGAAACGGCAAGGAGAAACAAGCTCGCTATTATCTGGGAAAGCGAGACAGGCGAGCATCGGACATTTTCATACTTCGCACTCAATCGTGAGGTCAGCAAATTCGCCAGTGTGCTCAAAGCTCTGGGTGTGAAAAAAAGGGACCGGGTTACCATATACATGGGACGTGTGCCGGAGCTTCCGATAGCAATGCTGGCATGCGCCAAAATCGGAGCCATCCACTCGGTCGTATATGGAGGATTTTCTACCGAAGCCCTGCATGGTCGTATCGAAGACTCCATGTCGCGAATCGTAATAACCTGCGACGGCGCGTTTCTCAATGGCAAAGTTGTCGAGTTGAAAAAGATCGCCGATGAAGCCATCAAACGAGCACCTATTGTAGAGCATGTGGTTGTTCTCAAGCGAACCGGACAGCCCGTGGCGATGGAAGAGGGCCGGGACATGTGGTGGCACGACCTGATGGCTCTGCCCATCGCCGACCGCCGCTGCCCCACCGAGGTCCTCGATTCCGAAGATCCTCTTTTCATGCTGTATACATCGGGTACAACGGGAAAGCCGAAAGCTATCGTGCATACTCATGGCGGTTATCAGGTCGGTGTGTCGGCGACGCTGAAATATGTTTTCGATTTGAAAGATGAAGACCGGTGGTGGTGCGCGGCGGATCCCGGATGGATAACGGGACATTCCTATATAGTCTACGGCCCGTTGATTCTGGGTGCGACCGGTTTTATGTACGAAGGCGCTCCTACATATCCTTACCCGGATCGCTGGTGGGCCATGGTGGAAAGATATTGCATCAATGTTTTTTATACCGCTCCCACTGCCATCCGGGGGCTGATGCGCTTCGGTGAAGCCTGGCCTAACCGCCGCGATCTTTCCTCGCTGCGTCTGCTGGGTTCGGTCGGGGAACCGATTAATCCCGAAGCATGGCGCTGGTACCATAAAAATATCGGGAAAGAAAACTGCCCGATCATGGATACATGGTGGCAGACGGAAACGGGCATGTTCATGATTACGCCAACCCCCTGTGTGCCTTTAAAGCCCGGATCTGCCACACGTCCGTTTTTCGGCCAGCGGGTGGACATTCTGGACGAGGATGGAAATCCTGTGAAGGAAGGGGAGGAAGG
>DKBB01000364.1 GCA_002451015.1 Acidobacteria bacterium UBA6911
AAGCTCCGATCCTCCAGGGCGCATTGCTTTCTTCTGTGCTCGTACCGTTTGTACCCGCGGATGAAGTATTCGAAACGGCCAAGGAACTCATCAGTCGTGTTTGGGAATTCTGGGATGAATACGGCAACAACCGCGAACGGGTGGGAGAACTGATCCAGCGTGTGGGAATGTCAAACTTCCTCGACGCGATCGGTCTCGATCCTATTCCGGAAATGATTACCGCTCCTAGAGACAACCCGTACATATTCTTCAAAGATGAAGAAGAGGAATAGCCAAGCAAACGAAAAGGAGACAAGAATATGGCTGAAGCTAGTAAAAGAATTACCGACATTGGGCCGCCGAATTACGAACAGTTTCTTCATCCTGTAATCAAGAAGAATTATGGGCAGTGGAAGTTCCACGACACCCTGCAACCCGGGGTTCTCTGTCACACGTCCGAATCCGGCGACAAAATCTATTCCGTTCGAGCGGGATCTCCGCGTTTGCTCAGTATCCAGACCATACGCTTCTTCGCCGACCTTGCGGATAAGTACTGCGACGGATACCTTCGCTTCACGAGCCGTAACAACGTGGAATTTCTTACCGACAAAGAAGGCAACATCGCACCCCTGAAGGACGAACTTCAAAAAGCCGGCTACCCTGTCGGAGGAACGAACAACTCCATCAGCAATATCGTGCATACACAGGGATGGGTCCATTGCCACTCCGCCGCGACGGATGCGTCGGGTATCGTCAAGTGCGTCATGGATGCCCTGTACGACCGCTTCACTAAACAGGACCTTCCGGCGAAGCTCCGCATCGCGCTGGCCTGCTGCCTGAATATGTGCGGCGCCGTGCACTGCTCCGATATCGCCATCCTGGGCGTCCACACAAAACCGCCCAAGACCAACCAGGAACTGGTACCCAAGGTATGCGAGGTTCCGACCCTGATCTCCTCCTGTCCGACGGGCGCGATCCGGCCCGGGTCCGAAGGAAGAGTCGTCGATGTCGTCGAAGAACAGTGCATGTTCTGCGGCAACTGCTACACGGTTTGCCCGGCCATGCCGCTCAGCGATCCCGACAACGACGGTCTTTCCATCTGGGTAGGTGGAAAGGTAAGCAACGCGCGCTCGGCCCCCAAATTCAGCAAACTGGCGATTCCCTTTATACCCAACGAACCGCCACGCTGGCCCGGAGTTGTCGAAGCGGTTGTCAATATCGTCAACGTCTACGCCAAGAATGCACAGAAATTCGAGCGCATGGGCGAATGGATCGATCGCATTGGCTGGCCGAAATTTTTCGAGCTGACCGGAATAGAATTCACCCGATACCATGTGGACGATTTCAAATTTGCCGGAACGACCTATGCCCGTTCCACTCATTTGAGGTTCTAACCGGATTCCCGGAACGATTGGAATATAAGCAGTATCCGATATACCTAGTTCGATCGATACCCACTGGCCTTCGGCCGTGGCCCCGGAAAGGCTAAGCCTTTCCGGGGAACGTTATTTACAGAGATTAGGCTTTTCTGTTCCCGTTTATTGTCCTCCGTGAACGGCAACAAACGAGGAGCAATAAACGGGAAATGGGGAAAACCCATACGCCCTGCGGGGCGGAACAGACCAAGGCGCACCCTCCGGGTGCTGCTTGTACATGAAAATTAACATTAATTGCTGGGATTGAATCGATGCCTTTATTTAAAGAAGCAAAAAAGCCTAAAATTCGGCAGGCTGCGGCAGGTGGAGCTGAAATCAGCCCTCTGAGACCTAGATATTCAGAGAAAACACCCCCCTGCATCTCTCACTGTCCGAATGAAGCCGATATTCGGAGCTGGATTACGACTATTGCTCAGGCGGAAGCCTACGGCAGATCGAATGATGAAGCCCTGGAGTTGGCATGGCAACAGATTACCGATCGCAACCCATTTCCTGCGGTTTGCGGCCGTGTATGTCCGCACCCCTGCGAAGCGGACTGCAACAGGAAAAACAAGGACGGGAGCGTGGCGATCAATGCCATGGAGCGCTATGTTGGCGATTTCGGCATTAAAAAGGATCTGAAACTGACCCGTCTTTCCGAAGAAAAACATGCGGAGAAAGTCGCGATCATAGGCTCGGGACCGGCCGGATTGTCCTGCGCCTACCAGCTCAGCCGCCGCGGATATCCCGTAACCGTGTTTGAAGCCTTCAGCCAGCCCGGAGGCATGCTGAGGTACGGAATTCCCAAGTATCGGCTGCCCAGGGAAACACTGGATGCCGAAATCCAGCGTATTGTCGACCTTGGAGTCGAGCTGAAGTGTAATTTTGTCGTTGGCAAGGATACCACTCTCGACCAGTTGCGCCAGGAGTATAAGGCCATATTTGTCGGAATAGGCGCACATAAGGGCTACAGTCTCGGAGTTCAGGGCGAAGATGCATCCAACGTGTTTACCGGTACGGAATTTCTCAACAAGGCCAACAGCGGCGAATCCATGGAGATAGGCGACAAGGTCGTCGTTATCGGCGGCGGCGATACTGCTATCGATGCCGCCCGGGTCAGCAAACGGCTGGGAGCGGACGTGACGATCCTGTATCGCCGCACCAGGAATGAAATGCCGGCGATTGCTCCTGAGATCGACGGTGCGCTGGAAGAAGGCATCAAGATCGAATTTCTGTCGAATCCCACGGAGGTCATCCGGAACAACGGAACGGCTGTGGGCTTGAAATGCATTCGGATGGAGCTTGGAGAACCGGACGAATCCGGACGCCGCCGCCCAGTACCGAAGGAGGGCAGTGAATTCGAGATCGAGGCGTCCTCGGTTATTGCCGCGATCAGCCAGGAACCCGATTTCGAACCGGTCCCTGAGTTGCATGAAGGCAAAGACTGGATCAAGGCGGACGAGTGGGGAGTCACGAAGAGCCCCGGGATTTATGCCGGCGGCGATGACCTCTCGCTGGCCCTGGTCGCCACGGCCGTATACCAGGGCCGCATGGCTGCCCAGGCTATCGAAGCGCATCTGCAAGGCGGGGAGCTGAAAAAGCCGGCCGCACTACCGCTAGCGGATAAGGTAACCCTGGATTGGTATCCGGAAAGCGTCCGGCACGAAAGACAGCATATTCCGGTCGAACAACGCGAAATGGATACCGAAATCGAGTGCGGCTTAACCGATGAAGAAGCTCTGGATGAAGCAAAGCGTTGTATGTCCTGCGGCATGTGTATGGATTGCGAAACCTGCTGGATGTACTGCACCAACAACTGTTTCGTCAGGCTTCCCAAGGGCGAGCATTACAANNATTAAGATGGAAGTCTGCAACGGCTGCAAAAAATGCGCCGAAGCTTGCCCCTGCGGCTATATAGATCTGATTTAACTTTTGTGTCCAGCCCGGCGGGCTAACTTGCCTGCCGGGAGTTTCATTTTTTCGTAAGAATATCTGCTATAGACAGGTAATCTAATAAAACAGTCATTACAAGGAGTATCAAGCCATGCCTACGTTTGAAGTAAGCGGAAGAAGCTATGCTGTGGACGAAGACGGATTCCTGGAAAACCCGGAAATCTGGAATGAAGAGGTCGCGAGTGATTTTGCTTCCTCCGAAGGAGTTGAGGAACTGACTGAAGATCACTGGAAAGTGATCAACTACATCCGGAAATATTATCTTGAATTCGGAATCGCCCCGATGATCCGGAAGCTCTGCAAGGAAAGCGGTTTTAAGCTGAACGAAATTTATCAGCTCTTTCCGTCAGGACCGGCCAAAGGCGCCTGCAAACTGGCAGGTTTACCGAAGCCCACAGGTTGCGTCTAATCCGCCTCGAATTCGCGTTCAAGGCACTGCATCGAACCTGCTCTCAACCAAAGGCATGTCGACCCCCCGGGTTTTGCAGGCTGCCAGTAGTGAACGGGAACCACCCTGAATCCCAGGGGGGTGGAGAGCCGATGAGTTCGCGCATGATTGCCGTTGACGATTAGAGGAGAACTGCGGTGCCCCCTAAAGGTTTGCTTTTTTCGGCATCCCTAGCGAATCAAAGGGACAGCCTTGTGAAAAAATGGTTCGAAGGGATTCTCGAAACCTATCCGGAATCTACTACGAAGTTCCTGGCTCACGAGAAAGATCCTTTTCGCAACCCGATCGGGCATACCCTGAAAGAAAGTCTTTCGGCCCTGTTTAACGGACTGCTTCAGCCGGAAGAACTGGCATCGTTGACACCCGTTCTGGACGATATCGTGAAGATGCGCGCCGTTCAGGATTTTACTGCCGGACAGGCTGTATCGTTTCCTTTCCTGCTCAAGAAGATTCTTCGAGAGGAATGTGCAGCCGCACTTTCGCGCTCGCCGGACGAGTTTGCGGCACTGGAGGCGAGGATTGACGAACTGGTTCTCCTCGCCTTCGATTCATTCGTGAAATACCGGGAACGTATCTTTGAGATCAAATTCAANNACACTAACCGTAAAAAGACAGCGTGCTTTGGAAGCGGTTATTGGGGGAGAACGGACATTCGAGACAATAGTTATCAACGAGGTGACAATCGATGGCTGCATTCTATTCGCTGATCCTGGTTTTGCTGCTCAGCGTTGCAGGTTACTTCGGCGGTTCGTCCGCAGGGATTTTTTTCGGCGTCATCATACCGTATGCGGCGATCGCTGTTTTTCTCATCGGTGTGGTGTATCGCATAATCCGGTGGGCGAATACTCCCGTACCGTTCCGTATTCCCGCAACTTGCGGTCAGCAGAAATCCCTTCCATGGATAAAATCAAGCCGTCTGGACAATCCCAACTCCGGTTTGGGCACTGTCGTTCGGATGGTTCTGGAAGTCCTGTTATTTCGTTCGCTGTTCCGCAACACTAAAGCCGAAATTAAAGACGGGCCGCGGCTGATCTTCAGCGAAAGTAAGTTTCTCTGGCTTGCTGCCATGGCCTTTCACTGGTCTTTTCTTTTTATTTTCCTGAGGCATTTGCGATTTTTCCTTGAACCGGTTCCGAGCTGCGTTCTCATTGCACAGGAACTGGACGGCTTTTTCCAGATCGGCACCCCGGTTCTTTACATCACAAACCTGATCATTCTGGCCGCTCTGGCTTTTCTCCTGCTCAGAAGAATAACCGATATCCAGATTCGCTACATTTCCCTGTTTGCAGATTATTTCGCCCTTTTCCTGCTCCTGGGACTGGCCATTTCTGGTATTTTCCTGAGATACTTCGTTAAAACCGATATTGCGGGGGTAAAAGAACTGGCAATGGGCCTGGTAACTTTTTCGCCGGCAGTGCCGGCCGGTTTGTCCCCGATTTTTTTCATACACCTATTTCTGCTCAGCATCCTTGTCGCTTATTTCCCGTTCAGCAAACTGATGCATATGGGAGGAGTTTTCCTCAGCCCCACGAGGAATCTGGCCAACAACAACCGGATGAAGCGGCACATTAATCCCTGGAACTATCCCGTGAAGATTCACACCTATGAGGAATGGGAAGAGGAGTTCAAGGACAAAATCAAAGCTGCCGGTTTACCACTT
>DKBB01000127.1:0-341 GCA_002451015.1 Acidobacteria bacterium UBA6911
TTCGGCGTGACGTAGCACAGCATTGCGGTGCCGAGCCAGCCGATCATGGCGGAGCCGACCGCGCTGGTGATGTGGTCGTAGCCGGGTGCGGCATCGGTGACCAGGGGGCCGAGCGTGTAAAAGGGCGCCCCATGGCAGACCTCGATTTGCCGGTCCATATTTTCCTTTATTTGATGCATCGGTACGTGTCCCGGGCCCTCGATCATCACCTGGCACTCATGGTCCCACGCTTTCAGTGTCAACTCGCCCAGTGTTTCCAGTTCCGCAAACTGCGCCCTGTCGTTGGCGTCCGCCAGGGCTCCAGGCCTCAGCCCGTCGCCGAGTGAAAAGGCAATATCGTA
>DKBB01000127.1:374-4430 GCA_002451015.1 Acidobacteria bacterium UBA6911
TCCACGCCCTGCTCCGCCTGTTCGATCAGCGTATCCCGGTAAATTTCCCACGTCAGGTCTTCCGCCCTGCCGTCCACTTTCTCCAGCGCCTGGTAGATCGGGACGGTGCCGATAGGAACGGGGGAGTTGCGGATCAGCCATTCGCGGGTTTCGTGGATGTTCTGTCCCGTAGACAGGTCCATGACCGTGTCCGCCCCCCATCGGATCGCCCAGGTCATCTTTTCTATTTCTTCTTCGATGGAGGAACGCACGACGGAGTTGCCGATGTTGGCGTTGATCTTGACGAGGAAATTGCGCCCGATGGCCATCGGCTCCAGTTCCGGATGGTTGATGTTGGCAGGGATGATTGCGCGGCCGCAGGCAACTTCCTCTCGAACGAAGTCCGGTTCCAGATTCTCGCGCAGGGCGACAAATTCCATTTCAGGAGTAACGGTTCCCTGTTTCGCATAATGCATCTGGGTGGCGGTGCCGCGGCCGCACAGAACCTTGCGTTTGGCCGGAACGGCGATATCGGGATCGCTGTGACCCGCCACTGGACGATAGCTCGGTTCGCGCGTGTCGTAGCTGTCCCGCTCGAGTATCCACGATTTCCGCAGTTCCGGAAGACCGTTTTTCAGGTCTATATTGACGTCAGGGTCCGTATAGGGACCCGACGTATCGTAAGCCCGGATAGGCGTGTTATTTTCCATCCTGCCGGTACTGTCTTCGGTAGGATGGAGTTCAATTTCCCGCATGGGAACCCGGATTCCACGGCTCCCGTTAATGTAGACCTTTTTCGAACCCGGGAACGGTTCTGTGTTTGCGATCCGGTCCTCCGGTGTTTCATTCCGGGGCTGATCCATTGAGCCACCCTCCATCTGTCCAACGGCTCCAATCCGTATTGAGCGGATTCCAGCACCTGGGGTGTTTCTTTCCTATACTATAATCAAGTTCCTTCTTCCGTTACAGGTCAGTCGTCCGCCCCTTCAACCCGGATCATGCGGGTTTTATCCACGACGACTTCCAGCGCATCGATCTCCTCCAGGGCTTTCTGCATGGAGCCCTCCCTCGCCTGATGTGTCATCATGACGACAGGGACCGCTTTTGCATGATGGCGCCCTTTCTGGATCATACTGGAAATGCTGATTTTGTGTCGGCCCAGGATCCCGGTTATCCGGGCCATGACCCCAGGTTGGTCCTTGACAAAAATACAGAGATAATAAGCCGAAAGGACATCCTCCATGGGTTTGAGCTTCAGGGGATTCTTGCCCAGTATAGGAAGATCCTGGGGCACTCCGGGCTGTTCGGTCGCCAGTCGTCGTGCGATTTCGGCAATATCGGCACATACGGAAGAGGCCGTTGGAAGTTGTCCTGCGCCGCGGCCGTAAAACATCAGGTCGTCGACCACATCGCCGTTTAAAAAGATGGCGTTGAAAACACCGGAAACCGCCGACATCGGGTGCGTGCCGGGAATCATGGTGGGGTGCACGCGCAGTTCCAGTTGACCATCCGTGGCCTTCGCGATAGCGAGTAGTTTAATCAGAAAGCCCATCTCGCGTGCGAGGGATATGTCCTGGGGAGTGATTTTGGTAATCCCCTCTACATATATGTCTTCCAGTTTGACCGATGTGCGGAAAGCCAGTGTCGCCAGGATTTGAAGCTTATGGGCGCTATCGACACCCTCAATGTCAAAGGTGGGATCGGCTTCCGCATATCCTTTTGCCTGTGCATCCGCCAGAACCCGGATGAATTCCTGACCCTCGTCGGTCATTTTGGTCAGGATATAATTGGATGTACCGTTGACGATTCCATACATCGAGGTGATGCGGTTGGCCGTGAGCCCATCCTTGACCGAGCGGATGATGGGAATGCCCCCGGCGACGGCCGCCTCGAAAGCCAGAATCCGTTTGTTCTTTACCGCTTCGGCGAAAAGCTCCTTTCCATGCGTGGCGAGAAGGGCTTTGTTGGCGGTAACGACATGTTTCCCGTTTGCCAGTGCACGAAGAATGAATTTCCGGGCCGGTTCCAGTCCCCCGATCAGTTCCACCACGATATCGATGGCTGGATCGTCCAGCACTTTGGCCGGGTCGGACGACAGGGGGAGGTCGGAAAGTGTGAGGCCGCTTCGGGGACTGGTAATGTCAAGATCGGCGATTGCGCTTATAACAACCGGTGCCCCGATTTTTTCCTCCAGTGCTTCGTGATGAGAAAGAAATACCTTGGCCACTCCTGCACCGACCGTTCCCAGTCCCAAAAGTCCGATGTTAATTGCTTTCATAGCCACCTCTTGATGAAATACTCCCCGCTCTTTCCCGGACTTCCGGTTAAATATCCTCTAATGGGCCAGCCATCCGCTTGAATGCGCGGCAGAATGTCAAAACACAATTATAGACCATTCCGGAAGATGAATTTGTATAATTATGGAATAGTTAAAAATGTTCCAGGTTGAACGAATTACGGGAAGTTCTTACAAGAGGGTTTCTATGGTGTCAGACAAAAAGCAGCCGGGTGACGACAAAGCATATCGTTTTGTCGCTGAAGCGCGTCGAGAGCAGGAAATTCGGATGAAGGGCTACCGCGAACAGGCCCTGAAAATGTTCCCCCATGTCTGCGGTCGCTGCGGTCGCGAGTTTGAAGGAAAGCGGCTGNNGAGGCGGGCCAGGGCCAGGCCACCGTTTCCACCTACAATCCATTCTCCGGGCTGGGAGACTTATTGAAGAAGAAATAATCCGCTATGCCAAAGTGAACCAAGGGTTTATGGATTCCTGACGGTGCATTTTCAGACGAATCCTGAACCATCTCCTCCGTTGGTACTCCGTCGTTTTTGCTTCCGATTTCAGCATTACACTGTTTATCAGAATAACGTATACTTGCGGAAAAAAGTCCGGTTCCCGATTTATTTGCAGTTATTTAATCAGGAGAGAATACAGGCAGGCAAAAAGACTGCCTGTATCAGTAACTGCGCATGAAAAATAATGCCTCAAAGAAAATAAAACCTTTATTAAATGCTTTCCGGTTACAGGTGATGAAAATCTATTCCATGAAAGATCGGCGATGGAAATAAAAAAGCGTGTTTTCCGGATGGTAAAAGGAATATTGAAGATAAGGTTGTCCATATGTCTGATAGTTTCACTTTTCGTATATAGTTGCGGCGGCGGAGGTAGCGGAGTCAGCACAGGTGGGGGCCTCATCGACACCAGGGCACCGAACGCCAACAATCCGTTTTACAGTCCGATGCAGATAGCAATAGATCCCTCCAATAATTACGCCCTGGTAATCGATCCGAGTCCGTATTCCGAGGGAATAATCGCGGTGCATCTGGGGAGCGGGGAGCGGGTGGTTCTATCCCGCTGATGGTACCTATTCGTCTTATATGAGGAATCTTCATAAAAAGCTTTTCAGTTGTGATTGTTGAATCCCTCTTCAATGGGTGGAGCGCTTTATGGCTGACGATTCGCTGCTTGACCGACTGGTGGAAGAGTTCATCCGGGAATCCCGTCAAGGGAAACTGCCGGATATCGAGGAATATGCCGTAAAGCACCCGGAACTGGCGGAACGTGTCCGCGAGCTTTTTCCCACATTGCTGCTTCTTGAAGGGATGGCCGCTACAGGCGATACGGGGCCTGGGGCGCCTCTGGATCGATCAGAGCTTTCTCCGGGCGGTACGTTCGGCCAATACCGCATAGAGCGGGAGATCGGGCGCGGCGGCATGGGGATCGTGTANNCAGGTTGGCGGAACACCCTACTACGCCATGCAGTACATTGAGGGGAGAAGCCTCGACGCCATCCTCCGCATTATGCAATCAGCAATGAAGCAGGAAGCCCCGGCGGTGCCGCAATCGGATTTCACAGGCGACACAACTTATGAACCGCAGGCTGGCTCAGAAGAGGAAATGTCTAGGGTTGAAAAAGAGACAAGGACAGAGCGTTTCTTCTTCGATTCTTCCGTACGGATCCTTGCCGGATTGCCGGAAAAAACGGCGGAATATTTTCGATGGGTTGCCGGTATTGGAATCCAGGCTGCAGAGGGGCTGGCGCATGCGCACGACCGCAAGGTGATCCACCGGGACATCAAGC
>DKBB01000371.1 GCA_002451015.1 Acidobacteria bacterium UBA6911
AGGTAAAATCCCTCTTCATGTCGCCATTGTTGAAGACATCGATCGGTTTGCCCTCAAGAATAGCTTTTGTGAAAAGGAAAAGAGCCATGTCCGGTCTGCCCCAGGGACCGTAAACGGTGAAAAAGCGCAGCCCGGTTGTCGGTATTCTGTACAGATGGCTGTATGTGTGCGCCGTCAGCTCGTTCGATTTCTTTGTGGCGGCATAGAGCGATATCGGATGATCGACGTTGTCATGGGTGGAAAACGGGTAGTTTTCGTTCAAGCCGTACACCGAACTTGAGGAGGCGTATACGAGGTGGCCTGCTTCATTGTGCCTGCAGGCTTCGAGTACGTTCTGATAACCGATGATGTTTGCTTCGATATAAGCGTATGGATTCGTAATGGAATAACGCACCCCAGCTTGAGCGGCCAGGTGTATGACTGCGTCGAATTTCTCTCTGGCGAAAAGATCCTCAACCGCGGGCTTGTTTTCAAGATATATCCTTATGAATCGATAGCCGGGGAATTTGGTGCTTTGGGCGAACATACCTGATTGGGCATCTTTGGGGGTGATGCCGGCCTTTTCCAGCCTGCTGTATTTTATGTTTACGTCGTAATAATCGTTAATGCTGTCCAGGCCGACTACTTCGTCGCCTCTTTCCAGCAATCTCAGGGCTGTATGGGATCCGATGAAGCCCGCTGTTCCCGTTACCAGAACCTTCATGTTCTAAACCTCCGCTTTTTCTTACTCGAACTTCAATTGAATATGAACAATCTCCGGACGGTTTCCGATCCGCACGGGAGGCCCCCAGGTCCCTACGCCGTTTGAAACATAATAATGGGTGTCCCCTTTTTTCATGTAACCCCAGGGAAGCTCGTAAACGGAACGGACGATATAATTGATCGGCCATAACTGGCCGTAATGGGTATGACCCGAAAGCTGCAGATCCACACCGTTTTCGGCGGCCTCTTCCAGCCCGAAAGGCTGATGGTCCATCAGGATGACGGCATAATTTTTATCGACATCCCGCACCAGTTCCGTGAGGTTTTTACGTCGGGTATTTCCGAAACTGTTCAAGGAAAGATCTTCCCTACCAACAAGATAGAAGCTGTCCGCCACCTTGATTGCCTCATCCCGGAGCAGGATGATGTCGTGGTCCGTCAGGTAAACGCTCGTTTCTTCAATCCCGCCGATATATTCATGATTCCCCGTAACGGCATAAACACCAAAACGTGCGCGAATATCCTTGAGGGGTTGACCCAGGCTGTTTCTCTTAATGGAGGTCAGCTCGGAATCCACGTTATCTCCAGGCAAAAGGACCAAGTCGGGATTCAGGCGGTTGATTTGATCGACAATCCGGCTTAATCGCCAGCGGCCGATGATCGTTCCCAGATGTATGTCCGACGCGACTACGATGTTAAGTTTTTTCAGATAGTTCGCTTTTTTGCCTACTGTCAGATTCATTGTGGTCACACGCGGGTATAGGGAATTGATATACCCGGCCACAAGCAGCAATCCGACCAATCCTAGAACACAACAGAAAACAGTTCGTTTTGCGCGGGTGTAATTTTGGGTGATGACAGAAGGGAAAAAGGGCAGGAAGTGATGGACTAGCCTCAGAATATCGAGCAGGACAACTGCAATGAGGAAATACAGCAGGGCGGCGATCCAGAACGATCCCGCCCAGCTTAGCAAGTTTATCAGGATAGATGAGTGGTAATTCTCAAGAATCCGTCCCGCAAAAAAAGAAACGGCAACAATCCAGAAGAGAACAATATAGGGGGTTCTGAGCCGGGAGCCTTTCGGAATGGTTTGCAAACCACGGATAAAAACGTAAGTGCTGATGCCTACAATAATTGCCAGAAAAACGGCCAGAAAAAGTATTACTCGAATCATCGACCTCCAGAAGGGTGTTTAGCTCTTGGAGAGCGGCAGCTTTCTACCGCATCTCCAGGAAATTCGTTATCCAGTCGAAAAATCTTCAAAAAATCCATAATTATGGCATTTTCACAATACTCATTAATGCAGCTGAAAACTATATTTTTATGCGGAGTTCGTTCTGATATGCCAAATTATTTCGGCTGAACAGGTTATACGCACATTTTCAGGAACTGTTTCGAGACGAAGTCCGGTACATCCACGGTGCCGAGCAGAAGCGGCTTCTGATGACAGTCGCTGCCACCGGTCATCATCAAATCGTTCTCCCGGCAGAATTTGATGTAATGAGCCGTCGTCGGCGCGTCCGAGCGGGAGTGCCAGCATTCGATGCCGTCGATATGGTCGATCATTTTATTTTGAATGATCCGGCTCTGCTCATCCAGATTTGCAGTGATTTGTGCCATGGAGGTGCCGTTGGGATCGCTCGGATGGGCCAATATCAATTTCCCGCCGGCTCGTCTGATCAAATGGGANNTACGACCTTCTTTTTAACCAGGTAGTCGGCTATATGAGGACGGCTCAGGACGCCTTCAGTGCCTTCCTGCATCTTCACCAGGTCGTCTTCCGTGAAGAGGGGAATATTTTCCTTCTCCAGTTCCCGGTTCAATTTATCCAGGACCTTCCATGCCCGCTCCTCATCGTGTTTCTTCATTATTTCCAGCTTTCTACACAGAGCTGTATTTCGGTAATCATATCCGTATCCCAGGAAATCGAGAGAAATATCCCTGCCGTCGTATGGGAAGGAGACGTTTAATTCTACGCCGGTCACATAGCGAATATTGTGTTGAGCCGCAAGCTGTATGGCTTGCCCCTGGTGATGCACCGCGCCATGATCCGTGAGGGAAATCATTTCAATACAACGCTTTGCCGCTTCAGAGAAGATCTCCCGGAGGATCATAGCACCGTCGGATCCTGTCGCGCTGTGGATGTGCAGGTCGGTTCTCATGATGCTCTCCGGCATAGGAACCCTTGCATTTGGGCAAGAGTAGCTGGGACTGGTTCATTTGTTCCCGGATGGGAGTTTGTAAGTTATCACACGCGTTAAGGTATTGTCAGCATCATGTGGAATGTTAATGGACAATACGGGGAGAATCCCTGTGAGGTAGACGCTGATTAAAAAGCCTCCAAATCTATCAAATGCCACCGGTAAAATCCCGGTAATGTCCATTTGACAGAAGAAATAAAAATATTCATTTGATGAATAAATAACTGTACAAAGCACTATATCTAGTGTACATATTATTTACATATACCAAATAATGGTATTCTATTGGGATTTTTCACCATTATGAAAACCCCCAACCTATGGTTGGAGAAACAGGGACAAGCTATGCTGGTTCCGAATGCTTATGCCGATATCCCCTGGTTTGGAGCTGAAGGGCCTATTTCTCAAATTTACCGGCCGGCTAGCGATTGATAAATGTGAGCATCTCTTAATTTGCCTGAAAAATTCTTGAGATTAAACTTACATTCCTTTTTCCCATGAGCATATGCCCTGCATACGGGAATTTTTCCCTGATTCAAAAGAATATGTCCCACCTGAGGGATATTCCTAATCATTTAATAAATAAATATTTAACTTGGACTTTATGACTGGCACGAATCGTGCTTTAATTTGATGTAGGAGGGAGGAATTACATGTTGATACTAGTATGTCTTGCGGCATACCTGATTTTATTGGCATGGTGCATCCTGTTCCTGCGCGGATCGAATAGACTAAAGACCCCCCAACCTCATGATGAAGCTCTAGTGGAAGAAAAGGACTATACAGCACCCCATAAAATAGCAGAAAGTGCTGCAACCCAACAAATTAGACGGGATCCAGCGTACCGTCACAGTAACGGTCTTGTGAGAAAAGTGGGCTAACCGCCCAACAGTGGAAGTATTCAATATAGAGAGGAGTATGATTCGGTAACATTGTTGACGACAGGCAATCCCCCCAAAACCTTTTACGCTAAATAGATGCCCTGCAACACCTGCTGCTCATTATGAACGCCAGTTCTCCATTACCCGCTTGAAGTGCCACCTGGTCCCGGGAAATTCCGATTTTCCGGAATGTTTCCTGCGTTGTTTTCTTGGGATCTATTACTCCTTCATGCGGCCGTATCCGACCTTCACTTTAGCGAGATTTTCACTTATTTCCCTATCCAGTTATCCGAATCGGGTTCTAGCAGCAGAAGAAAGAGGCGGTGCTATAGGCGCAGTAATTTTCTGGCAATATCTGAATGATTCGCCGGACTTAATGAAGTTACGCAAAAAAAAGCCGATAAGTTATTTGTGGATTCTGGACTGATTAAGACACTGGAAGCGTGAATTATATACATCATTACAGGATGCTGAGACGATGAGTGGATTAATAGGCGTCGAAGGAAATATTACAGAAAAATATCCATGAAAGTCCGGCAAAAAGTCTTTGGAGAAACCCGGTATCAATCATGGCAACAGAAAAAGAAGATAAAGAGAATTCGGTCAATCTACCCAAGATACTGGTAGTCGATGATGACGAGATAATTCTCAAGCAGATCAAATGGGCTCTTGTAGAGGAATATAATGTTTATGTTGCACAAAACCGGACATCCGCTCTCGAGATATTTGTAGAGGAAAATATCCCTGTTGTACTGCTCGATTTGGGATTGCCTCCTCATCCGGCAGAGGCCACCGAAGGAATTCTTACACTGGAAGATATTTTAGCTGTGAACCCTCTGGCGAAAGTGGTCATAGTCTCGGGGAACTCGGAGAAGCATAACGCCTTGAGAGCGATTGAAAAGGGGGCACATGATATATTTTCCAAGCCCGTTAATCTGAATGAGCTCCGTACTGTTCTACATCGGGTTTATAAGCGTATAGATCTGGAGAAAGAAAGCGGAGAAGAGCGCAGCCTGGCCTGGAGAGTTCCTTTTGAAGATATCATTGGAAACAGCCTTCCAATGAAAGAAGTTTATTCGACCATACGCAAAGTTGCCGACACGGATGTTCCGATACTTATTCTTGGTGAAAGCGGGACCGGCAAGGAACTGGTGGCAAATGTTATTCACAGTCACAGCCCGCGAAAAGACGGCCCTTTTGTTGCCATTAATTGCAGCGCGATTCCAGAGACGCTTCTGGAAAGCGAATTGTTCGGTCATGAGAGAGGATCCTTTACCGGAGCTTTTTCGCGACGTTTGGGGAAACTTGAATTTTCTAACGGTGGAACCCTTTTCCTTGATGAAATAGGAGACCTTGCCCCGGATGTTCAGGTCAAACTTCTTCGCTTTTTACAGGAGAAAGTAATAGAACGCATAGGCGGACGTGAATCGATTCCGGTCGACATCCGAATTATTGCTGCAACGCACAAGGACCTTCAGGTTGAAGTCGGGAAACACCAATTTCGCGAAGATCTCTATTTCAGGCTTGCAGTCGTCAGTATCACACTTCCTCCTTTACGAAAAAGAGGAGAGGATATTATCCAACTGGCTGAGCATCTCGCTGCTTCATTCTGTAAAGAGATGAAAAAGCCGCCCGTGAAGTTCAGCAAGCCGGCACTCCAAGCCTTGCGTTCCTATGCATGGCCCGGGAATGTACGTGAACTGCAAAATAAAGTGAAACAGGCTCTTGTGCTCTCCGATGGTCCGATNNAGCAGGGCACTTCAAGAGAATAATCGTAATATATCAAAAGCAGCCAAATCACTTGGAATCAGTCGCCCTACTCTTTACGAAATTATGTCACGTTACAGCCTATAAGATCCAGGCATCCTTCGATTTCTTTAATCCCTCCTTCGAACGATCACTTTCTTCGTATCAGAAGAGCTCCGCACATGCCGAGTCCCAACATCAATGCCGTTGACGGTTCCGGAACCGGTGTCGTTGTGGGTGGCCCGGCTTGAATTCCAGAAACGACAAGATTATCTATCCGATTATTGCCTGAATAGGTTGTGGCGCCGTCAAATACGATTCGAAATCCTACCCCGGGATTATTTTCTAGCTCTGGAACGCCACTCAGATCAAAGTTCTGGAGCCCGAATTCGGTATCCGGTTGATAAGGGGACCCGAAGTCCATCCAGGATATTCCATTGTCAATGCTGTACTGGAACTGATTGTTGTTAAAACCTGTGCTGGTTCGCCGGGTGGCAAAACTGAGGCCGATAGAAGAGAAACCGGTTGTGTCCGCCGTCCAGGTCAGGCTGCTTCCGTTATTCGCATATCCGTTAAGGTGCAAAGCACGACCTGCGGGATCGTCCATTTCGCTGTTCAGAGTGCTTCCGGTGGAGTTGCCGACATTGGTGGAAATAAAGTCGCTGGTCATTGTTCCGATTCCACGATCAACAAGGAACTCCTGTGTGCCTCCGGTTGTGCCCGACACTGCGTCATTGAAATTCCAAAGGGCAATTGTGTCTGCATTCGCACAATGAGCAAGAAC
>DKBB01000397.1 GCA_002451015.1 Acidobacteria bacterium UBA6911
GTCCGCTTATAGGTGCAATGGAAGAATTGGATGCGCTTGTGCAAAACGGGCAGATTCGGAAATTGATCGATTCCTACGGACTTTTCCGGTCCGCATCCAAGGGCGCACAACATCCTTTCGAGCAGAAGGTGCGGTCGGGGGAGATTGAGCTCGAAGTGTACCCGATGGGCACGTTAATCGAGAAGTATCGCATGGCGGGAGCCGGGATTCCCGCTGCTTTCATCCCGGTCGGCGCCGGGTCGCTGGTGGAGCAGTCCGTTATCAACAATATTGAAGAGAACCGGAAAGGGAGGGAACTCCGGACGATCGACGGGTGCACGTGCATACTGGAATATGCGCTCCATGTGGATTTTGCGCTTGTTCATGCCCACACGGGCGATCCTGAAGGCAACCTGTGCTATCGCAAGACGGCCCGGAATTTTAACCATGTTATGGCGACAGCCGCCCGTATTGCAGTGGCGGAAGTCGAAAACCTCGTAGCTATGGGAGATCTGAAGCCGGATTCAGTGCATACCCCCGGGATCTTCGTACAGAGAGTTGTAAAAGTCCCCAGGATCGAGTTTGAACTTACGAACGTATAGTCAGACGTACCGGTATACGTGCGGTGATGGGCGAAAATTTCCGCTAAATGTAAGGAGACGGAATTTGAGAAAATATGAAGGGCTACCCCGTGAAATCATTGCTTTACGGGTGAGTAAAGAAATTGAAGACAATTCCTATGTCAATCTTGGGATAGGAATTCCTACCCTTGTGAGCAACTGGCTGGAGGGCAGGGATGTTATTCTCCAATCGGAGATCGGAATGTTGAAAACCGGCAGCCTGGCCGAGGGGGATGCCGTCGATCAGGACCTGATTAATGCCAGTTGCCAGCCTGTTACGGAAGTGGAAGGGACGGTATATTTCGACATCTGCGAGTCTTTCGCCATGATACGGGGCGGCCATATAGATGTAACCGTAATGGGAGCGTTTCAGGTGAATGAGACCGGAGACTTTGCGTCCTGGATGAATCCTTCAAGGGGATTGAACGGAGTAGGCAATATCGGCGGTTCGATGGATCTTGCCGCCAGTGCCAGAAAGCTTTTTATTGCGATGGATCATACGACCCGGGATGGAGATCCCAAGCTTGTACGGGAACTGACATATCCCGCGACGGCCCGAAAAAAGGTACACAAGATTTTCACGGACCTGGCGGTGCTGGATATTGTTCCTGAAGGGATTTTATTGCGTGAAA
Source organism: Acidobacteria bacterium UBA6911 (assembly GCA_002451015.1). GTDB lineage: Bacteria > Acidobacteriota > UBA6911 > UBA6911 > UBA6911 > UBA6911. Next base: position 1,232 of record DKBB01000397.1, read on the forward strand.
TATATCCCGGTCTGACAGTGGAGGATATTCAGTCCGTAACGGAGCCGAAGCTTCTTGTCGCTGCAGATCTGAAAGAAATAGAGCTGTAAAAGCTTCTGCATGAAAAAGCATGTGTAATGTATAGAAGGAAGGGAAGGGAATTATGGCAAACCAGGTAGGCAAGCGATATAAATGCTCCAAGTGCGGGGCGGAAGTCATTGTGACCCGCGGCGGAGACGGGACGGTGACCTGTTGCGGTCAGCCGATGGAAATAAAAAAGTAGCGTTACAGTCTGTTATTGTTTGAAAGGCAGGACGTCCTATGAGTCAGCTTGGCAAGAGATACAAATGCGGAAAATGCGGCACGGAAGTTCTTTGCACCAAGGCCGGAGAAGGTACTTTTACCTGCTGCGGCGAAGAAATGAAACTGCAGGAACCGAAGCCGCTCCCCTCCTCGGACTGATTTTTTTTCTTCAGACTGTGTTATTCCAAAAGCCGGCTGTTTTATAGTCTTTGGAGAAGGTTCGAGGTTTCCCGTTCCCCGTTTCCCGTTATTTAACCGTCACATGTGAAGGTTGGGCCAGATCCGGAACGGGGGAACCGGAAACGGGTAACTATTGGCTGCCCCTCTATGAAGAAAAACCGTGTCTGTGAGCTTCTGGAAATCGAATATCCCATCATTCAGGGCGGGATGTTTCATCTTGCGGATGCACGGCTCGCCGCCGCTGTTTCGGAGGCAGGCGCACTCGGCACACTCAGCCCCTATGCCGGGATGCCGGACAAGGGTAATCCCGTCGATAACCTTCGCATTCAAATCCAAAAAATAAGAAAGTTAACCGGCAGGCCATTCGCCGTGAATATCCTCCTGGATCTGCCGGAGAGCGGATTGATGGTGGATGTTCTGCTTCAGGAAAAAGCGGGCATTGCCGTGACGGCCGCCGGGAATCCCGGCATTTATACGGAACTGCTGCACTCCGCAGGAATCCTGGTTCTGCATGTGGCCGGTTCCGTTTCCCAAGCCCGATCGGCTGAATCCTGCGGCGTCGATACCGTAATTGCCGAGGGTTGCGAGGCGGCAGGACGTATCGCGCACGATGAAATCCCGCTTTTCCCACTGATTCCCCAGGTCGCCGATGCCGTTAAAGTTCCCGTCATAGCTGCGGGAGGCATCGCGGATGGCAGGGGCATGGCAGCCGCTTTTGCGCTCGGAGCCGAAGGCGTGCAGTTGGGGACCCGGTTCGTTGCCGTGGACGAGTGTACGGCTCATCCTGCCTATAAACAGGCGATTGTTGAGTCCGATGATTCGGGCACTATTGTGACGAGACGCGGAACGGTTCCGACGCGAAGCCTCAAATCCCGGTTTATTGAGGACCTTGCTTCAATGGAACGGTCCGGTGCCGGGAAGGAGCGAATTGAGGAGTTTATCGGGAGCAAACGGGCCTGGACGGCGCAGATTTCAGGAGATATTGAAAGCGGCGATGCGTATGCCGGATCGTCCGCCGGGATGATTCGGGAAATCCTCCCGGCAGGCGTAGTTGTAAGAAAAATTATGAAAGAGTATCAAGATACCCTTCGCTGCAATGAATCCCTTTCCCTGTTTGAATGATTCTGAATAAAGTTCCTACAGCACTATTCAACCTTTTTTTCCAGTTTCAGGAAAGACAGTACAAAAGCGCCAATAAATGTGCCGACACTTATAAACAATGTCACAATGGGCAGGGTCAACCCGTGATCGAAGAGGAATCCTACAAAAGGAGGCGACAGGCCTGCGCCGAATCGTCCTACACTGAGTACGAATCCGGTGCCTGATGCCCGTATATAGGCCGGGAAAGCGGCCGGGAACAGGGCGTACAGGCCTATAATACCGGCATTCCCGAAAAATCCGCAGAAGGCGACCCCAAATGCGAAGTACCTCAGATCAGCAGGGGTTTGGCCCAGTATTATGAAACAAATTCCGGATAGCGCCAGGACCACAATCGTTAAATGCTTTACGCTAAGGCGCAGCGTCAACAGGCCCAGTAGTATCCCCCCCAGGACTCCACCGATATTTGCATACATCAACATGTCTGCCCCGTCTGATCGGGTGAAACCCATATTGACGACTACCTTGGGCACCCATTTCAGGACGAAATAATAGGTGAAAATCTGCAGGAAGTAGGCCGCGGCAATAATGGATGTAATCCCGCGCAGACGCGGGGCGAATAGATCGCCGATCGATTTTTTGCTGACTCCGACTTTGACTTCCGGCAGGGCGGCAACGGTTTCATGTCCCAGACGTTTCATTATGCCGTTGACCTTGTCCAGTGCGCCGTCCGGTTGCTTGCGCACCAGCCAATGTACGGATTCAGGTATAAAGAAATAAAACAGGGGAATGAACACGACGGTCAGGGCTGCGCCGAAGTAGAATATCATGTGCCAGTTGCCATAGGCCGCCAGCAAATAACCGGCAATTTTCGACCCCACAATGCCGCCTATCGGGTAGCCGATGCCCATGATGAAAATACAGAGGGCGCGATTTTTAAGGTTGGAGAACTCGGCTGTAAGGGCTGTAATGGCCGACAGCAGTCCGCCGATGCCCAGGCCCGTTAAAATTCGCCAGAACCACAACCAGAGAAGATCGGGGAATGTCGTTGTCATATTGATGCCCAGAAGGCCTGTCAATAACCACTGCCAGAACTGCGACCAGAGGGCAGGAGCGGATGTCGTTGCCATATACATTCCTGCAGCCATCATTGCCATGCACCAGAACATCACTTTTCGACGGCCGACCATATCGGCGATCCAGCCCAGTAAGAGCGAGCCTATGCCCATCCCGATAAGTTCCATAATCATGGTCCAGCCTAATAAAGTTTCACTTAGGCTCCATTGGTCGGAAATAGAAGGGGCGGCCAGGCTTATCGACAGGACATCAATGCCATCCATGGCGTTAAGTCCCAGGGTTAAGGCGATAATGAATATCTGGAGCAGCCCCATAGGGGCATTGTTCAATATTTCCCGGGGATCTGTATTCAGAGCATGTGATGAATTTTCTCTTTGCAAGGTGTCTGGTTCTCCAACCTGGGTGCCGGTATCAGGTATTCCGGCGATCCGTAAAATAAGGCAATTGGACCGGCGTTTGCCGCAATGCAACTTTTGCATCCAGATGCGTAATCAATATCCTGATACTACTCATTACGCCGCAGTGCCTGCGATTCTACCTCAAGCGGTGGATTAAACCTTCGGTTTTTTTCTTAGGGGTAATATCCCGGAGCAACGCTTGTTCCTGTTCCTGTCGCAAATTGTATGGCGGCGTCACCGGAATCGTACAGACCCTGCAGATCAGGCCGTAATTTATAGGTCGGAAAAATATTCGATTCTGGTGTAATATGGAACCACTTTACACAGGCGGCAAATGTAATCCAAAGGCTGGTTTTCAGCATTCGCCGGCGTTACTGCCGTCTGAAGATTTTCATGGTTCACTTTACAGTCGCGCATTTTTCAAAAAGACGGTACGGAAATTCGGGATATTCGATTATTGATATTTCCAATATGACAGATTACAGGCTTTGCGCTTCTTTTGATAACACTCACACCAAGGGGGTTCCATGAACACCGTTAAATCCATCTCAGTGTTTTGTCGACGTTTATTTCCTGTTTTAGTGACAGCCGCTCTTTTGAC
>DKBB01000166.1 GCA_002451015.1 Acidobacteria bacterium UBA6911
TTCTCATCCCCCTTCCAGTAGGAGCCGGCGATATTGAGGATACGGAAGCTCTCAGGATCAATAAGTCCCGTTTCCGCCAGATGCGGGCCTGTACAGAAATCCACCACATCGCCAAGACGATAGCAGGACACCCGCTCTCCCGCCTTTTCATGTATCAACTCTACCTTCAGGTTCTCTCCCTGTCCGGTGAAGGTTTCGATCGCCTCCTCTTTCGAAACGATGAAGGATTCGAAACTAAGATTCTGCGCAATGAGGTCCTTCATCTTCGCTTCAATCTGTTTAAGGTCCGCCTCCACAAAACGTTCGGATCGGTCGAAATCGTAATAAAAACCATCACTGATGGCAGGTCCGATGCCGAGGTGCGTCTCTGGAAACAGGCTGCAGACAGCCGCCGCCAGAAGATGGGATGTGCTGTGACGGTAAACTTCCAGGGCGGCGTCGGAATCCACGATTTCGCCCGCGGTTCCATCAGCGAATCTGACTTTCAACGGCATCCTCATTACACCTACCCTCGCTAACCGGCCTCTTCAGGGCAAGATAAAGTATCTATCCCGGTCAATACTCCTAAATTGGGCGGGAGAAGCGACTCAGGTCCGGCGGGCGTCATGCATTCGACTCATCATTCCAATGAAGAGCGCACAGTTATTGGTAGGCGCGAGCGGATTTGAACCGCTGACCCCTTCCGCGTCAAGGAAGTGCTCTCCCCCTGAGCTACGCGCCTAAAAAATAAGGACTTAAACTACCAGAAAGGCTGAAATAGTTCAATACTATTTACCACCGGCTGAATTTAAACTGTATTTAAACTGAAAGCCTGTGGCTGGCCGGCATCGAAATGACATGCACCGCCATGGCCTGTGGATACGGAGAAACTCAGGAACCGAGGGTCAGGCGGCTTCCTTTAAAGGAATCTCCTTATCAGACAACACTTCCAGCGCCTTCTCCAACTGGATTCTATCAACTTTTTTCCGCAACTGCTGATACTTCATTGTTTCATCCTGGTCATCGTAATAGGACTCGACTGCCAGATCCTGACGGGTCTCATCATCCGGAACCCGAATATCGGGCAGAATCCCGGCATTGCGAATGGTTTCATCCTGGATGACCTTGCCGCCGGGCGTGTAATATTTCGCAGTTGAGAGTATCAGCATGGCGCCGCTCTTAAGTTCTATTGTTGTTTGGGAAGATCCTAGGCCGAAGGATTTCTCCCCTATAATAGTCGCTCGCTCACGATCTTTAAGCGCACCGGCAGCTATCTCGGCAGCAGACGCCGAGGAAGCGTTAATAATGACCACAAGCGGCAGATCGGTAATATACTTTTCAGGTACGGATTCGATTGTACGGACTTTTTCGCCCAGACGGTTCTGACTGTAACAGATAATCCCGTCGGGTATAAAGAAGTTCGCCAGTTCGGCACCTTCCTCCAGACCACCGTCAGCACTATCTCTAAGATCAAGTATAAGTTTTTCCACACCTCCGGAAAGAAGAGCCATCAATTGATTTTTCGCCTGGCCAATGGATGCATCTGCTAGAGACGAGATGTCCAATAAGCCTATATGCCCATCTAAAATCTCAGATTTGACGGTTTCCGAGGAGGAAGGTCTCAATGTAAGTTCCATCTCGAGGGGATTGGACCTTGAGCTCCTGAATATCTCCACCTTCACTTTTGTACCCGGAGCACCCAGCAGGTAGCTCTCGGCCTCTAAGAGGCTTTTATCTTCAACCAGTTGCCCGTTCACGGAAATTAAGTAGTCTCCGGGCCGGATCCCCACTTCCTCCGCAGGACCATTCTGCTCGCAGGAGACGACATAAATCACATCGGAACGTTTCGAAAGAATCATACCGGCCCACGCACTCCCGGAAGCATGGCGCTTTTGAAGGGCCTCATAACGCTCTCTGGGAAGAAAGCTGCAATAGGGATCAAGAGCGCTAATCAAACCGCGCATCGCGCCTTCCTGAACCTTATTCATGTCGGGTTCCTCTACATAATCGTTGGCGACCCTTTTGAGAACATCCATAAAGACGGATATTTCCTTGTAGGCCTCATCCTTAGCGACCACTTTTCCATAAAAAGCAGCCGAAACACCATATATAACAATGATTAAGGAGCCCAGAAATACTAAAGTTTTTCCTTTATTAAACATAGATCCTCACAAGCCAGTTGGGGCAACTCCAAAATTGTATAGCAATTAAATACCCTATTCAAATGGGATTTCCAATATTTATCCGGCGTTAGCCCCTGATATGGCAGCGACATCGACACGATCGGCCGGATACATGCCGTCCAATTCACCGGCGATTTCAATATCCTTACCATTCAAAGGAAAACAACAAGATATCAAACCTCACGCCCGCCTTTCATGCAACGAAACCTATGAAAAATAAGGGCTAAGCAAAATCATATCCTGTTCCGATAAAGATTTATTAGCAATACGACTCTTTGAAATTCAAGCAACCGTAGCGCTATTTTCAGAATTTTCGTCTTATTGGAATGGACGGAAATAACGATCCGTTCTTTAAATTGAAGGCGCAGGCGAATGATTTTCCACCCGATAAAGCGAGACTATTACCTGCACTTTTTCAGCATCCGTATTCCTCAGATGTTTTCGAAGAGAAGTATTTGGGAAGCAAATGGAAACACGACACACGGATCGGTTCCTGTAGCCCGGGGAAAGCATGTTTTTGATATTGGGGGAGAAATCGGATTGCTGACGCCTTGGCTGAAACCGGATGGAGCGCATTTATGAATGGATTTAAATGGCTTGGCGGATTGAAAATCAGGACACAGCTTCTTACTGCCTTCTGTTTCATCAGCGTTCTCATTGTCGTTTCCGAATTTCTGGGCGTGACCGCGCTGCTGGTCTGCGCAGCACTCCTCAGTCCGATTGCGGGAATCCTGATATCCATCAATATTGACGGTAGGCTGCAAAGGGTCCGAAACTGCCTGGGAAAACTGGCCGTCGGGAATATCGATATCACCATCCATGAGGAGTCGATGGATGAAATGTGCGGGCTGGCAGAATCGTTTCAAGAAGTCCTCGATTATCAAAAGGACCTGGCGCGCTCCCTGGCACAATTTGCCCGGGGAAATACAGGCCTGGAAATAGTCGAACGCTGCGACAGAGACTCTATGAACCAGTTGCTTCAGCTCTATATTAATAACACCCGGATGTTTGAACAGGAGGTGGCACGGGTTTCCGAATCCATGAGAAGGGGGCAGCTGCGAGAGCGTTGTAACGACACGAGTGCAGGTGCTTTTGCCGGAATCAGGGAGAATATCAATCGGATTCTGAAAACGCTCGTCCGGCAGCCGGGCCAGGCTATACAAACCCTGAACCAGGTCATGGCGGGAGATCTTACTTCCCGGCTGGAAGATGATAGTCCGGGGGACCATGAGGTTTTCCGGGATGCCCTGAATGCGACCCTTGAAACCCTGGACGATTCCTTGAACAGGGTTAAAACAGCGGCGGAACAGGTCTCGCTGGCATCAAGACAGATCAATGCCGGAAGCCAGACGCTTTCTCAAGGCGCCTCGCAACAGGCGGTTTCGATCGAAGAGGTAACAAGCAGTCTGCAGGAGGTCGCGGCGATGACCAAGCAGAACGCCGAAAACGCCAGTGAAGCGCACAACCTGTCGAAAATCGCGGAATCTACTACGGCAGCGGGAGTGGAGAGTATGATGCGGCTGTCCGAAGCGATCGATCGAATAAAGACTTCCTCCGATTCCACGGCTAAAATCATCAAAACCATCGACGAAATAGCATTTCAGACAAATCTGCTGGCGCTCAATGCAGCGGTTGAGGCTGCCCGAGCGGGTGATGCAGGAAAAGGATTTGCCGTTGTCGCTGAAGAGGTCAGAAATCTGGCAATGCGGAGCGCAGAGGCGGCCAAGAATACGGCAAGTCTGATTGAAGAATCGTTGAAAAACTCCCAAAGCGGGGTGGTATTGAACCAGGAGGTACTGAAAAAGCTCGACGAAATCAACGGCAAGGTGAGTAAGGTCGGATCCGTTATGGAGAATATTGCGGAAGCATCCGAACAACAGTCCAGGGCGGTGGATCAGGTTAATAATATTATCACCCAGATGAATTCCGTCACGCAACAGGTCGCAGCCAATGCCGAAGAATCGGCCAGCGGTGCTAATGAGTTGAACAGGCAGGCCATGGAATTAAACAGCCTGGTTGCCACATTCAATCTCAGCGATGATAAAACCCCGGGCGTGGAATATAGGAATGCTGCTCTCCTGAGACTGCGCGAGCGGCATTCGCCATCACCTGCATCCGTTTAACCGTGGGAGTTCCCTGTTTGAAAGCCGGTGGGGAGCCCCCGCATGCATAATCGCAAGACACATACGAACCGGCCGGCAACCGCAGCCAAAGTACCCTGTCAACATAAATCATTCACGAGAGCATGAAGATATAAGGAGTTTCACTCTTTTCGGTATACCCGATAATTTCCATTCTCGAAAATCACATCTTCCTTTGCCAGGATTTTTCCACTTTCGAATAAAGCATTGAAGCGGTCGACTCCATTTCCCCACAATACCAGGTTGCCCCAATGCATAAACCAGGTCCAGTCGGTCTGCAACCTCAGAACGTCAATGTTCGGCGGCGGAGTGACTTCCCCGATTGCAATCGGTTTCCCCCCGGCAAGCTGCACAAGATCGTCATAATGTGATTGCTTCCAATCTTCCCGGTACAAATCGGCTGCCAATACATCGACATACTCGAGGCCGGGCCAGAATTCCTCATAGGCATGGGCTTCGTCTCCAGGAACATCCCGGGGCGCATTGGGATTCCAGACCCATATCAGGTTGTTCAACTTGTGATGGTTCACGTAATAGTCGTACATCATAATCCAGAGTTTCTTGAAGCCGTTTTCCCCTTTATGATTGCACCACCAGAACCATACACCGTTCATCTCGTGGTAAGGGCGCCATAGAACCGGCACTCCGGCGTCCCTGAGTCGTTTCAGGTAAAATGCCACGGTATCGGCTTGAACTTTCCACGCATTGTTTAAAACGGTGCCTTCCGTGGTCAACTCGTCCCACTGCTGTGGCGTCGGGCGGTCTTCCATCGCCCAGATTTTATCCCCGTCGCAACAATCGCCGAATCCCGGGGGGCAGGCGTGCCACATAAGGGTAATGATAAATCCTTCGCCGTGCCTGGCGATAATGGTATCCACCAGGCCCTGTCGCGCCTCATGGGGTGTCAATCCCGTAAATTCAACATCCAGGGACGGCAGCACCTCAAACGAGGCAATATCGCCAGGATCGGCTAAATTCAGAGGACCGCAATGCTGAAATCGGATCGGTTCATCACCCTCATAACAGAAACTGAAGTCCGATCCCCATACCACCGGATACTTGCCTGTCTTTTCTTTAATCAGGTCCGTGTATTTCGATCCTGTCGAGATAAAATTGTGTTGTCCCGACAAAATATACTCCCCCTGGATTTCGTATAAAAAATTGAGCAGTTTTCGAGCCTCGGGGGAGGCATCGGGATTTACGGATCTCCCGGACTCCTTTGCGCATGAAGAAAAAAATGCAATCACGCACAGGACAAACCACCCCATGTATCGCATACGGATCTCCATATCCATCCCATATCTCCAGCCGGATGGGAGTACGGGACAGGGGCATTAAAAGGGCAGCATCTATAATACATAATGACGCCCCTCTTTTCACAAGGCATCCGTATAATTATTGTTCAATCCGAGCCGTTGACTGTTACAGGTGCGTATGTTCCAATTGAATGCGTGGATTACAAAGGCCGAATTCTTGGTATAGATTACGGGGAAAAAAACATAGGACTGGCCTGCAGCGATGCACTCCGGATAACCGTCCAACCTTTACCCTCTATCCCGAACTCCGGTCGTAAAGATTTTATTCGGAAAATAAAATCGATGGTTCATGAAATGGANNTCTCTATTCCGTTGACCGGAGTCGACGAACGGCTTTCAACCGTGGAAGCAAGCGAATACTGGAAACAAATGAATTTGCGGCAACAGAAAAAATACCGAACCGTCGATTCCCTGGCTGCCGCCCTGATTCTTGACAGATATTTAAAGGAACACTGATCTTGCGACGCACAATCCTTTATGTAATTGGCGCTGCTGTTCTGGCACTGGTTGCCGGAATCGCTGTTGCTGCAGGCTGGTTTTACACCCAACTCGAAACACCCTACTATAATTCCCCGACCGAAGAAACTTTTGTGGAGGTTGCGTTAGGTTCAAATACCGAGACAATTGCGGATCTCCTGGTTGAAGCCGGAATCATCAGGAGCCGGATACCTTTCATTGCCTATCTCCGATTCACCAACAATGCCCAGCGCATAAAAGCGGGAGAGTATCGGTTCACCGGGCCTGCGAGTCCGAAACAAATTACGCAAAGGTTGATCGCGGGCGACGTTTATTACCGCGTCATTACGGTCCCCGAAGGCCTGACAGCCCAGGAAACAATCGAACTGCTCGCCAGAAAAAAGTTCGGCACCTTGGCAGAAATGGAGCCGATTATACAAAACACCGACTGGATCCGGGACATGGACCCAAACGCAAAAAACCTGGAAGGCTATCTTTTCCCGGAAACCTATCATTTCAGCCGCAAAGCCGATTCCCGGCTGATCCTTAAAACCATGGTGGAACAGTTTCGCACACGGCTACAGACAATTCTGGCGGAACATCCGATACCTGCAGGCTGGAACATTCCCAGGGTGGTCACCCTGGGATCCATGATCGAAAAAGAGGTCCAAAAAGCGGAAGAACGCCCCATTGTTTCATCAGTATTCCACAACCGCCTCGAAAGAAGGATTCCGCTGGCCTGCGATGCTACGATCATCTATGCGTTGAAGCTGGCGGGAAATTATGACGGAAATATTCGTAAGGCGGATCTGTCCATGGAATCGCCCTACAATTCCTATATCCATCGGGATCTCCCCCCGGGGCCGATAGCAAATCCCGGGGCGGATTCTCTGCGCGCCGTGTTGAATCCGGCAGAGACCGAATACCTCTACTATGTTTCACGAAACGACGGCACGCATGTGTTTTCAAGGAATTACCGAGAACACCAGCAGGCGGTGGATAAATATCAGAGGTTCCGGTCGAGGAGAAAATAAAGCAATCGGATATAATGAGGAATTACGAGGTTTTCAGAAATGTTCTTACGTTGGACGTTCAACGTCTCACGTTCAACGTTGAACGTTTGAATGTTCATCTGACTCCTGGTTACTTCTACTGACTATTTTTATTTTTCATTCACAGGTTCTTGAGGTTTCTTTAATTCCTCCGGCAACGATTCCGTCATCTTTCGGGCGAACATTATGAAACCGTCCAGGGTGCTGTCGGTTCCCCACTGCTGGGCGGCTGCAGGATCCATCGTTTCATCCTCGTTCATGTCCAGCATGTGGAGAAGGTGCTCCCGTTCCGCCCTGTTCAACGGGCAATCCAGCGCCAGGCAATGATCCCCGGTCTGGCAGAAATCCGCCTCAACGTAGGCATGCTGCACAAGAAGCCTGCGTACGGGATCTTTGCCGAGGTACAGATGCCGCACCATTCCGTTATACCCGCAAACGGCTACGGAAAATTCCTGTCCGGTCGGCAGGTGGTAATCCATCCATCTGGTCAAATACTTAGGCATATTGAATCAATCTCCTCGAATATTTCGCCATAAGCGGTCTCCACGTGAGGCGCCTTCAGCCACCAGGTGGTTAGATTTGCGAATCCATGCTGCCACATTACCTGCAGACAGTGGAAGAAAATTTCGCATTTCGTCACAATCAGGAGGACAGGATTAAAAACGGATCGCGAGGCCCGTCTTAAAGGCCAGCCCGGAATCCCAATTCTCCCTATCCGGAAGATTCGTCAGATTGGGCAGTCCCATGATAAGGTGCGAAGCGTCTACATAAAAACCGAGATAATCGGCTGCCCAGATCTGGACGCCGCCTCCGTAGCCGAAGCTTATTTTGGTTTCTCCGCCGCTGACGCTACCGGCGTCTATATTGAAATTGGCAAAACCTACGCCCCCTTTGCCATAGAAGCGGAAGGGCCCATATTGCCGGGTTTGATACCGAAGCCCCTGTAGGTTATTGATCACACGTACTTTAAATGCAGGACCTTCTATTGACTCGGAAAATGAGAATTCAGTCCACAGTGCGAACCAGGTAGCAAGGTTTTGCGCAACACTGAATCCTCCGCCCCTCATTATGGCACCCCGGATATCAGCCTCTTCTATGCCGACCATATAATCGAATTTTCGATAGCCCTGATAAAATCCGGAAATCTCTGTTGATGTTTCAGCCTGGGCCCAGGCGCCTACTGTCATGCCGCCAAGCATTGCTCCCAGTAAAATGCAAAAGAACGGAACCTTTAAATATTTCATCCTTCCTCCCGGGGAAGTTGATTTCTGTAAACATTTAATCCATGGATGCAAGTTTAGCGATTCCTGTTCAAATTATCGAGTAAATAGGTAACCGGCAGAAATCAGGAGCCGGAAGTCAGAATCATCCGCAGGGTGTTTTCTTGGATTAGCAGAGCCAATACTCCGCAGGATCTGAGAGAGGTCGGAGGTCGTTTAACAGATTTGATCATGGAGAGGGATTTATTTCTTTCAATTTTCAAATTGATTTTACGGGATTTGAAATTTCACCATTTATCTGACTTGCGGCTACTGATTTCTGACTTCTGCAGTTAATTGACTTGGATTGCTGCCGATGTTAGGATCTCTACATGCAATCAGAAATACCACGCATCCGATTTTTCAGCCGTTTCCCGGTATGCATTCTCGCCCTTTCCATACTCTTATTCTGCTGTGCCCGGGTTCTGACCGCGCAACAGCAGGAACCCAACCTGCCGGATCCTGTAAAGTTCGTGAATAAATTCGATATGGTTGCAAACACCGTACGCGCTGTACTCAAAGAACAGTACGACATCGAATTGGAAGACCGCCAGGCGGGCATTATCACCACGCGGCCCTACGAGTTTATATCCGGATCCCTGACCGAGGGCGAAATGACAAAAGTAGCGATAAATAATAATCACGAGACCGGGAGTTGGCTCAAAGCGCGGTATTCCGTAGAAGCAATTCTGGAGATTGTATCGTCCACTGAAACCCTGGTTACTGTGCGAACCACCATAGAGGCTTTGAATCGAGGCGTTGACGGGACCGAAAAATGGCTGCCTTTAGAATCTCTCGGTACTTATGAAAGACGCATTCTGGGGAAAATAAGCAAAGTATTAATGGGTAAAAACGCGAAAACGAAAAAAGAAGGATTCTGGGGGCAAAACCCACAACCCGTCGATTCCCGCCCGTCCAGGTTTCCCGAACCAACTGGCTGGTAATGCAATTGAATTCCTATTTTGCCGATCTTGATCTGTTTCCCATATTGTTGGTCGTATCCGGAGTGTTACTTATTTCCGCCGTCTTTATCTTCGATTATTATCGTAAAAAGAAAAAGGTTGCGAACACAATATTGGACAAACCGGATCCGTCGACCGACAACAAACCAGGAGATTCAAGACCAGAAACCTCAGCCCAGGACTCACGCCAAAGGCCGGCACCAAAATTGCAAACTCTACCCCAAAGACCGTCGGCATTCTTCGACCTGCTTCGAATCCTGTTGATTTTTCTCAGTATCGTTGTTGCAGCCGGATTTCTCTTAATCCTCCTGCCTCAAACTACAACAGACAGTTTTATTGAGGACCTGCAGTCCCGAGGCAGCGCCTCCGGTCAGGAAATGATCGCGTTCTTGTATTTAGGTCATGAGATTCAAAACAATGAGTTCCTTATTCGGGGCGTGGTCCGAAACATAACAACCGAGCCTATTGAACAACTGGACGCGGCTATCCGCCTGTATTCCCCCAACAGGGAACTTTTAGAAACAGCTATTGTCCGAATGGACAAAGAGACGATCGATCCGGACGAAATCGCCCGGTTTGAACTGGTTTATCCGAACTACCAATCAGAATTTTCGAGTTATTCGGTGGATTTCAAACTGCGTCGGGGTGCATTTGTACTGTACAAAGATATGCGCGGGCTCCAGGAGCAATTCGACGACAACACCGACGTGGAGCTGGATTGAAAGCCTGCACACTTCCGGCTTTCAACGCAAAACCGCACTTGCTGACAGGAAGGCCGGCCTGGTGCTTGCCGGCATCCTGGCTTTACACATCCTGTCGCTTCGCTTATGCGATCGCTCGGCGCAGCAAGCCGCCGCACCGTGAATCCGCAGCGCCAGAATCCGTTGAAGATGCCTACAATGAAAAATCCTGATTCCGGCAGATTGCCCGGTTGTCCGATTCATGAATAAAGAAAAACATCCCCTTCCACAGCTTCTGCCGTACCTAAGCCGATACCGTTTGAAAATCATTCTCGGATTCCTGATGGTGCTGCTGACCGTCATCGTCGGATTGGTGCAACCGCGCGTTCTGGGATATGTTGTGGACGAACTGCAGGCCGGCATCGCTAAAGAAAAGCTGCCTTTCTACGCTGCTTTAATTACGGGAATTTCATTCATAGAGGGATTTTTCCGTTTCTGGATGAGGAAAATCCTCATCGGAGTCAGCCGGGATGTAGAGTTCGATCTCCGAAACGATTTTTTCTCCCATATTCAAATGATGTCTCTTTCTTTCCTCCAGTCCAGAAGTACCGGAGACATAATGTCCAGGGCAACAAACGACCTCAATGCTGTTCGTTTCGTACTGGGCCCGGGGATCATGTATTCCATGCATACCGTGTGCCTGACGATTCTAGCAACGTCCATCCTTCTGCGCATGAACTGGAAACTGACCCTGTTGGCTTATATTCCGCTGGCCCTTGTTTCCGTAACGGCTAAAAGCTTCGGGCGACAGATCCACGACAGGTTTAAAAAAATACAGGAACAATTTTCAGCCATCAGCACGCATATGCAGGAAAATATCTCCGGTATCCGTGTGGTGAAATCGTTCGCCAGAGAAAAATCCGAGATTGACGCATTTAAAAAACTCAATCGGGAATACGTTCGGCGCAACATCTCTCTGATCCGGTTGTCGGGCCTCTTCTATCCGTTGATGGCTGCATTTATCGGCATGTCTTCCGTTGTCCTCCTCTGGTTCGGCGGGCGACAGGTCATTGAAGGGCGCTTGACCCTGGGAGATTTTGTTGCATTCATGGGATATCTGGGATTGCTGACCTGGCCCATGATCGCCATCGGCAGGGTTATCAACATCTTCCAGCGCGGATCCGCCTCCATGGGGCGTTTGCTGGAGATCTTGCATACCCCCCCGCAGATCGCCAGCATCCCCGGAGCCACGGCCCCGACTAATATCCGCGGAGCTATGGAAATCCGCAATCTTACATTCCGGTATCCGGGCACAAAAGCCCCTGTGCTGGAAAATATCAACCTGACAATCCCCCCGGGAACGACACTGGCAATTGTAGGCCATACAAGCAGCGGCAAATCATCTCTGGTAAATCTGATACCGCGTCTTTTCGATCCTCCGCCGGGAACGATTATCGTCGACGGCAAGGACGTGAGGGATTGGCCCCTATCGGAGCTGAGAAGAAACATCGGATACGTCCCGCAGGAAACTTTCCTTTTTTCCGACACGATTCAGGAAAACATCGCGTTCGGAAATTCCGCTGAAATGACGGGATCGGAACTGGAATGGGCATCGCGTATTTCCCAGATTTCAGGCGATATCGAAACCTTCTCCCGGAAAATGCAGACCTACATCGGGGAACGGGGCATCACGCTTTCCGGGGGACAGAAGCAGCGTATCGCCATCAGCAGGGCTGTAGCAATTCATCCTAAGATTTTAATTTTCGACGACTCCTTGTCGAACGTGGACACCTATACGGAAGAACGGATACTCGAAGAACTGACAAAGGTCATGAAGGATCGGACAACCGTCCTGGTATCCCACAGAATCTCAACTATAAAGAATGCTCACCAGATAATCGTGCTGAGAAACGGAACGGTCGCGGAAAAAGGAACCCACGATTCCTTGATGGCACAGGACGGCATTTATGCCGATCTGTATCGCAAACAACTTCTCGAAGAGGAATTGAATATTACGTAACCCATCAATCCTTTAGTGGAATCTATGGCTCTTGAAACACA
The DNA here is from genome assembly GCA_002451015.1 of Acidobacteria bacterium UBA6911. Taxonomy (GTDB): domain Bacteria; phylum Acidobacteriota; class UBA6911; order UBA6911; family UBA6911; genus UBA6911. The sequence continues at coordinate 12,090 of DKBB01000166.1, forward strand.
GGAAGAGGTTCTCGGAAAAACATACGACGCCAGGCTGATGCGACGGTTGCTCGGCTATCTGCGGCCGTATCGTCGTTCGGTCTTCTGGGCGATCGTGTGCCTTGTGGCCGGTTCCGGCACATCCGTCGTCCAGCCCTACCTGACGGGAGAAGCAATAGACCACTATATGCAGAACAAGGACCTCACGGGATTAAACGGGATCGCAGCACTTTACGCTCTGACGCTGATCCTTGTTTTTGTGTTCGGATTTTTCCAGATGTGGCTCATCAATATCATGGGTCAGAAAATCATGTACGATCTGCGAATGCAGATCGTCCGTCATTTGCAGAAAATGGATGTCGCGTTTTTCGATAAAAATCCGGTCGGACGACTGATGACCCGGGTCACTTCGGATGTCGATGCATTGAATGAACTGTTCACTTCCGGAGTCATATCGGTTTTTGAGGACGTTTGCAAATTGACCGGGATCATGGTCTTCCTGTTTATATTGAACTACAAGCTGGCACTGATCGTGTTTTCCATCCTGCCGCTGCTTATCCTGGCAACGCTGATTTTTAAAATCAAGGTAAGAAATTCTTTCAGAAAAGTCCGAACCGCACTCGCGCGCATCAATGCCTTTCTTCAGGAAAATATCACCGGTACGGCCGTGGTCCAGATTTTCGGGCAGAAGAAGAAACAGTATCTGCGCTTCGCCTGCATCAACAAGGAACACCTGGACGCCAACCTGCAGTCGGTTTTTTACCACGCTCTTTTTATACCCCTGCTTCAATTCATCTCCGCATTGGCAATCGCTTTAATAGTCTGGTATGGAGGGATTCAGGAGCTTTCCGGAGCCCTGACGATAGGAACGCTGGTAGCGTTCATCCAGTATTCCGAAAGATTTTTCAGGCCGATTTCCGATCTCAGTGAAAAATACACAATCCTGCAGTCCGCCATGGCATCCTCGGAGCGTATCTTTAAACTTCTGGACACCAGCCCCGCGATCCTTTCGCCGGAAAAACCGGTGGCTTATGCCGCAAACAAAGGCGGCATTGAATTTAGAAATGTTCATTTTTACTATAATCCAGGAGAACCTGTCCTTCACGATGTTTCCTTCAAGGTCGAACCCGGGGAAAAGGTAGCTGTCGTCGGAGCTACGGGAGCGGGCAAATCTACAATGATCTCCCTGTTGAGCCGTTTCTATGACGTCCAGGAGGGAGAGATACTGGTGGATGGCATTAACATTACCGGCTACGACCTGCAGGGATTGAGGGGATCGATAGGCGTTGTACTCCAGGATGTTTTCCTGTTTTCCGGACCCGTTTCTGGAAACATCCGGCTGGGCAATCCTGAGATCACCGATGCCCGAATAGAGCAGGCGGCGGAAACGGTCCATGCCGCACATTTCATCCGCAGGCTGGATCGCCGGTACGCCACGGAAATCGGCGAGCGGGGATCATCTCTGTCCGTTGGCCAGAAGCAGCTCCTTGCCTTTGCACGAGCCCTGGCCTACGATCCCAAAATACTGGTCCTGGACGAAGCGACCTCAAGCATCGATACGGAAACGGAACTGCTGATTCGGGATGCACTGGAAAAATTGCTGAAAGGGAGGACATCCATAATTATCGCACACCGTCTCTCCACTATTCAGAACGCCGACAGGATCATCGTATTGCATCGTGGTCGCATAAAAGAAACGGGCACGCACCAGGAACTGCTGCGGCTTAAAGGGATTTACTGGAAGCTGTATCAGCTGCAGTATCAGGAATAAAACTGCGTGCAAACGTGCGAACGTGACAAACCGCTTCCTGGGTGTGTGGATATTTGACGGATAAATGGCGAATAATGATGATGGACATTAAATGGAATAAAAGCCGTGTGAACGTATAAACATCATTCGCAAATTTTTATCTCGCTCCCTTCCCGAACAGGACAACGGGAAGGGTGTAGAGGAGTATTTTGAAGTCGAGCCCGAGGGACCAGTTGTCGATATAATCCAGGTCCAGTTTGATCCATTCATGAAAGTCTATTTCATTGCGTCCCGAGATCTGCCACAAGCAGGTTATTCCGGGCTTCACCGACAGGCGTCGCCTCTGCCATGGAGCGTACTCCTTCACTTCTTCCGGAAGTGGCGCACGCGGCCCGACCAGGCTCATGTCCCCTCTCAGCACGTTCCAGAGCTGCGGCAATTCGTCGATCGAACTTTTGCGAAGAAACTTGCCTAGCGGCGTTACACGCGGATCATTGCGCATTTTGAATGTCGGCCCGTCCATTTCGTTAAGATGCTTGATTTCCCACAATATGTCATCGGCCCCTTCGAACATACTCCGAAACTTATAGAGCGTAAACTTGCGCCCGAAAAGACCGCATCGAACCTGTCGATAGATAATCGGTCCCTTTGAAGTCAATTTCACCAAAAGTCCGACAATCATTAGAATCGGCAACAGCACAATGAGGCCAATCGATGCAAGGATCATATCTATGGTCCGCTTTATGAGAAGCGGAACAATATGATCGGGAGTGGAACTGAAGGTTATAAACGGAACGTTTTCGAGAAATTCCATGGAAAGGTTGGTTATTTTGGCAGGGAAAAAATCTGCAGCGACACGGATGCGGATACCCTGTTCCTGGGATAACTCCAGGATCCTGTCGAGGCCGGCCAGGTTTGCACGTTCACCGACATAAACAATCTCATCAATGACCATTGTATTGGTAATTCGCTCCAGATCCGCCATTGATCCGAGGACATCGCCCCTCGGAGGCGTCAATTCCTGGGAATCTGTATCGACATAGCCCAGGATCCGCAGTCCCCACTCGGAATAGCGTGCGATCAGATCTCCCATCTGACGGGCTCTCCCATTAGCGCCGATAATGACTATATTGAGTTGCCCCTTCCTGGAAGATTCCCCGACGCGCCGCTTTGCCTTTATCGTTTGCAGAACCCTGACAAAAATCAGCATTGCAGCCTGATAGACAACAAAAACAGAGATTAACGGGCGGCTGATTTCAAGCACCAATGCATAGGAAAGAATACCCAGGAATAACCAGAGAAGAATCGAGCCTTCGACAATGATCCGAACCTTCGTCCATTCCATTTTGTGAATGGAAATTCGATAGAGACCCAGGGAAAATGCCGAGATCGACCACCACAGAATCCCCAATCCAATCATCCAATAGTACTCGTGTCTGGGAAGAAGCAACGGGTTAAACAACCGGCTGATTTCCTCGGGGAACAGGTCGGTCATATAAATCCGGCTGTAATAGGCCAGGGGGAAGGCGGCACACGACAACAGCAGATCCGCTATAAACTGCAGTCTCAGGTAAAATCTAGCCCGCTCCAAAAACATATTTAAACTCTATTAGGGAAAAATGCTGATCCGACATCATAACACAAACCGATTCCCACCGCCTGGTTTATTACGAGATCGCCCACAAGAGATTGAAGAATTATTATTCGTACCGGATCCCTGGCTGGTGCCCGGTAAAATGACCGACAAGATCGGAAATTTCCAATACCCCCTTCAGGTGGAACGCTTCCCCTTTTTTCTTTCCGATCAGAGTCCCGTAAAACGAATGGATGTTCTCCACACGCTCCAGAAAATAGGGGTGACTCAACTTCGTAGGAGGTTCATTACTCGACGGATCGAAAAGCTGAGAGCCGTAACACCGAATGGCGTCAAGGCGCTGCCTCGTAAAATCGGATACATCCACGACAAAACTTGGCATAACGTGAACGGGAAGCTTGAAATAGAGAAGAGTATCCGGCCGATAACGTTCCTGTCCCGTATCAATTTTCGCCAGTCCTGAATGATGGACCGCCTCGGAAATCAATCGGCTCGTGTGTACATGGTCCGGATGATTGTCGTCCCAATAATGGGTCAATACAATACGAGGCCGGTATTTTCTCAATACACGGATAACTTTCAGCCGCGTCGCGGGCGTAACCTGCACATTGCCGTCTGCCAGCCCCAGGTTTTCTCTTACTTTCAACCCAAGTTCCCTGGCCGCCAGGCGTGCCTCCCGCCGTCGCCTGGCGACCGTGCCCCTGGTCCCAAGCTCTCCCTTGGTTACATCCACGACTCCCGTGGCGTACCCCAGTGCGGCCATCTTTGCCAGAGTTCCTCCGGCAAAAAGCTCCACATCATCCGGATGAGCCCCAAAAGCAAGTATGTCAATATGCATTCCGCGCTCCACAGTCATCCAGGTTCTCCGATCGAACGATTATCGGCACCAGTCTGTTTGAAGAATATATCGGGGGGAACTTACATCTACCGATCCGTGTTTCCCGATTGCAATCCAACGGGGAAGGCGGACGGAAAGCGGTCAATCCAATTAGCTTACAATGCATGGCAGGTCAACCCGCTCCTTGCTGGAGCATTCCATCATCCCAGATAGATAAGCTGGTGTTCGAATTTCATTATATCCAAATTTTCATACAAAAACGAAAGTATGGGACGGGAGTACCGGAGGGGGAAGGAAATACCGGCCAGCCCGTCCTCCTGGCGGACACCGTCCGGGGCAAGGAGACTGCAGGCGCGGTGAATCTGTCTCCGCATAACCTCCTGCTTCTCCCGTTGGGCCGCCTCAATACGATCTTTCATCTTATCGATTTGATAAACAACATGTTCCCGGCACCGTTCTTTCGCTTTCCGGAAACTCTTACTATCCATACCCGCATCGTTCAGATCCTCCATATTTCGTTCTGTTTCGGATTTGGCGGTGTCGAGCTTTGCACCGACGGAAGATTGGATCATCCTCCCTTCTAAACGGTGCAATACCTCCTTTCTTCCCTTTAAAAGTTCCGGAAGGCTGACGTCATACTTACCGAGTATTTTACGTACCCTGGCATCAATTACCGTTGCACTGCAAGCAGGCCAGGGGATTGGAGGAACCAGCCCGATTGTATCAAAGCCTGATTGCACTTCCTTGTAAGCGGATATCTCATAAGGGTCAACGATACGGGCGAAAACCGGCAAAAGAGTACTTTGGATAAAATAACCAGGCGGCGCTTTCATGTAACTCGAAGATGAATCCTCCTTCTGCACTGTTCTATCGTGATCCCTTTGCAGGGATTGGTCTTCCCGGGAAAACTTGTGAAGAAAAGAGTCGAAAGCCGCGTGCAGCTTCGACCGGAATCCTGCCGCTTCGGAATCCACGGCAATCAGGTCCCATTCCCCCATCAGCACCGTAAAAAGATCCGCACATGCCGAAGACCATGTGGCATTTCTAGTGTATACCGCCTTTAGGGTTTCAAGAATTTCAGGATCGTAGGAGTCTCTTCCGATGTTTTCGATTTGACCAATCAGGTTGGTGATTCGGTCGAAAGGCAGACCTGGTCCGGATGGAACACCTCCGGAATCCCCGGATTGCAGGCTCAGTCGGTGCAGTTCCGATTTGGGATCCAGAATTCGAACGGGCCCGGCCGGATGCCGCTCCAACGAGCGGTGGGAGTAAATCCAGCATACGGGAACGGCTTTTATCGCATGCGATGCCAACTCCCTGCACACTTTGACTGCGGTCAGGCACTTCAGGAATTGAGACAAAGTTCCACCGAAAACACCTGATTCCACATTCACGATGACTGCTACGGAACCGGACTCCCACAATCGCCGGATGCTTTCAAACGTAGGGGCCGCGCTCATTGGATTTTCACTCATCATTCCCCGGGCAGGATTCTCTAAACGGGTCCTTTGACGCTTCATGCGCTCCAGGTGTGCCTGCAGAGATTTCCGGTTGCATGGAACATCCGGGACGGGTAATTCAGGATATTTTCCAGCGATAAAATCGATCCAGCTTCTCGGCGTTTCCGGCAAATCCTGAAATTTCAATGCCTTTATCCTTTCGAACCGGTTATCATAAAGCAGCAGCCCGACACCCGGCCTTTTCCTCTGTTTCCAGACGCTTATTTTTGACGACAGGATTTTCTCGGTAGGGGGAACCGAATACGCAGGATACGCCGGTCGTCTCCGGCATCTTCAATCCCGATCTCCAAAGCCTGCTCCAGCGGATAAGAAAGCTTTTCGCTCCATTCCACGACCGTCACACCTTCTTTGCCCAGGAAATCATCCAGCCCGATCGAGTAAAGATCCCTTTCGTTCCGGAGACGATACAAATCCACATGGTATATGGGGCAATCGCCCTGGTAAATATTCACAAGGGTAAACGACGGGCTGTTCACCAGTGTCGGATCGGTCAATCCAAGGCCTTGGGCAATTCCGCGAGTCAGAGTGGTTTTCCCTGTGCCGAGTTCCCCGCGCAGCAAAACCACCCCCGGGACCCCAAGTTTCCGGGCCAGACTCACACCGATGCTTTGAGTTTCATCCGCGGATCCGCTTGCCCGCGTTACGACACGCCCCCGTATTTTGGCCCCTGAGGGTTTCATCGGATCCGTACCTTCCTGAATGCATGGGGTAAATAACGTAGAAGATCGGTCGCGATCAGGGACTCCTCCCCTTGTGCTTCGGCCGCCAGATCCCCGGCAAGACCGTGCAAGTAGACTGCAGCGCATAGAAAATCCACCAGCATAGGACAGTCGGAATTGTTTCGCCACCGGCCCCATCCGGCCAGGAATCGACCGACCATGCCTGCAAGAACATCGCCGGTTCCCCCCGTAGCCATGCCAGGATTCCCGGTGCGGTTTATATAAGCTTCGCCCGCCGGTGTGGCGATGATTGTTTGAAAACCTTTTAAAATCACATGGCACTGCTTCTGTAAGGCAAAATCGCAGGCCGTTCCTATCCGGTCAGCCTGTATCACGGGAACCTTCCTGCCGGTCAGACCGGCCATTTCTCCGGGATGGGGCGTTACCACTACCGGCTGTCTCCGGCTGTTTTCCAAAGGTCCAGCAGGAGGGGCAAAAGCATTGATACCATCCGCATCCAGAACAACGGGAACCGGGGCGTTTCGAACAAGCTCCCATACCAGTTTTCTGGTTGAGGGATGTGTGGTCAAACCCGGGCCGATGACCAGGGAATCCATTTTCCCGCCCTGCGCGAGAATCTTGTTCGCATCAGCGCAGTCCGAGGTGCCTTTATCAGTTTCCAGCAGAGGTTCCGTCATGAGTTCAGGATACTTTCCCGCGATATCCCGTTGCAGGTTTTCAGGCACCCATAGAGTCGCCAATCCAGCTCCCGATCGCAGCGCCGCAAGACCCGTCATCAAAGCAGCTCCGCTCTTCCCCCTGGAACCCGCCACGATATGGACGTGGCCATAAGTGCCCTTGTGACTGTCACACACTCTTTTCGGTATCACTGCGGAAACCTGCGTATCATTCACTAAATTGAACAGAAACCGGGGATTTTCAAATAACGGATCCGGGGATCCGATTGGAGCGACCACAGCCCTACCGGCAAGATCGGACGCCGGGGGAAGGATGTGGGCTAATTTCAAAGCGGAAAAGGTGACAGTCAGGTGCGCTTTGACGGCAGGCCCGGGAACAGAACCTTTATCGGCAAAAAGCCCCGAGGGAATGTCGACAGCCACGACAAAGGAGGTTTCTGCAGCGCGGTTTATCCATTCTATTACAGGCTTGAAGTCAGAACCGATCGGTTTGGAAAGCCCGGTTCCGAACAACGCATCGACAACTACGTGCGGAAATGGAATTTTTCTTAAATAGGACCGGGATTTCGCGGCATCGGGCAAAACCTGAATCGGAAGTTTCATGGCCTGCACGATTTCCCAGTTGCTCTTTGCGTCACCTCTGAGTTTCCCGGGATCCGCAAAAAGTAGAATTTCTGGATTTGCCCTGCGCAGGGCAAGGTAGCGCGCCACGACAAATCCGTCGCCGCCGTTATTTCCCCGGCCGCAAAGAACAACGATTCGTTTATCCGGAAGTCCTTTACAAACCTTTTCAATTTCATCAACAACCGAACGTCCTGCATTTTCCATCAGAAGCAGAGACGGGATCCGGTACCGCTCCGTCGTCAACCTGTCTACTTCACTCATTTGCGCTGCTGTCAATATCTTCATAATCTCACCTCGGTAAATAGTCAGACGACTGTCGGCGTTCAGCTGGAAAATATTGAAGATTCATGCTCTCTTAAACCAAATTGAAAAAATAATTTACTTTGAATTCTCTTTAATTACATTGAATGCTGACTGCGGACCGCTGGCTGCCGACTGTCTTATAGTTGACACCCACCGGGAAGGAATCTTAATATTAATAATGAAACATAATTGGAGCCTGATACATCTATATTACTTGTACTATATATCAGGCGGCCGTTTATAAACAATTCACGATAAGCATAGCGGTCCCGGCTTGATAAAACAACATCAGCCCCCCATGGAGGATACGATGCGCAGAAAACCGGTAAAATTTTTATCCTACGGACTCGCTGCCATCCTGCTTCTATCGTCCAGTTACGCATTCCGGAAACACGGCGACGTCGAAAATATCGGAAACCGCAGTGTGTCCGGACGGGTCTTCAAAATTTTGAAGACCCGTCCGGA
>DKBB01000079.1 GCA_002451015.1 Acidobacteria bacterium UBA6911
GGTTGTAGGTTCGAGTCCTACCTGAGGAGCCAACCATGATTTCCCATAATTAAATGATTTATTAAAACTTTAGATGTCCTCCTGTTTTGCATTTTGTAGTTTTCTTCCAACAAAATTCTAATATTTGATCTTATGCCTGAATATTACTTTCGCTGACTAACAGATGTGAGCGAACAGTTCCGAATTTGATTACGACCCACCCGAATGACGTCTACGGCTGTTGCCCTCCCCAATCAGATCGAATTGAACGGGACTTACTGAAACCGTGTCATTCATGGAAATATCAAGATCGAATTCTAGGACCATTCCAGGATCGCTGTCGGCATACGAATGATCATCATCAACATGAGCGTCCCCTGAGCCGTAACGGTGTTGTATTTCAAACGAAGCTGGACAACCTTCGATTATGGTTGAATTCGACAAGAAATTTCGAGCATCCTTTCGTCTGGTGATATAGTTCCTTTCCGACGCAAAACACTGTTTTTTATGATGGCATCTGCGTGACGGAAAAATATATCCATATTTAAGGCACATTCCTATCATTAACCGGATTTCCGGCATGCCTTTCCAGGCGCGGAGTTTGGGGAAGATCGACCGAATAAATTTATCTGGAATTTCATAATTCCTGCCCCAACCGAATAGTGAGGTTGTAAATACTGTGAAATCGAATGTACGCACGTTTGCCATTGTCCTGCTGACATCCTGGATCGGCATGTTCTCCGGTGGGGCTTTTTGCAAAGCCGGTGATTCGAAGGACGGCGCCATGACTCAGGTGGCGGATGAAAAGGTTTCGGTATCCGCTGAAAGCCGGAACCGGCCCAGAATCGGTCTGGCTCTCCAGGGGGGAGGGGCTAAAGGCTTTGCCCATATCGGGGTTCTACGCTGGCTGGAAGAGAATCGTATTCCGGCGGATATGATTGCGGGCACAAGTATGGGGGGACTCATCGGAGGATTTTACGCATTAGGAATGAGTCCGGTCGAAATGGAGGAGTTTGTCGGGACACTGGACTGGAAGGAACTGATCGGCGGGCAGGTTCCGTTTAATCTGTTAAGCATTCGACGAAAAGAGGACCGACTTGCCTATCCGAACCGACTCGATCTGGGTCTGCGCGACGGCATACAACTTCCCAGCGGACTGAACTCCGGCCACGGAATTGGCCTGATACTGGATCGGGTCACACTTCCCTACTACGACCTCCGGAGTTTTGATGCGCTGCCCATTCCGTTCCGCTGCGTGGCCGTGGATCTTGTGACCGGCAAACAAAAGGTGTTCTCGGAAGGATCGTTGAGGGATGCGCTGCGGGCGACAATGTCCATACCGGCAGTTTTCTCCCCCGTGCACCAGGATGAACAGATCTATATCGATGGCGGTATACTCAACAACCTTCCCGTCGGTTTGGCAAAAGAATACGGGACCGACTCCGTCATAGCCGTCAGCCTCAATGCCGGCCCCTTCGATCCTAAAAAATCCAACTCTTTGTTCGGGGTTGTGGACCGCAGCATCGATGCGGTGATCGAAGACAATGTGGGGCGGAGTCTGGAGATGGCGGACCTTGTCGTCCCCGTGGACATCCGTGGATACTCGACACTGGATTTCGAATACACTTCCGAGATTATCCTCAGGGGTTACGAGTCCGCGGCCGCGATGAGTGAGGCATTAAAAAAATACGCCCTTCCGGAAAAGGAGTGGGAACAATACCTGGATCGAAGGAAAGCGCTTCGTAGAACCGAGTTGCCGGTGCCGCAATTTGTGGAAGTTATCGGTGTAAGGCCCGACCTGGCAAGTCTGGTTCGCAAGGACCTGGATCCACTGGTCGGAAAAACACTGGTCCTGGATGAACTGGTACAACGGCTAAACCTCATCTGGGGCCAGGGACGTTATGCACACATAAGTTACAGCCTGGTGGATCGCCGGGGACAGGCAGGCTTGCAAATCCATCCTGTGGAAATGGATCACAGCCCGCCCACATTAAACATAGGCATGAATGTCGACGGTTCCGATATCGGAATGATCCGTTTCGGACTGAGTGCCCGCCTAACTTTTTTCGATTTGTGGGGAACGCGTTCGGAATGGAGGTTGGGCGCGGGTTTCGGAACGCAGAATTCGGCCTCTACCGAGTTTTATCGTCCAATAACAAAGAATTCCGACTGGTTCATTGCACCCCGGGCTTTTGCGGAAAATTCCACCCTCGACATATACGAATCGCAAAACCGGTTGGCCGATTACCGCATCAATCGGATAGGCTTCGGCATACAGGGCGGTTATCAATTCAACCAAACAAGCGATGTTCGTCTCGGCCAGGATCTTGTCTGGTACGAGGCCGACCTGCGGACGGGCACACCCCAGATTGAAGAATACGACCACAGAGTGGGCGTCACGTCGCTTCAATTCCGGTACCTGGGCCAGGATGATGCCATCATTCCCCGTAAGGGTATTCGGATTGAAGCCAAAGGCGAATGGTTCCTTTCTCAACCTTACCAGAGCAGCGGATTCCCCCGGGCGGAAATGAAGCTCTCCTTCTTCCAGCCTGTGAGTCGGCCCGGCTCTTTATTTTTCCAGGGATCCGGGGGCACGGCTTTCGGGCGAGAAGACCTGGGGCTGCTCTCTTTTTCACTGGGCGGAATCCTGCGTCTTGGTTCCTTTGGAAGGAATGAGCTGATCGGCAACCAGTACTACCTGGGCACCGCCGGTTACCTCCATGAGATCGCTTCACTGCCTCCCCTGGCCGGGGGTGAAATCTATGCCGCAACGTGGTATCAGATCGGAAGAGTCTATGGAAACTCAGAACTGCCCCGGTATCCCATGGATATTTCAGGAGGGTTGTTTATCAAAACACTCCTGGGACCCGTTTTGCTGGGAGGCAGCTTCGGCAGCGGCGGTCACCGGAGACTGTATGCCGGAATCGGGACCATTTTTTAACCGTATGCCTCCGAAAGTAAAACGTGGCATCCAGGTCTCCGAAACAGAATAGGGTCGATTCCTACCTCTTTTCCTTGATCCGAATTTAAAAACAATGCCGCCCTAAAAAAAGAAGCTTCCCATTCTTTTACCGTTCCTGTGAATTCCGTCACAGACCCGAATGCGGTTTTGGCTCAGAATGACGGCACTATGCAATGGATACAGATCATGCAGAGCATCTCTGGAGCCTGGATGATATTGAATGCCCGTTGGCACGGTTGCGATCCGCTTGAAATAGGCATCCATTCATGGAAGTTAAGATTCACGAAAAGAAATCGAACCAACGGGACAAATCGCAATCTCTCCTTTGACTAATTACCCATTCCGGGGAGGCCGCCACCTTGCCTCCCCGGAAACCCCTGTGCCCTTAAGAAAAGAATCCCAATCGACCATCACTCTGTTTTTGTCGGTTGTTGTAAGAAAAATGTCGAAGTTCCGTTGTTGAAAAACCGTTAAATCCTTGAAGGTGCTTATGTTATAAATTCCTTTCTAGGCGGCATACCCGACCGACTTGGCGGCCCGAAGCACAGTGCGACAGTGGATGACATATCGGCGACATTCCTGCAACAACATCGATGTACATACAATTCCCATACTTTACTAAAGGCACCTCCGCTCGAAACCTTTACGGGAAAAAGCCAGAACGCACCAGTCTTTGGCTGGGGATGAATGGCAGTTGGGAGTTTGGGGGCAGAAGTCCCATCAAGGCCGGTCTAGAAAAATCACAGCCAAAAAGATTTGCACAATTATCTAACAACTGCTGTTAGTATGCTGCGAAACGGGAATGTTTGAGAATTATTGTTGGGAGTGATTTTCTGAAGGAGGGATAGGTGAAAGGATTGACAAGAATTATTTTCGGATTAATATCCTGTTTCATGGCAATGAATCCGGGTTTCGCCCAACAAACATCGGCAATCAAAGCCGAACCAATCGCGGACAATGTCTTCATGATCACGGGAGGAATTGCCAATGCCGGATTCATTATCGGCGACAAGGAAGTGCTTGCCATCGATGCGGGAATGACGGCGGATGACGCCGCGAAAATGCTCGACACAATTAAGAAAACCACCGAAAAACCCCTTACAAAGCTTGTCCTGACCCACAGCGACGGAGACCATATCAATGGTATCGGAGGCTTCCCGAAAGGGCTTGAAATTTACGCCAGCGAAGGAGCCAGAAAGGAGATGGCAGAGGCTTTTGAGGCCCCGCAACTGCAGGGGCTTAAAGCATACCTGCCTACACAGACCTTTTCCGAAAAAATGGAAATAGATCTTGGAAGCGAGCGAATCCGGCTGCTTCATTTCGGACCGGCGCACACCAGCGGCGACACAGTTCTTTTCCTGCCAGAACCCAAGATAGCGTTTATCGGAGACCTCGTTTTCCTCGGGCGCGACCCTCTCATCCACCGCCAGAAGGGTGGAACCTCGCTTGGATTGATTCAATCACTGCAGGCCATTCTTGAACTCGATGCCGACCGATACGTCGCGGGGCACAACGCCATCCTTTCCAGAAGCGACGTTGAAAAAGCACTAAAGAACATTCAGGACAAAGTGAGTAAGGTTCAATCACTTGTACAGGACGGCAAGTCTCTGGATGAAACCAAAAAAGCCTTTGGAATTGAGGAGAGCCCCGCCAAAGCAGGTGGCTTTAGTTTCCCGAGCCTGGTCGAAGTCATCTACCTCGAGCTTGCCGGGAAAAAATAAGGGGTATTCAGGCGGCATAATCTTGAAAATGACCTCCGATTTTCCTGTAATGGAGGAGACATCTCGAACGTATTTCAAGTGAGACGGATTTTATTGCAGATCGAGAGGGGGACATTTCGCGAAAAACAGACTCGTAATTCGGGATTTCTCTGCTGACATCCCACTCTTCATGTTATCGGTTGACAGCCAATTGCCGCTTATTATAGATTACACTCCACTCCTCATGAATGACGATTTAGATCGGCTTTCTATGAATTCCGACTTTAAAAAGATCCTTTTTACAATGAAATCAAGCAAGGAGTAGTCCTATGCCTGGAAGCAAAAAACCTGATAAAGAAGCTGCTGCTGCGAAGAAGAAATTCTCGAGAAGGGATTTTATCGCCACCGGCGGGGCTGTAGTCGCCGTTGACGCTCTGATCTCGACGACCACCGCCACCGCAGCGCCCGCTTCTCCCGCACCCGCCGCGACCCGATATCCCACATCCAAGGGATACCTGGTTTATGACAGCAAAAAGTGCGCCGGTTGTACGACCTGCATGCTGAGCTGTTCGTTAACACACTATGGAGTCCAGAGCCTGTCGCTTTCGCGCATCCAGGTCATGCAGGACTCTTTCGGTAACTTCCCTGATGATGTCAAAATGGCTCCCTGCCGGCAGTGCATCACGCCACCCTGCGTCATTAACTGCCCGGTCGAAGCCGCCTTTGTCGATACCGAAAACGGCAACATCCGCAGAATCGACGAGGAAAAATGCATCGGCTGCAAAACCTGTCTCTCCATGTGCCCGCAGCAGCCGCACCGTACGGTCTGGAACCACACCACTAACAAGTCCTCCAAATGCGACCTCTGTCTCAACACGCCGTATTGGAATGAAAAAGGCGGCGTCAACGGCAAACAGGCCTGCGTGGAATCCTGTCCCATGAAGGCGATTAAATTTGTAGTCGCGATCCCGGACCAGAAAGAAACGGAAGGATACGACGTGAACCTGCGCAACGACTACTGGTACAACCTGGGACTCGTGGAAAACTCCACACATATTCCCCCTGCGATGGCCAGTTCCCAGCGGAAACCCGGGGCGTTCAAGCCGAAACCAAAACCGAAGGCAAAGGAATAGGAGGACGATTATGAAAGGTGGATATACAGGAAAGATATTACGCGTAAACCTGACCGACCAATCGATCAGTACTATTCCGACCGAAAAGTATGAAGAGTTCGGAGGCGGTCATGGCATAGGTTCGGCCGTTTTCTTCGATCTGGTAGGGGATCAGCTTCCCTTCGACGCATTCGATCCGAGAAACCTTGTCATCATGATGGCCAGCCCGTTTTCCGGCACATTCATGCCGGGTTCCGGACGCTGCGAAGTACAGGGCCTGGCTCCCGGGCTTTACCCGGTTGAATGGTTCGGCCACAGCAATTTCGGCGGCCGGTTTACGGCCCAGTTGAAGTTTGCCGGTTGGGACGGAATTGTCGTCGAAGGCAAGGCCGAGAACCCTGTTTGGATCAATATCGTTGACGACAAAGTCACGATCGAGGATGCCAACGGGGTCTGGGGCAGGGACACATACGACACCCAGCAGGAAATCTCCAGGCGCGTCGTTCCCGGTCTCAGACACGGCGAATGGGCCGAACTCTCCAACAGCTGCTATTCCACCCAGGTTCCGGCGGTGGTTTGCTGCGGTCCCGCCGGGGAGAATCTGAGCCGTATCGCCTGCCTCCTTCACGGCGCCGGCTCCCAGGCCGCACTTGGCGGTTATGGAGCCGTTTTTGGATCGAAAAACCTCAAGGCGATCAGTGCGATCGGATCCGGCAACGTACCTATCGCCGATCCGAAGGCGTTTATGGACGCCAGGCTCTGGTTCCGCCAGTTCCAATGGGATGTCGACAATCCGCGCGAACCGGAAAGATTTGCCCAGCGGGGTTACAGCCTGATCAACGGCGCTCCCAGCGGCGGCAATGTCAGCAATGGCAGTATCCCTCTCGTCCCGGCGCGCGCGGCCGCATGCGCTTCCTGCCCGAGGGGCTGCCGTATGCGATTGGCCAGCGGCGACAGCAATGAATCGGTCTGCGCTGGATCCATGTTCACCCGGATCGGCAGCGGCGGATTCGGTGGATTTGGAGGCGGGGGCGGGGGCAGTTCCATGTCCTCACTCCTGAGCGGAAAACTAACGCGACAGGGCAACGACCTGATGCACAAGTACGGTCTGGGCCACTGGCAGCTGATGGCCACCCGCGGCTACATCGATTTTCTCACCCGGGAAGGCGTCTTCGGGAAAGACAAGGAAATCGATCCGGATCTTCCCGCCGCAGGAACCTTCGCCTATTACGAAGCACTGTTCAGAAAACTTTCGCTCCGCGAAGGGAAATTCGGCGAACTTGCCGGCGAAGCCGCCGCAAGAATGGCCGAAAAGCTCGGTCGCTACGAAGAGGACGTGAATAAAGGGAACGTCAGATTGAGTTATTGGGGAACCCAGGAACACTACTCCTCGCAGGTTGAGGTGGAATGGGGCTTCGGTTCTCTACTCGGAGAACGGGACCTGATGCTGCACATGATGGCCAACTATCCGCTGCACTGGATGGCGATGTCGGGAAATCCCTACCTGACCGCCGAAGAGGCTTCCAAGCTTTACGCGGAAGCGATGGTTCCATACAACGACGACCGGTACCTGGTGGACTACGGCGAAGGACCGACCGGAGTCTATTCCGATTCCAAGGTCAAACAGGTTGCGTGGGTCAAGCACTATGAGAAGTTCTGGGTCGGAGCCGGCGGATTCTGCGGCTGGCGCTGGCCGATGTGCATCACCAACAA
>DKBB01000331.1 GCA_002451015.1 Acidobacteria bacterium UBA6911
TATTCCCCCTCGGAAGTCCGCGAGTTCGCAAAGGAATCCGACGTGCAAATCTACGGCATCGGAGAACTGGGAGAATTCGGATACGGCATGACGGTGATAGAAAAAATTGTCAGTCTTACCGGAGGTAGAGCGTTTTTTCCTAACAATTTCAACGAGCTCGATTATTATATCGATCTGATTCACGCTGAATTGCGCAATCAATACGTGCTGGGATATCGGCCCGCAAATCAGGCTCATGACGGAAAATGGCGGCGCATTAAAGTAAAGCTGGACGCACCGAAGGGTCTTCCAAAACTGCAGATAAATGCTCGCGAAGGATATTATGCTCCAAAAGATTAATCGGTTCCGATTGTGGTTTTGCTTATACCTAATCAGCTTTGCGCTTTTTGCTTTTTCTCCTTATTTAAAGAATATATACGCATCAAATAATAAATCTATACATTTAGATTCAAATCCGCCGCAAAACCTTAGATCCGAACAGAAATTCCAGGGCAACAGCAGCTCCAAAGAAAAGGTCCGTGGATTCTCGGTTGGCGTCAACGTCGATCTCGTTATGATGTATACGTCCGTTTTCGATAAAAACGGCCATTTCATCAGTGGGCTTCAAAAAGATAAATTCGATGTGTACGAAGACGGAGTTCGCCAGGAAATCACCTCGTTCTCACAGGAAGATGTTCCCATAAGTATGGGCATAATTATTGATACCAGTTCGAGCATGGATGACAAGATCGAGCAGGTCAACAGGGCGGCCCACGCCTTCATCCAGGCCAACAATCGGCAGGATGAGGTCTTTTTGGTGGGATTTAACGATGAAGTCGAATTACTGCAGCCTTTTACCAACGATATCGACGAAATTACCGACGCACTTGAAAATGCCGTGATTACCGGGGGCACCGCCCTTTACGACGCCGTTTTCCTGGGCGTTGAAGAAGCCGGGCGGGGCGAGAAATCAAAAAAAGCGATTGTGGTCATTACCGACGGAGAGGACAGGGATAGCACCTATTCCCTCAATGAACTGGTCGCCTCCATCCAGGAATCGGATGTCCAGATTTTCATGGTTGGATTTCTTGGTGAAATCCCCAAGAGAAGCCTGTTCGGACGGTGGACTAAATCTCCGGCGGAAAAGGGACGTGAGGCCCTCGAACGCATTGCCGAAGAAACCGGAGGAAAGTCTTACTTCCCGGTGGATATATCGGAGATTCACAATATTGTGTCGGAAATTGCCCTTGAACTCCGGAATCAATACAGTATCGGATACCTTTCCAACAATCATGATCGGGACGGGTCCTGGCGCCGTGTTGTGATCAGACTCGATCCGGACGCCGTTTCGAATCCCCAACTCCGTTACCGCCGCGGATATTACGCACCAAAGGATTAGCCTTCTGGTGACAAATCCAAGGTTTCTACCGTTAAAATCGGCCCACCTTATACGAACATTATCAAGCTACGGCATTAAGGCCCGCTCTAAATGGACACTGTCGTTTATTTGACACTTTCTGCTGGCACTCCATGCATCTTGTTTTATAATTAGGTTTTCCATGCCGTTGCATGGATTTGCTTGGAATAATAATCCCGTAATGCTTATGATCGCCCTACCGGCTGTAATAACTGATCCCGTTTCATTTCATGCCGAACTCACACTGTTGCTGGCTGCCGGTATCTTCGGACTCGCAACAGCCGTAACGCCCCGTAAACGCAATAAATCTCGTGAAACGAGATCTATAAGAAAAATCTCATCCATGATCAACCGGTCTCTGGATCTCGATACGATCCTGAGTGGCGCCCTTGAGGAAATAATCGATTCCTTAAAAATGGATGCCTGTGCCTTCAGCCTCCGTTCCACAAACGGGACCGCGCCCGTTACCTTCTCCCGGGGCTTCGGCAAAAAAGCCTCCAAATTTCTTGAAGAGATTCGAGATGAGGACTTTCTTTCACATTCGCTACCATCCATATCGGGAGAGGTATCCAAATGGGGCGACAGCACACTGGGAGAAATATTGCGCCGGGAAGGCATGCAATATTTTGCAATTTATCCCGTATTATCGGGCAACCAGGTCCTGGGAAGTTTGAAATTAGCATCCAAGAGCGCAAATCCCCTGTCGGCGACTCATGATGAATATATCAACGCTTTCTGCGAAATTCTCGGAATTGCTATCGTGCACACCCAGCTCCGGGAGCAATCCAGCAAACTCTCTGAAGACCTTGTCGCTTTGCAGGAAGTCAACAAGATCATTTCTCAGAGTTTCGACCTGGAAGATATCATTCGCAGGATTGTCGTCGAGGGAAAGAGGCTGGCCAAAACAAGCCAGTGCCATCTATTTTTACTCGACAATGCAGGCCAAAACCTTGTCGGATCCGCCTCAACCCAAACAGAGAACTTCGATATCCGGAAAGTCAGCATCAAGTTGTCGGAAGCTTCGACGCCCGTAACGGCTCTACTGGAAAAACGCGCTATCGCATTGGAGGATATTTCCTGCGAAGAGAGCGCCAACAGTGAGTTGATGGGATCCCTCGGCTGGCATGCAGCCATTTTCGCACCGCTTCTCACAAAGCAGCAGGCAATGGGTGTCCTTGTGTGCAGCGATGATTCAAACGACCGCAAGTTCACACATGAAGAAATTCTGCGTGCGGAAGCTCTGGCACACCAGGCGGCGATTGCCCTGGAAAGCGCCAGGCTTTTCCAGGTCGTGTCGCGCAGCCAGAAGGAATGGGAAACTACCTTTGATGCCATGCAGGACTGCGTGTCGGTCCACGACACCACCGGCAAAGTCATCCGAGCCAATGTAGCCCTGGCGCGTAGGATGAATACCATCCCTCAAAAGATCATAGGCCGTTACTGCGCCCAGCTTTATAGCGAAGGAGATTCCGATCATATTCATTGCAGACATACCCTCCCTCCCGAATCGGATGCCCTTATCGTGGAAGAAGTGAATCTCCCTAAAATGGGAGGAGCGTTTCAATTATCGGTCAGCCCATGGTATGACAAGAACAACCGATTGGCGGGTTCGATTCATGTAGCGAAGGACATCAATAACGAAAAACTGCTTCAACAACAGCTCATTCAGTCCGAAAAACTCTCCGCCATCGGCGAGCTCATTTCGGGAATTGCCCATGAACTCAACAACCCCCTGACCGGAGTCATGGGGTATTCCCAACTGCTTCAACTGCGCGAAGACCTCGACAGCCGCGCGAAAGAAAATCTCCACAAGATCAACAACCTGGCTTTGCGCTGCCAGAAAATCGTCCAGAATCTTCTGTCGTTTGCCCGCAAACAGAAGCCTGAGAGAACCATGACGGATGTCAATGAAATTTTGGAAAAAACTGTAGAATTAAGAAGCTATGAATTTCAGGTAAACAACATCGAAATTCATCGCAATCTGGATCGCAGTCTCCCTAAAACCATCGCCGACGCCCATCAGCTCCAACAGGTGTTTCTTAATATTCTGACCAACGCAGAACAGGCAATGCTCGAAACCAATGGAAGGGGTACGCTTACCATTCGGACGAAAACCGACACGGAAAAATCCCATATCATAGTAGAAATCAAGGACGACGGGCCCGGAATTCCTGAAAGTCATCTTAACAGGATATTCGATCCCTTCTTTACCACGAAGGAGGTGGGCAAAGGAACCGGACTGGGACTCAGCCTTTCCTACGGAATGATTAAGGAACATGGAGGGAATATCTACGTCCGAAGTCTTCCGAACAAAGGCTCAACCTTCTTTGTCGAACTTCCTATCATAGCAAACCTTCAGGATGAAGCCGGGAGCTCCCAGGAAACGCCCGAGCAGGGGCGGCTATTTGAAAAGCTGGTGCAGAAGAAGCGTATTCTTGTTGTGGACGACGAAAAATACATACTGGATTTCTTTGTTGAAGCGTTCCAGTCCCTTCCCATGACCATCGACACGGCGAAGAACGGACAGGTGGCTCTGAAGAAGATGCAGAGCCTCGAGTACGACGTTGTCATAACCGACTACCGCATGCCGCAGATGAGCGGTAAAGAATTATTCAACTGGATAAAGGAACATCATCCCCGGTTGGCCAACCGCATCGTCTTCGTTACAGGAGACACCGTCAGCAATGAAACACGTTCCTTCTTTACGGAGAATAATTGCCGGTTCCTGGCTAAGCCGTTCAAAATTGAAGAAGTGAAGGAAGTCGTCCAGCAGGTGCTCGAAGCCAACGCGTAAATCTCATAAGCCGAAAAACCATTTAATATTAAAGGGCGAACCTTGTGTTCGCCCCAACATTACTGCCTTCTCTCTCATCCGAGTCCGAATTCTAATCAGAGTATTCCAAACTACCGACTGCAGACCGTCTTTTCACGGATCGCAAGTCTGAGATCGTAGGTCGGAAATTAAATGTTTTGAAGCCTTTGACTCTGGATCTCAGACTTCGGACATTTTTTACCTGCAAACCTGTCAACGGCACTTGTAGACCTGAAACAATGATTTTCGAAACAGATCAGACGTCGAAACTTTCGGTCTGGGCGGGATCGAGAACTTCATTCGCCGATCCGGTTCGGTAGCCTTCGAGATCTAGCGTCACATATTTGTATCCGAGCTTTTTAAAGTGCCGTGCCAGTTGTTTTGCCACTTCCGGATCCAGGGCTTTTTTCAGGTCTTCCATCCCGAATTCCAATCGCACCAGAGGATCATGGTGCCGTACCCGAAAAACACTGAACCCCGATTTCCTGAGAAACTCCTCTCCCTCATCCACTATTCTCAGTTTTTCCTCGGTTATTGTTACTCCGTAGGGAAAGCGGGAGGCAAGGCAGGCGGAAGCAGGCTGGTCCGCCGTTGGAAGATGGGCATTCCTCGAGAGTTCCCGAATCTCCGCCTTTGTCAGGCCGGCTTCCATAAGGGGGCTCCTTACTCGATGCTCTTCCCCCGCCTTCCTGCCGGGTCTGAAATCCCCGAGATCGTCGGCATTGAGACCATCTAGAATAGTCGCCGATTCATATTCTTCCGCAATCATTTGCAGTCTGTTGAAAAGTTCGTCTTTACAGTAATAGCAACGGTTCGCGGGATTGGCTTTGTATTCCTCAATCTCCAGCTCATAGGAGTGAATTTTCCTGAAGGCCATGCCAATCTGTTTTACGGTACGGTCCGCCATACGATTTTGCCGGGACGGAACCGAGGGACTCATCGCCATGACCGCGAGAGCCTGATCGCCCAGAACCTCGTGTGCTTTATATGCCAGATAGGAACTATCCACTCCGCCGCTGAATGCGACAACGACGGGCGCCATGCTCTTCAACAGCTCCTCCAGCTTTCGTTCTTTTTCCTTTAATTCCATAGCCATCCATTCTATTAGGAAGAAAGTACCCAGAAGTGACCGCAGGCCCATCCATCTTCCCTGCCGGCTGTGCACCGAAGAGCTTTCAAATAAAAACTCCAGCCCTCCTTTTCAGAATAAAACTGAAAAGGGAAAACGCCAAACAATTATACGGGAACCCTTTCAAAAAGGCAGGCATTTCAGACTTGCAGGGAGCATCAGCCGTTATAAAATGAGGTTTCGATCACTACGACGCTGCCGGGCACAACAGGCTGATCCAGGTAATGCCGGAGCATGCTCCATACGGCCGATTTAAAAGATTGCAACAGTACAAAGCATGTCGGCGGCGGCGATCCCTTGGAATCACTCCTTGAAACGGCGGTGAATCGTAGCGATTAGAAGGAAGCAGGAAGGCAGCCAGGTTTTATTTCGGGCCGTCACCGGTCTTCTTCGTAATCGTCATCATAGGAATCATCGTCGTCCCAATCTTCCTCGTCATCATCGAAGGAGAATTCATCATCCTCATCCTCATCATCATCCTCATCATCAATGAGCGCAAGGTCGAATTCTACAGGATCGATATTAATCACTTCGAGTTCAACGCCACACTCGGGACATGAAATAATTTCTCCGATATCTTCGAATTCCTCATCGATAACGGCTTCGCATTCCGGGCAGTAGCTCACAATAGACCTCCAGTAAAAACATACCAGAAAACCGCGACGCACAATTATTAGCACCGAGAAAATTTCAGGTCAATTCAATTTGTGCAAATATCCCTTTCTGGTGACCTTAAACCAATTGTGCTAACATTTTCAAAAGAGATACAAATCTTCTACAGGAGCCGGATCGACCAACATGAATATAAACTGTATTTTTAAAATAATGCTTTTAACCTTATGCATTTTTATAATGACGGTCTCCCAACCTTTCGGCGGGACCCAATCATCCCTCAATCCGGCTGATTCCGTGCAACCCTCTCCTGCTGCCGGTAATCCTTACCAGCAGAGCAAGACAGACAGTGACAATACGGAAACGGAACAGGATCAAGACCTTCCCAAGGGACGAATGTCCATTTCCGTTGCAACCGACCTGGTAACGCTTCAGGTTCTGGTGACGGATTCGAAAGGAAACGTCATAACCGGGCTGCGACCGGAACACTTTACCGTTTATGAAGACAAGGTCAAGCAGGAAATAACGAATTTCTCTCCTATAGAGGCCAATGTAACCGTAGTCCTTCTGGTCGAATACCGGAAGTACGGCCACTACGTTATCGACGATATCTTCATACAACAGATCTATAGTATTTCGGAATACTTCGCCCGTAATCTCCGGCAGGGGGACTGGGTCGGGGTCATTGGCTATGACATCAAACCGATCATCCTCACCGATTTTACCCAAGACAAGATGGAGTTTCTCAGTGCGATGCGCGCCATCGCTTTTCCGGCCATGAGCGAACACAATCTCTTCGACGCGCTCATGGATGTATTTGACCGTACAGAGGAAATGGAGGGCAAAGTATCCATTCTGCTGTTGAGCACCGGGTTGAACAGTTTCAGCAAGCACACCTATGAAGAAGTGCTGGAACGATGCAAAGAGGCCACTGCAACCCTTTACACCATAAGCCTGGGTCAGTATTTTCGAGCCATTTTAGGCGAAGATCGGGCTGCCCAATATTTAGGAGTGGACGCATTGGGACTATCCTCGATAGATCTTTCCATGGCCGACAATCGTCTTAGGTTTTTTTCGGAATATACCGGCGGCAATGTCTATTATCCCCGTTTCGATTCCGAGCTCCCCACCATCATCAATAATATCTCCGCACTTTTGAGAAGCCAGTACAGTATCGGGTATGTTTCCTCCAACACAAAAAAAGACGGAAAGTTTCGTAATATAAAGGTGGAAGTCAATGCGAAGGTTATGATCAACGGCAAAGAGGCTAAACTGAAGGTCAAAACCCGCAAAGGATATAAAGCGCAAGAATTTTAACCCGGCAGGAAGAAATAAAAGCAACTGAAAGCTCAGATAAGACGCACCATACGAAAGGCATCCTCGTTTCCGTTATAGTAACCATACAGAGTTTCGATATACCGGTAACGCATTCTTTCATAGAGGCTTTGCGCCTCAAGGTTGCCGGTTCCGACTTCCAGAATGGCCGTAGTTATTTTCCGCAGCTTCAGCAAGCGGTGTAAATCCTCCATCAGCATGGAACCAATTCCGCGTCGCCGCGCAGAAGGAATAACGTCCAGTGTGAGAATGTGCCCCTGCCGATCATCTTCAATCCGTGCCAGAATGAATCCTGCGATACCATCGGGGATCTCGGCGATCCGAGCAATGCTGCCGGTTTGGTTGAGACCGATAAGAAGATCGCGCCTGGAAAAGGCTATATCCGCCGGAAAACAGATGTGGTCGATCGCATAAAGCACTTCCAGGTCTTTCGCCTGAAAATCACGAATTCTTAGCGACCGTTCAAACATACTGCTATTATAAGCTTTTGGACATTTCCCGGGTGAATTGAAAACACCCGGACGGATGGTCTTTAAAGGGAAACCATGTCTGGCGGCGATAAGAGCTTCGGTTTGAAGCACTCGGCAAAAATCCGGTGGGCAAAGTTCTGTCCACGCTGCGGACATCCGCTTGAACTACGTTTTCTTGATGAGGAACAAAAACCTCAAAAAGTCTGCGGGAACTGCGGATTCATTTTCTACCTGAATCCGAAAGTCGCTGCGGGAACGATCCCGCGACAGGACGGGAAGATCTGGTTGATTCGCAGGAATATCGATCCCTCTTCAGGCAGTTGGACCTATCCTGGAGGCTACGTCGATTTGGGGGAATGCGTTCCGGATGCCGCCGTACGGGAAACCTATGAGGAAACCATGCTTCGAATCCGTCTGGACCGCCTATTGAATGTTTATTCCTATGGCGAATCGGGTATTGTTATGATCGCTTACTGTGCAACAGTCATTGGCGGAACTCCGGGAATAACCCCGGAAAGCCGGGAAATCAGGTCATTCCATCTTGATGAGATTCCCTGGGACGACCTGGCTTTTCCTTCGACCCGTGAAGCATTGGCCGAGTATGTAAAGCAGGAAAGACTGCAGACTGAAGACTTAAAATAGATAAAAAACAGATATTCACGCATCCTGTAAGGAATACGGGGAAGAATCCCTCTTTATTTTCTTTTGAAATTTTCAGGTTGCGCCCTGGATCGGTTTTAGCGTGCAACGTTCAAAATTGCAACAAGTAACGATGTTTTAATGTTAAGAAAGGATTTTCCTGTGGATGATTCAGAACAAAAACTTCTTGTGACTGCGGCACTTCCTTACGCGAACGGGCCCCTGCATGTCGGGCATCTTGCCGGAGCCTACATCCCGGCAGATGTTTTTGTCCGATACCAGAGGCTGAAAGGCTCCAATGTCCTGTTCATTTGCGGTTCCGACGAACATGGAGTTCCCATCAAGATCCGGGCCGACAGAGAAGGCATCACACCCCAAGAAGTGATCGACAGATACCACGGCATGATGCGTAAAAGCTTCCAGGGCATAGGATTGGGGTTCGACAACTACTCGCGCACTTCCCTGCCGTTGCATCATAAAATATCCCAGGAGTTTTTTCTTACCCTGAATCGCAAGGGCTTCGTTACGGAAAAATCCGTACAGCAATATCACTGCAATACCTGCGGGCGCTTTCTTCCCGACAGGTATATCGAAGGCGAATGCCCCCATTGCCACCAGGACGGAGCACGCGGGGATCAGTGTGAATCCTGCGGTCGATGGTTGGAACCGGAACAACTGATTGATCCAAAATGCAAGGAGTGCGGATCCTGTCCGGAAATGCAGTCAACGAAACACTGGTATTTCCGCCTGTCTGAATTCCAGGGAAAGCTTGAAGAATGGCAAGCTTCCAAATCCGACTGGAAGAGCAATGTTAGGGAATTCTGTTCCGGGTGGTTCCAGGAAGGCCTTACGGACAGACCGATCACACGGGATATCGACTGGGGCGTTCCTGTTCCCTTGCCGGATGCTGAAGGGAAAGTACTGTATGTCTGGTTTGACGCTCCTATTGGCTATATTTCCTCTTCTGTTGAATGGGCCCAGAAACAGGGTCAACCGGAACTCTGGCGCGAATACTGGTTCGATCCCAATACCCGACTGATTCATTTCATCGGCAAGGACAACATAGTTTTTCATGCCATTGTCTGGCCCGCCACCCTAATGGCACATGGCGATTTCGTTCTTCCGGACCATATTCCGGCAAACGAGTTTCTGAACATCGAGGGGGAAAAGCTGTCTACGAGCCGCAACTGGGCTGTCTGGGTGGATGAATATCTCGACGTTTTCCCACCCGATCCGCTGCGCTATTACCTCGAGGCGAACGCGCCGGAAAGCAAGGACGCGGATTTCGGATGGAAGGATTTCCAGGCGCACAACAACAATGAACTGGCGGACGTTCTGGGGAACCTTATCAACCGTTGCCTGTCGTTCACGGAAAAGAATTTTGATAACAGGGTACCCCCGGCCTGCAAACCCGAAGATGCCGATCGAGCCGTTCTGGACGCTATCGCCCACTCGGCTCAAACGATAGCCGCAGCGCTGGAGAGTTTCCAGGTTCGCCGCGCCGTGAATGAAATGATGGATCTGGCCCGGACCGGCAACAAATACTTCAACGATTCCGCCCCGTGGAAGGCGCTCAAAACCGATCGGGAACGCTGCGGGACCATTCTGAACACGACACTGCAGCTTCTGGCTTCGCTCGCGGTCCTCATGGAACCATTTCTACCTTTTTCAGCAGAGAAACTGTGGCAAATGCTGAACGGTTCCGGTTCTCACCGGGAGCAGTGCTGGAATGCAATACAGGATCTGCGACTTGCAGACAGTCATCCGCTGGGAAAACGCGAAATCCTGTTCGAGAAAATAGAGGACGGGATTATTGAAGAGCAGGTAGCAAAATTGCATTCCTAAAGGAAAACCAGGGAGGTACCTGACCGCCGAAACACAGAGGTTCTCTGACGAAACAATTATTTAATAAAAATACCTGCTATCCTCGGCAGAAAGTTCTAAAGAGGAAGGTGCTCCACGACAGTAATGCCGTAACCGTGAAGGCCGACAATTTTCTTCGGGCGGTTGGTAAGCAAACGGATCTGGTGCACACCCAGTGCCCGGAGCATTTGGGCTCCGATGCCGTATATCCGCAGATCGCTGGAGGGATCTGAAATCGGATTGATCCCGGCTGCTCTGGATCCGGCGCTCTTCCCGCCGTTTCCGTTAATCTCGTCCACGAGATTGTGCGCCTTCTCTTCCTGCCTGAGATAAACCAGGATGCCCTGTCCGTTTTCCTCGATTTTTTTAAGTGCGGCTTTCAGTTTATTTTTCCCGCCTGTCCGCAATGAGCTGAAAACATCGGACATGGTTGATTGGGAATGAACGCGGACCATCACCGGCGCCTCAGGATTGATATCTCCTTTAACCAGCGCGATGTGCTGCTCGTTGTCCAGTTCATTCTCGAAAATCACTATTTTGAATTCGCCGAACTCGGTTGGGAATTTCGCATCCGCAATCTGCTTGACGAACGTTTCCGTTCTGAGCCTGTAGGCGATAATATCGGCGACTGTGACGATCTTAAGTCCGTGCTCTTTGGCGACCTTCCTAAGGTCGGGCACCCTGGCCATGGTGCCGTCTTCGTTCATCACCTCGCATATAACGCCGGCAGGGTACAATCCCGCCAGCCGGGCGAGATCGACCGAAGCCTCCGTCTGGCCGGCGCGCATCAGTACGCCTCCGGACTGGGCTCTCAGCGGGAAAATATGGCCCGGGCGGGCCAGATCCGCCGGAATCGTAGCGGGATCGACAGCGGTCAGAATGGTTTTGGCTCGGTCCGCCGCTGAGATCCCCGTGGTGACGCCATGACGCGCTTCGATGGAAACGGTGAAGGCGGTTCCGAACTTGCTGGTATTGTCCCGTACCATCATCGGAATGCGAAGCTCGTCCAAACGCTCTCCGGTCATGGCCAGGCATATCAGGCCGCGGCCATACTTCGCCATAAAATTGATCATCTCCGGAGTTACTTTTACCGCTGCGGCTGTCAAATCACCTTCATTTTCACGGTCTTCATCATCGACAACGATAACAATCCGCCCCTGTCTTATTTCCTCAATGGCTTCTTCAACACTGTTAAAACCCAAAATTCACCTCAAACATATTCTTAAGTTAATCTTCAAAAATACCTTAAAGTGTAAAAAAATCAAAAATTAATCAATCACGCGTAGTATCCGGTTCTCCGTTCATCTTTCTGCGTTTTGAACTTCAATGGGAAAAGCCCGGATTTATCGTGCACCTTACTCCTGCGCAACAGTCATTAACTCGTTGTTTGGAACGAGAAAACAATGAATGCATTTCGATACGTCCCGCAAATGAAGTACAATCATCCATCTTTTTGCAGGAAAGTGAGTTCCATGATTCGAGCGACGTTCATTTATTTTTTTACCAGCCTGTATATACTGCTCCTGGCGCCGCCGGCTATGATATGGACACTTATTTTCCATGACACCCGTCTGATTTACATTCTGGCGCGTTTCTGCTTTCGCATCATCGGTTTCATAGGCGGAATAAAAGTGACCATTCAGGGTAAGGAAAAAATACTGCCCGGAAAAGCCTATCTTTTTCTTTCCAACCACCAGGGAAATGCCGACGGTCCGATTCTATGTCACGCGACACCCAGAAATCTGAGGGCTTTGATAAAAACCGAAATGATGAAACTTCCGATCCTGTCCCTTGTTCTAAAACAATTACAGTTTGTGCCTATCGACCGGTTGAATCCCAAGAAAGCGCGCGAAGGCATCGATCGCGGAGCCAGACTGTTGTCGGAGGGGAAGTCCTTCTTTGCCTTTCCCGAGGGCACCCGAAGCAGGGACGGTCTTCTGGGAGAGTTTAAAAAGGGTGTTTTTGTGATGGCGATAAAGGCGGAGACCGCCGTCATTCCTGTCACTATTGTAGGCAGCGCTGCCATCCAACCTCCCGGCAAATACACGATTGTCCCCGCACGGGTGCGGGTCGTTTTTCATGATCCCATTGACACAAACGGGATGCAGTTAGAGGACCGGGATCGCCTGGTTGAACTTACAAAAAACGCAATTGCATCTGAGCTACCCTGCACATAAAAGGTCGTTGCACGCTCGACCATTAGAAGATGCGAACGTTTTATGACGAAGCGCATCCTCTGCAGCGAAGCTTTATTTATAATCCGGAATAAGTCTCCGGATTTTTTGATCCTTGATCCATCGGAGGGTGTTTTTGCGATTGGTCGTTATACTGACAAGTGTTTTACTGTAATGCCGCAGTCGATACTGAACAAGCAGGGGATTATCCTCCCGGTCCAGGAACCACAACTCAGCCTTACGGCTATCTCGAACCCTGATCACCGGCAGCGACACGGGAAAATCGTTTACTTCCACCGTGAATTCATCCTCGCCCAGGTATGTCATTCGACCCTGAACGCGGTCGATTTTTAGTTTCGCTTCTTTGCCTTCTTTTAAATCGCGGTAAATCTGCCGGCTCAACCAGATTGTTGTTTCATTTTCCGCCCGGGTATCCACCCCCGATTTGAACAACCTGGTATTCACATACCCCTTCGCCTGCATCATCTCCTGCCTGGGAATCAACACCGTACCCTGCGATTTTTCGTCCTCCCACTCCATGAGAAGATCCGGTGAAAAGCAGGCTATCCTCACGACAAAATCCTTTGTCAAATCCTCCATGGGAATTTCCCAAACAAGAACGGTATCTTTTCCGAATACGGGCATTTTTTCGTCATGTCCGGAGGGGAAACACCATGCGGCCGTACACAAAACAGCCAGAAAAAATCGACTGATATTCTTTCCCGGCATTTTCACTTTAGAATCCCTGACTTTGAAGATATTCGGCACTTATGCTGGATGGCTTCTTCTTATCCTTATCGATCCCTAGCTGGAAAAACCGTTCGAAATATTTCCCCAGTATGTCTACTTCCAGATTCACCGGATCCCCGATATTCAACTGGGCCAGATTGGTTTCTTCCAGCGTAAGAGGAATCGCCGCGATGGAAAAGGATTCCTTCTCCAGAGAAGCTATGGTCAGGCTCACTCCGTTTACGGCGATAGAGCCTTTATAGACAAGATAGCGCTCCAGTTCCCGCGGGAACGAGAATGATATTTCAAATCCCTCTCCACTGGGAATCCTGGCCAGCAATCGCCCGATACCGTCCACATGGCCCTGTACTATATGTCCGCCCAAGCGACCGCCAAGCATGAGAGATCGTTCAAGATTGACACGCATACCCTGTTTTGCCTTTTTGAAACTGCTGAGACGGAGGGTTTCCGCAGAGATGTCACAGGCAAAGGACCCGGTTTCAAAAGCTGTTGCCGTAAGGCAAACCCCGTTGACGGCAATGGAGTCCCCGATTTTCAGTCCCGGGAGTATTTTCTTGGCTGAAATCGTTATCACAGCACCCTCATGGATGAAACGAATTTCCTGGATCGTACCGATTTCTTCGATTATTCCGGTAAACACATCCGCCCTCCTGGATCAAATTATCCGCGCTGTGGAACGATTCCCCGGCATGAAACATCTATCGGTGCGAATAATGCTTCTTGAAAATCTTACCTGACGCCACAGGTTATTGAAAAGGCAGAAGTTCTCTTCATTCCTTCGGACGGGATCTCTTTCAGTGCACTCGGGAGCGTTCATCCGTGATTCGAAACACCTGCGACACTTCACCCGGCGTAAGGAATCTGTAATGACCGACAGGCAAATCCTTATCCGTTATAAAGCCGATCTTTATCCGTCGCAATTTCAACACCGGGCAACCAACAGCCTCGAACATATCCCGGATCTGCCTGTTTCTACCCTGGATCAGCGTCACTTCATACCAGCCGTTGCGGTCTCCGCCAAGAGCCGTGATCCTGCAGGGTGCCAGCTGCACTCCACTTTTTAACCGTATCCCTTTACGGAGTTTTACCAGGTCCGTCCCGTCCGGTTTCGACCGGACCTTGACCTGGTAAACCTTGGGCATATGGTGACCCGCTTTTGCCACTCTCTGCGAAAAGTCTCCGTCGTTTGTGAGCAGGATCAGGCCTTCGGTATTGTAGTCGAGTCGTCCGACCGGATACACCTTCCCTTTTACCTTAACAAGATCGGTAACCTTCGTCCTTCCCTGGGGATCGGCGACGGAAGAAATAACCTGCCTCGGCTTGTTCAGAAGAATATACAGCTTTCGGGACGATACCTGGACCCTTTTCCCGTCCACCCTTATGGAATCATTTACGGGATCCGCCCGGGTTCCCAGCTGTGTCACGGTCTGCCCGTTTACGGTCACCCTGCCTTGCTGAATCATAAGCTCGGCTCTGCGGCGGGACGCCACTCCGGCGGATGCAAGAATCTTTTGCAGTCTTTCTCCGTGGTCCATCCGTATTAAAGTTGCTCACTGGCGAGTTGAGCAAACTCCTCAAGAGTAGGCAGGTCCTTCAGACTCTTCAGCCCGAAATGAATCAGGAACTCCTTCGAGGTTCCATACAGGATCGGCCTGCCGACAACCTGTTTTCGTCCTACAATCGCAACCATATGCTTTTCCAGCAGGGTGTGCAGGGCGGAACTGGATTTCTTGCCGCGAATGGAGAGAATTTCCGCCATGGTTACAGGCTGCTTATAGGCAATGACAGCCAGCGTTTCCAGTGCGGCCATTGACAGTTTCGCGTTTGGCCGCGTTTTGAGATAAGCCCGAATCTGTTCATGGTGTTCCGGGCGTGTCGTCATCCGGAATCCACCTGCGACTTCCCGTATAATCATGCCTCCCGGGCGTGCGTTAAACGTCTCAACCATGTTTTTGAGAGCCTGTTCCAGGACTTCCTTTGGCTCATCCGGGAAAACTTCCTGGTACTGTTCCGGCTTTACCGGTTCCTCCGCTACGTAGATAATGGCTTCCATGACAGCCTGTATTTCAGTAATTTCCATGACTTCAGGCGGTTTCCTTTTTCTTTGAGATTAGAATTTCTTCAAACGTTTTTTTCTGGTGAAGCCGTACTTCATGCAAACGCACCAATTCCAGCAGGGCGAGAAACGTCACAATCATCTGGCGTTTGGAACGGCTTTCTGCAAACAAAGAGTAGAATAAAATCGTGTCATGGATCAGCAGTCGGTTCCTGATGTCCAGGATCATCTGCTCGACGGTAACCTCTTCATGGTCGACTTCCATGACCCGCTGCTCATCAAAACGCCGGACGACCTCATGAAAAGCCCTAAGCAGATCGAAAAGACTTACATCGACTATTTCATTTGCGTCCTCGAGAGCATCCTCCGGAGGATTGTTCCAGACGGCGTTCTCCACTTCCTCGCGGGTATAAAGCATCTCGGCCGCGTTCTTGAATTTCTGGTGTTCCAGCAGTTGATAGACGAGCTCGTGCCGTGGATCCTCGTTTTCATCGTCCTCGGACTCCTCTTTTTTCTCCTGGGGAACCAGCAGCCTGGATTTTATGTAAATCAGGGTTGATGCCATCATGAGCCACTCGGCGGCCAGGTTGATATTCAGATCCTTCATGATCTGAATATACTCCAGGTACTGCTCGGTAATATGGGCAATCGGAATATTCCAGATGTCGATCTCCTCCCTTTTGATCAAATGCAGGAGAAGGTCAAGCGGACCTTCAAAGGCTTCCAGGCGTACGGTGACACCGTTTCCTTCGAAAGGTTCCGGGGTATCCGGACTCGGATTTTGGTCTTTTTCCATAGGGATTCCGCCGTGCGCTATGATGGAATCAACAGTCCACTCATTTCATATATTGGTATAAATATATACTTCAGGATACCCAAAAACATCAGGGCGTAAATTATCAGGAATCCGTACCTCCCGACACGTTCCAATGCTACCGCCGCATTATCGGGCAACAACCCGTAAAGCACCCAGTGGCCGTCGAGGGGAGGGATCGGTATGCAATTAAACAGGGCCAGAGCAAAATTGATTAAAAACAGATAATAAAGTATTGCGACTACCGGAGTAAGAACCGAATCGTTTCCCGGAATCAACCTAAAGAATTCCAGTATCAGTTCCGGATTGAAAATCTTCAAAATTAAAATAAGGACAAAAGCAATGGATCCAGCCAGCAGGTTGGATCCCGGACCTGCCATCGAGATGTAAATATTGTCCTTACGCGGATTGCGAAGGTGTGCCGGGTTCACAGGAACAGGTTTGGCCCATCCGATTATTGGGATGGAGGTAAAGAACATAAGGAGCGGAAACAAGATAGTGCCGACAGGATCGATATGTGGTACGGGATTCAGGGTAACGCGTCCCATATAACGCGCCGTGTAATCCCCCATACGATCCGCCATCCAGGCATGGGATGCTTCATGGATGCTCAGGGAAAAAAGCAGGACTACAAACTGAATGGCTACTGTAGCAATATCAATATTTTGAAGGAATTCCACGGATCAGTTCCAACCGGGCATGCCGGATTTCGTCACTATTAACCACAAATCAGGAACTGTAACTATAGCACAGCCGCGGCTTCCGGCTAGCCTGCATTTCTCTTTAAGCGGAATTGAGAGGAGTAGTTTTTATACTGCTTCCCCGTCCAATAAAAGCCCAGGGAAGCAGTTCTTTTGCAGCCAAAGCTTGTATAAACTAAAGGAGAATGTACCGATTACCTCCAGTCGTCGATCGGAATACTTTGACCGGGGCGTAATCCTCCGGCGCTCCAATAGTTGTTATTCGATCCGCCGGTAACGATAATGGGAATACTGGAGCGGCCGAAACCGGGCATTTTGCCTTTGGGCATCGGCTTTTTGGCAGCAGCTTCCTCTCCATCGGCAGCCGGTTTCGCTTTCATTTTTGCAAAACCGCCTCCGGGAGCCGGAGCCAGAAACGCTTCCAATTCCTCGATAGAATCGAACCGTTCTTTTACGAAATTTGCAATCGGCGGGCTCAGGACGAAACACGTGCCGAACAAAAAGCCCTGCTGGGCCGCAATGTCCTTCATAATCTGGGGATAATCCATCACAGCGCCCCAACTGTTCGCACCCCAGTTCGCCGCGGAAAGAATGCCCCATCCTTCGAACAGGGTGACGACGTTTTGACCCTTCTGGAAGCCTCTCCGAACGGAAAAGGGTTCGTAGGGGGATTTCTCTTCATTCTCGGCGATGACGATATTGATCAGGTTCATGGGATTTCCGATTGTCCCCATGTAGGTCGTTCCCACCTTGCCGCAATTGCCGAGATTGATGGCTATCAGGCTCCAGGCTCTTCCAATAGTGGTGTTGGCATGGGCGTAGGGTCCTACAGCCGCCACGTCGTAATTCAGACCGATCTCGTCCCGGATGTCTCCATTGATGACCAGGGCGCCAACAAAACCATTATCCGAAACCGATATGGCCTCTTTCCCCGTCGAGGCTACCGCCAGAAGCAGCGGCAGATATTCAGGCTTGCATCCGGCCATAACCGCATTGATGGCGACATCTTTTACGGTGAAGGTCCAGTATTCAAAATAACCGCCCGTGTTGGTGGGCGACATCTTTCCAACGACTTCGTCGGGATCGTGGCTGGTTCCTTTCAGCATTTCGGTCACACGCTCTTCCGTCGGCAGTACGATCGGCAGAAAATCGGTGTACCGTTTATCCAGGAACATTTTATGCAGATTTTCCTCGGTATCGGTGAATGTAAGCGGCCCTTTGGTCCGTTTGATCTCCCCGGTCTTTGTGTCATCTTCAGACAATGGTTTGGTGAGTTTTTCGACAATTTCCTGCATCACCGGACGACCCGAAATCGGGTTCACGCCGTTGACAACGTCCTTGCGTATCTGCTCGCGCGTTTTTGCCCAGGTCGGTCCCAGAACCCACTGGGTCCGGACATTCGGCATGCCTTCGTTATACGCCTTCTCTTTTTCCTGTTCGTAGAACTCGGACAGAACCAGGGCAATAGACGGGATGCGCATATTCGCTTCAAAATTGATGGAGTGGCCGACAACTGCCGGCGCACACTGGCTTCAATGGCCCATCCCGATAATTACGGCGTCCCCCTCTTTCTCTATTTCGGCCCATAATTCCGGATCTTCGGACTCAAATCCGCCGCCGCCTTTCCTTTTGTACAGGGCTTTGGTGTTGGGATAGTTCGCCTTAAACCAGTCGATCATTTCATACAGAACATTGTCGGATCCGATGTAACCGTCATTGACGAAATAAATGGTCTTGCCGTCAAGACTGTCCAGTCGAGGCGCCATGGGTTTCAAGGTAATCGGCGGCGGCGTGCCCAGCGGATTAAGAACAGTAATTTTTCCTTCCGCGGGCGCTGCCTGCGCCTTGCCGTTTAAGCCTGAAGAGCTGCAAATCAGGCCCAGGCACAGCAATGTTATTAGACCTGCTGAAATATACCACTTCATTGCTATTGACTCCTTTGATTTTAAATGGGAAGGAATGCGTCCCCGAAAGCCAGTCAAGGGTGACTTGGTAAATACCCTGCTTGGGCCGGCACAACCATCCCCAGACTCCGTTTTTCTATCAATCCTCGCATCACAAGTACGATGGGCGGAATAACCCTTTTCCCCCGGATCAGGATGAGACCGTTTTAAAAACCGTAACTCCCAGGTGCACACCCCCCATATCCGAACCGGAATGCCACCACTCTAGGCGGCCTATCCTGCATATGTCAAGGATAAGGAGAATTCCCTCCGACAGGCGACATTATTTCCGATCCGGGATTAACACGCACGATTATCATACGCAACGATAACGTATTCGTTACTACTTGAGGCAAAGATCCTGCAGATCGTTTTTGATGATCCCAAAAACCTGTTTTTTAACTATTCTTGCCGGACTACCCATCTCTGGTATAGAGCCGACGCGACCATCAGGACGATAGCCACGCCGATAAAGGCGCCTATGCGATACAGCTGATTCAGCCGGCTGAGATCGAAGAAAAACAGTTTCAACAAAGTAATCCCGATGAGCCCGATAGCTGCAAATCGGACCGGACGAAGTTTTTTCCGGATACCAACAACGATCAGACCCAGGGCGAATAGAGCCCATGCAATGGAATAGGTCATACCGCGCGCCAGGTCTCCTGTGAATTGGAACTTAAGGGAAAGGCCGGTCGAGAAAAGATCTGCGATTTCGATGTTCATCAGAATAAAAGCCAGGATCGTTCCGAGGGAGTATAAAACCGGTTGGACGTTGAATCCCATTATCCTGTTCCTTGGCGGAGCCAACAGTCTTCCTGAGGACATCAGGCAAATGATAGCAATGCCATAGGTATAGAGATACCAGTTGAATATCGGGTATGTACTTAACGGATAGTCCAGGATAATCGCCGGATTCATTCCAAGTCTGATAAATACACCCAGCAACAGGGCGACACCCAGTCCCCTCAAACCGGGATGCGGAATCTTGTGGAAGAGCCAAATTAAAGCGGAGCCCTCCAGGGCCCAGCCGATTGTGAGCCATTGGTGATCGAACTGGATGGGAAAAATCAAGGTAATGAAAAACAGGGTGCTGCCGCCGAACCAGGCCAGAATCGAATCTCGTTTCCGATCGTTTTTCGGAATCCAATTGATCAGGTAAGTCAGCCCGAAGAAAAACGGTACCGCCATAACGGCCGGCAGCAATCCCATGATATCGTTCGGATAAGCCTTCCGCATAACATCATGAATCAGAAAGAAGTGCAGTGGTCCGGATAATGCCGCAGTGGCCCAGGGAAGAACCGTTTTTGAGTAATCCCGTTTCCAGTAAAAGGGCAGAATAAAGAAGAGGGCGGGTACGAGTACATAGAACCCGAGAAATGCCGCTGCGTTATCTGTATTGAAGTGCCCGAGGTGTACGACCATTTCAAGAAGGAAAAAGCAGACCATTGCAACCGGCAGCAGGAAGGGCGCTTTAAGGAATCGGATCAGCCCTATGGCTATTGCGGTCAACAGAAGACCAAGGCCGAAAATCGATGTAGGATTCGCAATCTCACTTCGACCGGAAGCGATAATCAGCAGCATAAATGGAAGTACGGAGGAAAAAACCGGAATCTGAAAGAACAAATTATCACTATTAGAGATCTCGATAAGATCCGGAATCCCTATAGACTTCCCGTTTTCCGTCACAGGAACTTTCTGCCTCATACGATAAAGTACGTAAGTCGTTACTATAGAAAAGAAGATCCCGAAGGCGCCGATAAGAATCACCATTCCGAAGGAGTTGAGGATAACCGTCGGGGCGCAGACAAGCCAGCCGAACAAAACGATCCCGGTAACTGCAAGCGCTCCCAGGAGAACCCGCCTAGAGTTTGTATAAAAGGCAAGCGCGAGGATACCCGCATTGAACAGCAGGACAAAGTGCCAGATAATCCATCGGCTCCCGTATCCTTTAAGGACCGGTATCAATGTCATAAAAAGAGCCAGAAGCGGGAAAAGATGAAACTGCCAGGACGGCTCGGAAGCTTTACCGACTTTGGCCTGGATCATCGGTATCGCCGAATGCAGGAGTGCGAAAACCAGTGAGCCGCCCAGGGCCCAGCCCAGTTGTTCCGGAGCCATACGACCGCCGATCCATATGCTCAGAATGAAAAAAACGCATCCGCCGGCCGCCAACTGGATTTTGCGCAGTTTTTCTTCCATCCATCCAATGGCCAGCAGGCACAGGTCCGCTCCAAGCAGATATGAAAAAATTACTCCCGGACGGTTTCCAATGCTTCCATACGAGAACAAATAAAACGCAAACAGGAAAGTAACGAACGGAAGAGCCGCGGCTGAAACCGCCAGCCAGGTGTCCGAGCGCTTGATTTTCTTCGCATACCAGAGCGCTCCGCAATAAAGCGCGCAGAACCAGAGGTAGATCGCCATGGCGACGAAAACCTTCTCTCTGCTGAAAAATTCCACGGACCATCCTAACTGCGTCAGTACCGTGCCGATGGCGCCCAGGGCGGCAAGGAAATTCCATTTCCGGTAAAACGCAACCAGGAAGAGACCGACATTCAGAAAGGTCACATAGCTGAAAAGGGCAAACGGCTGATCCTGCCATGTCGAAAGAAGCGGCGGCGTCAGAAAGCCGCCGACCATTCCCAAGACCGCAACAACTCTTGCATTCATTCCCACCGCAAGCAGGAATGCGCCCGCCGTAATCACCGACATCAGAAAAAAGGCCAGGGCATCCCCAAAGAAATGATAAATCGAATTGGACGCGAAATTGGAAGCATACAGGATCACGACTCCGGTGGCGCACAGCGTCTGGGCCGTTATCTCATAGGTTTTCCGTTTAAGGTGCATCCCGCCGCCGATCAGTCCCGCTCCACAAATAAATCCAAGGGCGACACGCACGGCCGGTGAAATCAGGTTATGATCGAAAGAATACTTCAGCAGAAACAAAAATCCGATAAACAGTGAAAATCCTCCGATCCAAGCAAACAATTTTGCACCCAGAAAATTTTCCCAGTTAAAGCTGCGAGCGGGTATTTCGCTCATAGCGCCGGATTTCTTTCCGGACGCCTCTTCAGCCGCTTTTGGGACTCCGAGCCGTTTTTCGGGCTCAAAATATTCGGGAACCTCGGACAGGGATTCCGGCTTCTGCTTTGTTTCTACAGAATGCACACCGACCTCTCTGGATTCTTCCTTCGGAACAGGAATTACCTGCGGCTCTCGCTCCCGATCCGGCGATCCTGCGAGAGGAGGTTCCTTGAGTTGAGCCAACTGTTCCCTCAATTTATTAATATCTCTTTCGAGATGGTCGAGGAATGACTTGATCTGGCTGATCCGGTTCGATTGGTTGAGTACCAGACAAAACAGCAATATAACGAGCACAACCAAAATTATGATCATCATTTTGTCTCCGTTTTTCAGGCAGGGTTATATTGCGGCTTTTCAACCCCGCAACGCCTTGACCTGGTCAAGTATGTATTATTCCGATTCCGCCTATAGTGAAAAACAGTTGATGTATTTTGACACAAATATTTCAGAAAACATGTCAAATGAATCGCGTTCCGATGTTTTCCATGCATATAGCCAATGCAAGGACGGTGCCAGGAGACGAAAAAGCGATAACCGTCTGTATATGAATGGATTCCGGATACCGCACTTCCCTGCCAAGAGTTTTTAGATTTTCGGAAATAACATATTTTGTCTTGTAACAGTACATTTCATGATCGTATTTAGCCGAGGCCTCAGATTGTCGCCTTAAAATCGCTGGATGATTCCGTACCTTGGACCAACGCTGCCGATGAAAGACCGGCGGATTTATCCTTTTGCCGGGATCTGTTGAACGATGACCTTCAGGGAATGGATCTGATTTGCAAAAAACACCTTTTTAATAAACAATATCGCCGGATTATCTCCCCGGGAGAAATGTGGGTTGAAACGGTTTGCTTCCTCTTCCGTATTATTGAAGGAATGGAATTAAGAATGAATGGTAAAGAATTATGTCTGGTGGCTTCTACCCTTTTCCTGTGCATTGGAAATATCGTCGCTCAAGATTTTAACCCTCCTTCAGAAACGGAAGAAGAAATCCGTGGCGGAACGTTTAAAGTAAGTTCCCGGCTTGTAGAGATTCGCGCCGTCGTCACGGACAGGAAAGGACGTATCGTCGAGAATTTAAAAAGCGAGGATTTCGAGATTCTCGACAACGACCGGCCGCAGGAAACAGACTTTTTCTCCGTTACCCGGGTAGTCGGGGGTGCAGATTCCCCCGAGGCAGCGAAGGCGGAGCCGAAAAGCAAAAAAGTAGATTCCGTCGACATACGGGAACAGCTAAAAAAACCCTCACCCAGGACAGCGGCACTGTTCGTGGACAACCTCCATCTTCACTTTGACACGCTTAATTGGGTCAAGACCAACCTGCACCGGTTTATTGACGAGAAACTCAATCCGCAGGACATGGTCGCCATCGTTTCCAGTGATACCGATCTCGGCATCGCGCAGCAGTTCACCCGAAACCGGCAAATTCTTCGCTATGCCATCGACAATATCGCTCTGGGCTATATTGCACGCAAAAGCCGGTTCACCCCCTATCTGGCTGCCCTCGTGGAAAGAAGCGGCAGCTACATCGGTGGAAGCGACGTTCTCAATGAAGCAAGAGCGATATACGAAGCCGAGGAAGGTCTTGATGACCGACGGTACACCTTGACCCGCGCCCGGGCCAGAGACGTCCTGTTCGAGGCATCCTGGCGACGGAAAACCACACTGGACGCACTCAAGGACCTGATTGACCAGATGATCGAAGTCACCGGCCAGCGAATGATCGTCATCTTTTCCGAAGGTTTCAGCCAATTCGGAAGAGACGCCGAGTACAAGGATAAGGAAGTCAAGGCGGTCGTAGACCGTGCACTGCAGGCAGGCGTGGTTTTCTATTCCGTTGATGCCAAGGGTTTGGAAGCAGACATCGATGAGATATTCAATACTTCTCACTACCATTTCGCCGCCATGAATGAAATCCTGGATGGCTTGAGCGACCTGGCGCAGGATACCGGGGGAGAACTGTTCCGGTTCACCAACAATTTCAGCAACACTCTGGTCCAGGCCCTCGATGCCAACAGCTATTATTACAATCTCGGTTATTATCTCGAGCCGGGAGCGAAGGCTCCGGATACGCGCGATATTCAGGTCGGCATCCGGAACCATCCCGAATACAGGGTGCGGATACAGAGGGGCCGGATGCCTGTCGATGTTGTCGAAAACCGGGATATAGAGAACGAAAACCTGACGCCGCAGCAGCTGTTGCTCCGAGCCGTCAAATCTCCTGTTCCCAAAACCGATCTCGGCGTTTCGTCTCAGTTGCATTTCATCAGGAACAAAACAGACGACAAGCAGGTTTCCCTGTCGGTTTTTCTCGAGGGGGACGATTTGCAGTACAAAACAGAGGATCTACGCCATGCCTTTGATATTCAACTGTTGTACGTAATTTACGATTCCGCGGGCAAACAGATCGAAGCCTTCTCTACGGACATTCAGGGCGATCTCACGCAGGAACGTTTTGCCCAGGCTCGAAATTACGGGTACTGGTATTCCAGAAGGCTGGCCCTCGAACCTGGAGTCTACCAGGCTCGCGTCGGTGTCCGGGAGAAAAATACCGGACGCATGGGCACGTCTATGGCGTGGGTGGAGGTGCCGGACCTGAAAAAAAACCGCTTTGCCCTCAGCAGCCTCGTTCTTCTGGATCTCGCGCCCCCGAATTCGGAGAATTCGATGGACATAAATACAGGCGATCTGAACCGGGTCAGAATCCTTCAGGGCATTCGCCTGTACCGGCAGAATGAAATTTGCGGATATTTCTTCAGCCTGTATCACGAAAGCGACAATGCAGAGGATTCGGAGTTGGAGTTAAAGATGGAACTGCTACATGGAGCCCAGCCCGTAAGATATAGCGATTGGCGGCCGCTTTCCATCAACGAAAAAAATCTCGACGACAAAGGCTGGGCCTACATTGGTGAGAAGATCAACCTTGCCGGCCTGATGCCCGGCATCTACGAGCTGCGAGTCCGTGTCAAAAACAAAAAGGAAACCGTCGAGCGTATAACAACTTTGGGAATTGAATAGAAAACACAACTTTTCCACGTCGAAGGTTTGAACGTGCGAACGTAATGAGGAAGTTTTTCCTTTGAGTGGTTTAAATCGGTATGGCTATGGAGGGATTTCTAATTTAGAAGGTAGAATTACAACCAAGTTTCAAAACGATAAAAAGGTCGACAGTCCGTACGGTTTGTGAAAAATTACACAGTATGCGTGGCCCTCTATCATGCGTCTTGATTTTAATCATTCCTCTTCTTATTACGGTCAGGGCGGATACTGCGGCAAATACCGCTTCTCAACAGACTTCCGAAAAAAGCTCATCGCGAATACCCACCATCCACAGCGCTGCGAACCTAGTGCTCGTACCCGTATCGGTCACGGACCCGGCCGGAAATCCGGCAGAAAACCTGAGGGTGGAAGATTTCGCTGTTTTGGATAACGGCAAAACGGTATTAGTGCAACACCTGGGAAGGCCGGAGTTAACAAGACTGGAAATCATCCTGCTTTTTGACGTTACGAGCAGTGTGTGGTTCCATTTTGACATAGTCAAAGAAGCTGCTGCAGGATTTGTAAAATCCCTTTTTCGCTCCGGGGACGCCGTATCGGTTATCGGCATATCCTCCCAACCTGAGATAATGCTCCAGCGAACAGAATCGCTTCCGTCTGTACTTGACGGATTGAACCGTCTTCGACGGGGAGCGGCAACAGCCTTTTTTGACGCCGTCGTAAGGGCTTCACATCTTTTTCCCGAGCGTCTTGATCCGGAATCGCGCCGAATCATTGTTGTTCTTTCAGATGGAGAAGACAATCTCAGCACCGGGAACCTGGAAAACGCCCTTGAAGAGGTGCAGAAGGCAGACAGCCTTTTCTATTCCATTAATCCGGGAGCCTCGCCGGAACGCCTCAACAATGTAAGCAGGCGCGGCCAGCAGTGGATGGAATTTCTCGCGGAACAGACGGGAGGTGTGGCATTCCTTGCGGAGAGCTTTGAGGATCTGGGCGGCATATACGACCGGATAGCCGAAGAGCTCCGGGTGCAGTATCTGCTTAGCTACTATGCGCCCGGCACGGATTCGGATCATGGCTTTCGTACGATTTCGGTTGCCCTGCCGAATCGCCCGGAACTGAAAATTCGCGCCCGTAAGATCTACTACCCCGGCGCCTCAAAAACATCCCATTAATCCCAAAATATGGACACCCATTGTTTCACTTTCTTTCGCTTGCCGCTGATTTCCAAAATATGGACACCCATTGTTTNNACCCATTGTTTTTATACTAATCATCGTAATGGGTTGAAAAGTGTTGGACACCCATTGGTTTAATAAAGACAATGGATATTGCCAGATATGGGAACACTTAATTACATTAGGATTCCTAAAGGGAGACCTATTAAATTATAGAAAACTATGGATTTCATAGACATCGTTACGATCCTCATCACCCTTGCCGCTCTTTTCAGTTATCTGAATCACCGCTTCATCCGTCTCCCCAACACCATTGGTCTAATGCTATGCGGACTCCTGATGTCGCTCTGTTTGATTGCACTGGGACTATTTTACACGGGTGTAAAAACAGGTGCTGCTTACATAATCCAAACCATCGATTTCGACAACCTGCTGCTTCACGGCATGCTCAGTTTCCTGCTCTTTGCCGGTGCCCTCCATGTCGACATTAATGATCTACTGCGACAGAAGTGGATCATTTCATCCCTCGCCACAGTAGGAATAATCCTTTCCACTTTTTTAGTCGGAAGTTTAACCTGGATCGTTCTTTATGCAATGGATCTCCAA
>DKBB01000209.1 GCA_002451015.1 Acidobacteria bacterium UBA6911
CGTCTTATGTTAATTAATCACGATGAAACAGCTGATGATTTTGCGATTTTACTGCAGGTGGAAACAAAGAAACCTGGAATTTTGCACACTTTCACCTTCTTAGCCCTTTTTTATGGCCGCCTGCCTGGAATGTGCCCTAATATTCAAAAGAATGTTCCTGTACTACAGGGAAAATTGGAGGAGGCCGAGAAGGCAATCCGAGACAGTAAAGAATCTTACGAATCGCGTCGGGGGGATTAATGGCACAGAGAATTCTCATACGACCGCCACATCGATCACATTCTAAAATATCGATCTCGAAAACCCTTTTTAAAAGCTCAGCCCAACTATAATTTCTTGGATGACAACGATTTGGCTTTTCAACATCGTTACCGTCGGCTTCCTTTTCAATCTTTTCAGCACTACAGCCAGTGTGGTTTACAGAATCCGATTCCCCTGGATCAAATGGCACAACGTGAGATCTCCAGGGAGAGGCCGGAGCGAAAATCCCGTGATATCTCACTAGATTAAACCGTGGAGGCGGTACTAAGGCTGCGAGTTTGGCGATAAGATCCAGCGGTTCAAAAACAACATGTGTCGCTCCGTTGTGCAGTTTATGCCTGAGGCGATACGATACACGATCATCCGGAAGAACGGACAATCGTTCCATGGCTACGGCCGGACGGGCAACATAGCGGCATAGATTCTCAAGCTGGTGTCGCGCCTTTGCCGGAATGCATACGTTTGCATGCAAACTGAATTCTGATACACTGGCACATCGTGGCCCATTCTTCCCTCGGCTCTTTCTCGATTCCGTCTTTGATCCCGCTGTCGCGAGGTAATTCCCCGCTTGAAGACCGGTTGAGATTCTTCCCTGCACCGACGCAGCGT
This sequence comes from Acidobacteria bacterium UBA6911, assembly GCA_002451015.1. Lineage (GTDB taxonomy): Bacteria > Acidobacteriota > UBA6911 > UBA6911 > UBA6911 > UBA6911. Next base: position 871 of record DKBB01000209.1, read on the forward strand.
ACAGTTCGGCCAGCAGAGGCTGGTCGCTGGACAGCGGATCCACTACTTGAGGATCCTCGTTTGGACCCAATCCTCGACGCTCAAGCAATCGAATTATCCTTCGGGCAATTCGTTCGGCAATATGCGTCACTTCAGTATCGGATGGCGGCGGCAACCGCTTAAAACGAATTTGCTGTTCAGCATCTCGATAGTAAACACCTTCAAGAATCAGGCTCCATTGTTACTGACCGCCGGCTTGGCGGTGGACGTTCGTGGAAATGCGGGCCAGCGCTTACAGTATTGCAAGATTGTTTCCATTTATTGTGATGATGCTCGGATTATCGATGAAGCTGAGTATTTGTAAACGACTTCTGCATCTGGGGCAAGTCAGAGGGTCGACAAAATACTCTTTACGAATGAGATGCGCTAAGCACAGCGGCAGTAGCGGCGGAAGTCATCGTCTGGAATGGTATCGGAATATGAAGCCGAAGCTGCGATAGTTACAGCCAAGCTTTGAATCCGCCGTTGTCCCTTTTCAGGGATAAATGCGGTATCCGGAAGTTGAAATACAGATCAGAAACGGAAACCGGCCACGCCGTTCAATCGTCACATCTAGCGGCTAGAATATTCTGCAGGCGCCCGGAATCGCGCCTCAGATGGATGGTTCGGCCCTGCCGCACATAGACCAGTCCGGGTTTGGCGCCTTTGGGTTTTTTAACATTCTTGATCGGCGCAATATGGACATCGGCGCTCTTGGCGTTTTTCATTTTGGAGAAGTGCACCGCCAGCTCGCTGGCATCCAGCACGGATCCCGAGGGAGGATCCGCACGCCCCTCCGTGCGCAGGACAACGTGGCTTCCGGGATACCCTTCAAGATGAAAAAACAGGTCGTTCCCCCTTGCCAAACGCGTCGTCAGGTAATCATTCCCTTCATCGTTCTTCCCCACCCATATTTCCAGGTCATCCCCTGTACGATACCGCTTGGGCCGAAGGCGGGACGGTATTTCGCTTTTGGTTTTCGGTTTCGGTCCGGAAGGTTCTCTCTTCCGATTCGGAGCGTAGCGGCCGATCAGCCGCCGGACAACCGGCAGAGCCGCGAGATTCTCAAGCGCACCAGTATCGGGCGGATCGTTTTCCAGCAGCGAAATCATCCGGTCCTCCATATTATCGATTTCGTCCCGGGAAGCCTCAAGCTTCCCGATCTGCGCCAGAATCATGGGGACGCCCCTGGAATCCTTGTGATACCGGGCGAAATAGGCCTCGAGGTTCGCTGCAGGGGAAATAGTCGGATCGATGGAAATTTCCACCGTCTCATCGGTCCTGTAATCCGTAGCTTTTACCGAGGCATCCCCCGGCTTAATGGTATGCAGGACGCCCTTGAGCAGTTCCCCCTTGTCCCTGAAGGTTTCCGCAAGCCGGGCTTCGGCCAGATCTTCGTGCAAACGGGTAAGCTTCCTGCCCAGCAGGTTTCTTTGCCTGTTCAGTGCCTGCTTGATCCTGCGCGCAAGCGACTGTACGTTCCGCCTCAGTTCGAGATCCGCATACTCTTTTCCGACCGCATCGAGATAGTCGCCATCCGGGATTTCTTTCCACCGGTCCTCGCCTTCCGAGGGAACGGAACCTCCAGGATCCGTCCAGGATTCTCCGATCCGGAGATCGCGACGGGTTTCATCCAAAGGGCGCATGGAGTGAACCAGACGTTTCAGGGCATCCACGAGATAGATGTTGCTGCGAGCCCCCAGGATTGAAAGATGCAACACCCAGGAATCCGCTCGGGAGTTCAATAAAAACCGGACCTGCCGGTCGTGGCTGGAAATGCTGATCCCTGAAAGAACAGCGCCCGTCAAATGCGCACGTACATACTCGTAAAAAGACGACTTCGCCGAAAATGAAGTGACCGGCATTTCAGCGGTACAGATACGCGCATATTCAGAATCACAGGACAGCAAAATCCCGGTTTTCTTTTTACCGGGATCGATGAAAGAAAGAACAAGCGAGGAGGCATCCGCCTGAACAACCTGTTTCAGCACACTTCCTGGAAGGAACTCCTCCAGTATTCGAACGGCACGCCGAAGTTCGTACATGCATAACATGGACGGTCTCCTGATTTACAGACAGGACGTTAAGTCCAGCATTTGGTGACACACAAATCCCGCCGAGGCATGAAACACCCGGACAGAAACAGGATCGATGGAGAACGGATTCTAATGATCCGTCAAGATAAACTCAATAAGAGATCCGGAACAGCCTGATTCTCCATGTCATAATCTCCCTTTTCCCATAGGAAAACAAAGCCTTCTCTATTAAAATTATCCTCTCTTTAGTATTTATGCCGGTAAAGCATGGCTTTGGATTGCCCCGCATAACAGAGACCATCAACTTGTCCGTTTGTCGTTTCCCGTTCAGGGTATCATCGGGGAACGGAAAACCGGAAACGGGATTCATCGAACCGCTATATTACACAAGCAACAAACAGGCAGGGGCTTTGGTTTCAAACGAGATACAGGTGAGAGAAATGTCAGATCTTTTTGCAGTCATTATGGCTGGAGGGCGCGGGGAAAGGTTCTGGCCCCTCAGTATGGACAAGCTGCCCAAACCGTTCATCCCGCTCCTGGGAGAGAATTCGCTTATTCAGGATACCGTCGACAGGATTCAGCCTTTGGTGGCGCCGGACAGGATCTTTATATCCATCGGCGCCGCTCACCTTGAAATAGCCCGGGAACAGCTTCCCCAGGTACCGGCGGATAATTTCATTGTCGAACCTGTCGGCCGGGATACATCGGCCTGTCTCGGATTCAGCGCCCTGCATATCGAAAAACGGGATCCGGGCGGTCTGATGCTCGCCCTGCCCGCGGATCATTTCATCCGCGATGCGGAAGCGTATCGAAACACCCTGCAAACCGGCTTGAACAGTTTGGAGAATGCGACAGGAGTCGTATTCGGGATCCTGCCGGACCGGCCGGAAACAGGATACGGCTACATACTTGCAGAAAAGCCGATCCCTGCCGCAGACGCCTGGCCTGTCGTCCGGTTTATCGAAAAGCCCGACGCTCCGAAAGCGGCTCAATATCTGGCTGCCGGCAACTACTTTTGGAACAGCGGAATGTTCCTCTGGCGCAATCGAACACTGCTGGAACTCATAAAGAAGCACATGCCTGAGCTTGACGCGGGATTATGCAAACTGCGGCCGCTCGTCGGTTTCAAAGAATCAGAAAGCAAAATCGCAGAAATTTTCCCCGAATTGCCGCGTATTTCCATCGATTTTGGAATCATGGAAAAGACGTCGGGACTGCGCCTGGTCCCGGCGCGCTTTGGCTGGGACGATATCGGGACGTGGGCCGCCCTGGAAAGGGCACTTCCTGCGGACTCTGAGGGAAACATCCGCCGAGGATCTCTTGCGATGCTGGAGACAACCAACTGCATTCTTTATGCCCGGAATGCAACGATTGCGACCTACGGCGTTACGGATTTGATCGTCGTCGAGGCTTACGGTAAAGTACTTGTCTGCCACAAAAACAGGGCTTCGGACCTTAAGAAATTGGTAAAAGAAATGGGCTCTCTGGAAAAATAGACGGCCCTTCGGCAGAATGATTGGAGATTCCTAAAATGGACGGAAAAGTAAATAAAGTGGTACTGGCCTACAGCGGAGGATTGGATACCTCCATCATAATTCCCTGGCTGAAAGAGAATTACGGCGCGGAAGTGATCGCCTTTTCGGCCGATATCGGACAGGGCAGCGAATTGAAGGGGCTGGAAGAGAAGGCAATCAAGACAGGAGCCTCCAAATGCATCATTGAGGATTTGCGGGAGGAATTCGTTTCCGAATTCGCCCTGCCCGTGCTCCGGGCAGGTGCGATTTACGAAAGAAAATATCTGCTTGGAACCTCCTTCGCCCGACCGCTAATTGCCAGAAGACAGGTGGAAATCGCCGAACAGGAAAATGCGGATGCGGTCGCCCACGGCTGCACGGGGAAGGGCAACGACCAGGTACGATTTGAACTGGCATTCAAAGCCCTCAATCCAAAACTGAAAATTATCGCACCCTGGAGAGAATGGGATCTGAAATCACGAGAAGATGCCATCGACTACGCACAGGACCGTAAAATCCCTATCACCGCGACCAAGGAAAAGATATACAGTGAAGATCGGAATATTTGGCATCTGAGCCATGAAGGCGGCATCCTGGAAGATCCGTGGGCGGAACCCGAAGAAAACATGTTTGCACTTTCCGTTTCTCCAGAAAAAGCGCCCGAAAAGCCCCTGTACCTTGAAATCGAATTTGAAAACGGCACGCCTGTCGCCGTTGACGGCAAGAAACTGGGCCCCGTACAGATCCTGGAATCCCTCAACGCGACCGGGGGATCACATGGCGTCGGCAGGGTCGATCTGGTTGAAAACAGGCTGGTCGGCATGAAATCCCGCGGCGTCTATGAAACGCCGGGAGCCTCGCTGCTTTTGGCTGCGCATCGGGAATTGGAAAGCCTCACACTCGACAAGGCAACCCTGCAATACAAGGATATTCTCGCGGGCAAGTACGCGGAACTGGTTTACAACGGCCAATGGTTCACGCCGCTTCGATACGCGATGGATGCTTTCGTAAACTCCACTCAAATCCGCGTAACAGGCACGGTCCGCCTCAAGCTATACAAAGGTAATATCATACCGGTCGGGAGGAAATCCCCCTATTCGCTCTACCGGGAAGACCTTGCGACCTTTGCCGAAGACACCGTCTACAACCAGAAAGACGCGGAGGGTTTCATCAACCTGTTTGGACTGCCAGGCAAAGTGGAAGCCCTTCTCGACATGACGGGTGCGCTGGAAACAAACTACCGAAAAAAGAAGTAGCCAGGAGCCAGGAGTCAGGAGTCAATCAAATGGTGCCAGTTCTAATTCCTGAAAATCAAATTGCCGATTTTGGGGAACCTCGGTCTTTGCTATAACAACAAAAGATTAAAGTTGAACGTCCCTCTGGATTCTGGCGCCTGACTTCCGATTGGATATGATCAAAGATATCGCCTATCGCAGCCTTCCAAATCAGTCGAATCTATATTTGAAATACCTGGAACGCGATCCCGACGCCCTGCGTTTTTTCCAAAACGCTCCTGACTTCAAGAGCCTTTGCTCGGGTCCCCGTGAGAGGATAATCCGATGCGAATTCCCCCGATCCAAGATCGTATCCATCCTTCAGCGACAGAATAGAGGCTACGGGTGCACGTCCCGAACACTGGACCGAATAAACGAACTGGAGAGCCCGGACTGTGTCGCGATCGTAACTGGACAGCAGGTGGGCCTGTTCACCGGCCCCCTCTATACGATTTACAAGGCCCTGACGGCGATTCACCTGTCCGACGCGCTGAGGGACGTGGGAATTCGGGCGGTTCCCGTCTTCTGGATGGAAACGGAGGATCACGACCTGCAGGAAGCGACGCGCCAAACTGTCCTGGCGCCGGACAATTCCGTTCAGGTTATGGACTACAGGAACATCCTATTCAAGGATGCTTCCCTGCCGGACCGACCGGTGGGATCCATTCCGTTCCCGGACAGTATCCTGACAGTCACCCATGACTACGCCCGTAATCTCCCCGGCTCTGACTGGAAGCCCGGAACCGAATCCTTGCTGGCATCGACCTATCGCCCCGGCTCCACCTTCGCGCAGTCATTTGCACGGCTCCTGACGAATATCCTGCAGGATTCGGGGCTGATCCTGTTCGATCCCGGGGATCCCGAAACCAAGCCGCTGATATCCCATATGTTCCGGTGGGCTCTGGAACAGTCCGATGCCATTTATGCAGCGCTTGTTGCGCGAAACCGAGAACTGGAAGAAGCCGGGTTTCATTCCCAGGTTCATATTTCCGAAAAATCAACAGTCCTGTTCCATGTTGAGAATGATGAACGCCAGGCGATCGAAAGGCGCCCCCCCGGATTTGCGCTGAAAAACACGGACCGAATACTCAGCCTCCAGAAACTGCAGGACCGCTTGGCAGAGAGTCCCGAGACATTCAGCCCGAATGTGCTGCTTCGCCCGCTCATCCAGGATACTCTGTTCCCCACCCTTGCCTATGTGGGGGGGCCTTCGGAACTGGCCTACTTCGCCCAGGTTGAAGCACTGTATAATCTGAGGGAGAAACCAATGCCCGTCATATGGCCCCGGGAGAGTTTTACCCTTATCGAGGCCCCCGTTCGGGATTCCATGCTCCGCCTGGGCATTGAAATCCAGGACTGCTTCGAAGGATTGCAATACCTGAAAGAGAAAGCCCTGCACAATACCGGACCCGGCAGGGCCGACTCCCGGCTTCAGGCATTGGTGCGTAAACTGGAAACGACGTTCACAGAAATTCGTCAGGATGTGGAAAACCTCGACCCTTCTCTACCTCGGGCACTGGATACGGCACGGAGTAAAATCCTGCACAATCTAAGGAGGCTAAAATCGCGGGTTGTCGATATCGAAGGCGGAACGGATTCTTCCGTCCTGAACGCCGCCGGTCTTTTACTGAACCATTGTCTCCCCAACCGGAATCTCCAGGAGCGTGAGCTGAGCATTCTATATTTTCTGTCGCTCCGCGGACCGGCCGTACTCGATTCCATCCGCGCCGGAATTCAAACATCTGGATTTTTCCATCATGTGCTCCAACTGGAATAATGCATTCCTTTTCTGACGGGGTTCCTATGAAACGACTCAAACGGATCAGCGCGATATTATCGCTTTTATTCATCTGCCTGGGGACGCATGGGGTCTTTACCAGTACAGGGGGGCTTCCCGAAGACCGGGGAACCGCCGGAGCCCTGGCCGCCCTGGACAAGCTGCCGGTTTACGTTCGGGTGCTGCAGATAACCGCACACCCGGATGACGAAAGCGCCGGAACGCTCACATGGCTGTCCCGGAAATACCGTGCAACGACGGCACTCTTTTGCCTGACCCGCGGCGAGGGGGGGCAGAATATTCTGGGAACGGAAAAATACGAAGCCCTCGGGCTGGTCCGCACCGGGGAATTGCTCGAAGCCTGCCGGCATTACGGAGTCGAACTTTTCTTCGGCAACAACCTGGACTTCGGTTTCTCCAAGACCGCCGAAGAAACCCTTTCGAAATGGGGCCAGGACGCCGCCCTCGAAGAGATGGTACGCTTTATCCGCCGCTGGCGTCCCTCGATCATCCTTTCCCGTTTCGGCGGCACGCCGGCGGACGGTCACGGGCACCACCAGGCGGCCGGGAAACTCGCCTTGGAGGCGTACAAGATAGCGGCCGACCCGGAGGCATTCCCCGAGCATTTGAAACGCGGGCTTCAACCCTGGCAGGCAAAAAAGCTCTACACAAGCAGCAGGAGCGCCAGGATGGCGGATAACGTTGCAGTCATTGTCCGTATTCCCGTCGGGGATTACGATCCCGTCCTGGGCCGGTCCTACCGGGAAATCGCCTCCGAAGGATACAGCCGGCACAGAACCCAGGGGATGGGGACGGCCTTCGCCCTGCCTGGGAGCGCCGACGAGTATTTTCAATTATTTGATTCGGATAAAGAATCCCCTCAGGAAGAAGCGAGCCTGTTCGACGGCATCGATACATCCCTCATGGCGATTTACGATCTGGCCGGGACGGGGAAAAGCTCGGTTCCCTTTTTAAAACAGGATATTTCCGACGTCATGCAGGCGGCACACGCGGCAAAACAGGCGTTTCAGGCGACCCACCCGGAGCGCAGCTCTTCCGCCATAGCCGAAGGAATCCGGATTCTCCAAAGATCGATGCACCGACTGGAATCCTCACCTATTTCCGAAGCGCATAAAGTCATGCTGCTGGATGCACTCGATGAAAAACTTGCCGATTTCCAGGATGCGATCCATGCGGTCCTCGGCATAGAACTGATCTGCATAAGCGACGACGGGGCCGGAACTCCGGGGCAGAAAGTCGATGTTACGGTTCGTTTCTACAACCGGGGGAATAAAGCGGTAGATCTCGATCGCGTTATCCTATCGGCGCCGGGTATTGTAACCCCGTCCGATTCCAATCCTCCTTCCGGAACAAAATCACCGGGCAGCGAGGCCGCCTATCGATTCGCCGTTGAAATAACCCGGGATGCAGAAATCACGGAACCTTTCTGGTATCTGGAAAACATCCGGGACGCCCGATACCGGGCCCGACCGACAGACGACACCCTGGCACCCTTCGAAAAACCGGCCTTTCACGTCCAAGCAAATTATCGATTTGAAAACGCGGAAATCGTGATGGATGCTCCCGTTCTGGCAAACACCGGAAGTCCGTTTGGCGGATCCGATTTTCAGGATTTTCAGATTGTTCCAGCCCTTTCCGTTGCTCTGGAGCCTGATTTTATTATTGCGCCGGCCGAAACAACCGCCGGGGCAACCCAACTTCGTGTTTCAGTCCGAAACAACCGCAACAGCGAAGCCGAAGGAACGGTAAAACTTTTATCAGACAGGAAATGGACCGTTAGACCCGCGGAAGAAACATTCACCCTTTTACGGGAAGGCGAGACGCATACAGGAACCTTTACGATTGAAATTCCTGCCGGGACTGAAACCGGGGATTACAGGGTCGAAGCTGCCGTATCTATAAATGGAAAAACATACAATCGCCGGCAACGGACAGTATCTTATCCCGATAACTGGACCCGGCACCTGTACGATTCCGCACAATCCACCGTCAAGATCTTCAACCTAAAGATGGCACCCCATGTGACTGTCGGATATATACCGGGTGCCGGAGATGATATACCCACAACGCTGGAGCAAATAGGAATCCCTGTTCAAGTGCTGTCCGCATCGGATCTTGCCTACGGTGACCTCAATCGCTTTTCTGCAATTATAACCGGAATCCGTGCTTACAACGTGAACCAGGACCTGCAATCGAACAACCGGAGACTCCTGAAGTTTGTCGCCGATGGAGGCACGTTGATCGTCCAGTATGTCCGACCGACGGGACGCCCGGTCGGCAACGCGCCAGGATCACCATTCCCGTTTGGACCTTACCCGATGACCGTAACATCGTCCGACCGGATTACCGTCGAGGAAGCCCCGATCCGTATTCTCCATCCTGAACATCAAATCTTTAACTGGCCCAACAAAATCACAGGTACCGATTTTGAAGGGTGGGTGCAGGAAAGAGGCTTGTATTTCATGAATACATGGGACGAACGCTACTCGCCTCTCCTTTCAGGCAGCGATCCCGGTGAGGAGGCCAAAAGCGGAGGCATGCTGTTGGCGGAATACGGGAAAGGCTATTATATCTATTCGGCCTATTCCTGGTTTCGCCAGCTTCCCGCGGGAGTCCCCGGAGCCATCCGTATTTTCGCCAATATGATCAGCCTGGGCGCCAAAGAGAACTGATCCCGTATCCAATCCCTGCTTTCCTTCAGAATCCAATGCAAAATGGGGAGCGGAAAAGGGAAAATCCCAAAAGGAGGTGACACGGTGCCATCCGGAAAATATCAATATTCGATAAATCCAGCCACAGAAGAAACCCTTGTTTCGTTTGAAATCGACACCGAAGAAAGAATACAGCGGGCTCTCGAAAAAGCGGATACGGCTTTTCGTGCCTGGCGCCGGGAATCGTTCTCCAAGCGCTCCGATCTCGTAAAACAGGCCGCCGTGTATCTGCGCCGCAATAAAGACCGGTTTGCCGGCATCATGACGGCGGAAATGGGCAAGCCGATCGTGGAATCCGAAGCGGAAGTGGAAAAATGTGCCCGGAACCTGGACTACTATGCGGAAACGGCCGAATCTCATCTCAAAACGGAAATGCGCGATTCGAACGCGGCCGAAAGCTATGTGCAATACACTCCCCTGGGAGTCGTTCTCGCCATCATGCCCTGGAACTATCCACTCTGGCAGGTCTTTCGTTTTGCCGCTCCGGCCCTGATGGCCGGAAACACCGCCATCCTGAAACATGCATCTAATGTGCCCCAGTGTGCCCTCGCTATTGAGGAAGTATTCAGGGAAGCGGGTCTCCCGGAAGGATGTTTCCAGACACTGCTGGTTCCTGGTGCCGAAGTCAGAAAAATAATCGAAAATCCTATTATCGTGGCAGTGACAATAACCGGAAGCGAGGTTGCGGGAAGCTTTGTAGCTTCCGACTCGGGGCGCTTGCTGAAAAAAACCGTGATGGAACTGGGAGGTTCGGATCCTTTCATCGTTTTGGAGGATGCAGACCTGGAACTGGCGGTCGAAGCCGGGGTGCTCGCCCGCTACCAGAACACGGGGCAAAGCTGTATCGCCGCCAAACGTTTTATCGTAGTCGAATCCATTTTCGAGCAGTACCAGAAACGATTCGTTGAAGCGGTTCAGGCACTGCAGACAGGGAATCCGATGAACCGCGCCACACGTATCGGACCGCTGGCACGCCCTGAATTTGTCGGTGACCTTGAACGCCAGGTTCGGGAGTCCGTCCGACAAGGCGCAACGATTCTCACCGGCGGACAACCCGTCCCCGGGAAAGGGTATTTCTTTCAACCTACCGTGCTCACCGATGTTCAGCCGGACATGCCGGCAGGTTGCGAGGAGGTATTCGGTCCTGTCGCGGCAATGATTCGGGCAAAAAATACCGAGGATGCGATTAAAATCGCGAATCACACGCCCTATGGTCTCGGTTCGAGCCTATGGACAACCGACACAGCTTCGGCAAAAAAGCAGGCACGGGACATTGATGCAGGGCAGGTGTTCATAAACGGCATCGTCGCCTCCGATCCCAGGCTGCCATTCGGTGGAGTGAAACGATCCGGTTATGGCCGGGAACTCTCCGATTTCGGAATCAGGGAATTTGTAAATATTCAGACTGTATGGATCGGACCATCCCGAAAGTAGCTAGGTTCTCCCCGAGCATACATCTGGGCGATCTCCAAATCCCGCCCTATTTCTGGGGCTTAATCGGCACCATTACGAAAAAGGCGAACACAAGGTTTGCCCTCACTGTCGACTGCCGACTGTTTTTTTATGGGTTAAGCGGGGTTCCTGCCGGAATCAGAATTTCGATGTCCGCTTCGTTACGGAGCCGGTTGATCTTTTTCTGCATCTCTTGCTGGGTTTTTTCGTTTATAAGGAATTCGGTCAGTTGCTCTTTGGACTCGTCAAGCGTGGACTTACCGGCTTTTTTCTTGCCGGTAACCTTGACTATAAAATAACCCTCCTGCGTTTTAACTGTCTGAATTTCTCCAACCGGAATTGAAAAAGCCACTTCCGCGTACTCGGCAGGCAACATTTCACGCGAAGCATACCCGATATCCCCGCCCTGGGATGCAGTAGGACCGATGGAGTTTTCCCGGGCAAGAGCGGCAAAATCTTCTCCTTTCCCGAGACGCGCCATAAGACCATCGATACGCTGCCTGGCAAGCGCGTCCTCCTTCTGATTTTTTCCTGCTTCGATCATGATATGGCTTGTACGAACAAGATCCGGATGGCGGAACTGGTCCGGATTGTCGGAATAGTATTTCTCTATCTCCGCTGGGGTTACTGTTATCGTCCTTCGAATGGATCCATCGACATATTTCGATATCAACAGCGACTGGTGGATATTCTCTACCATCTTTTCGCTGTCGATGTTTTGGTCGGCGAGGAATGCATTCATTTCTTCGTCGTTTTTAAAAGTTTTGGCCACTCTCAGATACTCATCCTGAACCTCCGCATCGGTCACGCTGGTTCCGTTGGCAACCGCTTCGTCATAAATCAGTTTGGAATTAATCAGTCCGGTTACCAGGTTATACACCAGATTTCCACGATAGTCCTCGCGCAGATTTTTCCATTCCGGGCTTCCGATGGATTCCATTTCCATACCTATGGACTTTTCCAGGTCGCGGCCGGAAATCGGTTGCCCGTTGACCGTAGCTACGACATCAGGAAAAAGATTGTCGTATTTTTTAGCCGCTCTGGTTGCTGCCGCCGGGTTCTTATCCGGTGCGGCGGATAAAGAATTCGGCGTTTCGTCATCTTCCGGCAGCAGGGGTCCGGCCGGCGTGACCGATCCGGGACAGATGAATCCCGTTATAGTAAATAAAACACTTACTCCCAAAAATCTTCTAAAGGAACTCACTGTAATGTACTCCTCCTCACAAGCATTAATATTCGCAAAGCGTAGCATGTTCGCCAGATTTCAGAAATACTATTTTCAGGTTGCTCCGCTGGACTCGGTGCGACGAAGACAATACCCGATGTCGCAGAGGCTCAGGATTCGGTGCATCCCGGTCGTGGACTGGAAAAACATCCGTCTGCAAGTTCGGTTGTCTCTCCTGAAATATCCATGTACTATAGCAGCCCGTGGCGGTGCAGTTCCGCGCAATTGAAGTTCCGAATCTGCATGCAACTGCTTTAAGATCCTGAAACGGAAAATCGGGAGGGGACACCATTCACACTTTAGACTACTCGATCATTATCGTTATTCTGGCCTGCTTCGTTGGCTACGGTATCGCGCAGAGTTTCTCCAACCGCACCACGGCCGATTATTTTCTCGGGAACCGCCGTGTGCCCTGGCTTGTGGCCATGTTCTCCATCGTAGCGACCGAAACCTCCGTACTGACATTCGTCAGCATACCCGGCCTGGCATACAGAGGAGACTGGTTTTTTCTCCAGATCGCCCTGGGGTACATCCTGGGAAGGATACTTGTCAGCATTCTATTCCTACCCCGATATTTCGAAAGCGGAATTACATCCATTTACGAAGTCGTAGGGCAGCGCTTCGGTCCTGGAATGCAGAAATTGGCCTCCGCCGTCTTTTTCGTCACCAGGATCCTGGCCGACGGCGTTAGATTTCTGGCCACAGCCGTAGTAGTGCAGGTAGTAACCGGCTGGCCTCTATGGACAGCCGTTCTTATCATAGGAGGTGTCACGCTGCTGTACTCTCTTCTGGGCGGTATACGTACGATTGTATGGGTGGACAGCTTCCAGTTCGTGCTCTATCTCACAGGAGCCCTGGTATCCATAATTTATCTGGTTGCGCATATTCAGCCGAACGCGTGGGAAGCGGTTCGGCAAATCGTAGAAGCAGGGAAAACGAGGATCTTTCATTTTGATGGAGCATTTATCTTCGACGTAAATGTTGCGCCCATAGCGATCCTGGGGGGAATGGTTCTCTCCCTGGCATCCCACGGAGTGGACCACATGATGGTCCAGCGTGCACTGGCCTGCCGGAATCTGAAATTGGCCCAGCGCGCCATGATAGGCAGCGGCTTTTTCGTTTTCATCCAGTTTCTGATGTTTCTTTTTGTCGGCTCCTTGATTTACATCTATTTCAAAGGCGCGGCCATGGAAACGGACAGGGAGTTCGCAACCTTCATCGTCCAGGAACTGCCAGTTGGATTGAAAGGCCTGCTGCTAGCCGGCGTTTTGGGGGCGGCCATGTCCACCCTCAGCTCTTCCATAAATTCCCTCGCTTCTTCTTTTATGACGGATTGGTGGAAGCGGATATCCACAATCCGGATGTCCCAAGCCATCAGCTTTGTTTTTGCCATACTCCTAACATGCGTCGCACTCTTTTTTGACGAAAGCGACCAAGCCATTGTCATGGTAGGTCTTGAAATCGCATCCTTCACCTACGGAGGTCTTCTGGGACTTTTTCTGCTTGCAAGAGGGAAAAAGAAATACCATACAACCAGCCTGGTCATTGGATTCGCGGGCAGTCTGGCGACGGTCTTCACCCTGAAATATTTCGGGATTCCACTGACCTGGTTCATCATCGCCGGTACCGGCGTCAACCTGCTTCTGGCGGTGAGTGCAGAAAAGATATACAAAATAGGAACAAGGAGTAAGGAGCCAGAAGCCAGAAGCCAGAAGTGAGTCGGGAGTTTGTGGACTATTGCCGGTTCTCAATTCAATCCCACAAGAAGCATTAATAAGATAGTCCGGACAGGAATCGCCGGGACAATTCCGGCAATATAATTTTCATGAGTTTGCAGGTAGGGGAAAGTATTGGACTGTCTGCTGCCGGACGCCTCTTGATTTCCGGCT
>DKBB01000030.1 GCA_002451015.1 Acidobacteria bacterium UBA6911
CCTGTCGTGCTGAAACTCCGTTTTATTCAAGTCCTTTCGAGTCGGTATCCCAGTTGGAATCGGCGCAAAGCCCGCAATCTGCACCCACAAACATTTTACCCGCCTCTTCATCTCTCTTGAAGTGATACCGCAGCCAGTTTGCCGCTACATTGGCAAACTCTCCGCCGCCCGGATGGAACACAGTCGCCGTGTGTCCCGCGTTGTGGCGTGCACCGTAAAATACCGGCACATGCTGGATCGACGCAAAATTGGCAGCCGAGGTTTTCATCATGAAATCCTGTTCATGTCCGTTGATCAACAACACCGGTCCATGCAGCAGGGCGAGCGCATCGGTGGCGGGAAACGGAGAATCAGGCGCATTGGGATTCTGCGGCCGAACACCGGAGTTAAACACGCCGATTGTATCGACGCGGGGATCAGCCCCGAGACGCACCGACAGGATGCCACCACAGGACTGGCCCATGACTGCGACCCGGCTGGTGTCGATCTTGCCTTTGAGCGGTGAGCCGACACGGTTGTTTTCCGCTTCAGCCCAGTCAACCGCGGCAAGCAGGTCATCGGCATCTGCCTGGCGCCGCGTTTCCCCTTCCGCCGCGGCCGTGGCCAGCACGAGGAAACCGTGAGACGCGATTGTGCTCAGAAATCCCCCGTAACGGCTGCTGTCTACCGCGCAGCCACCATTGCCCCAAACCATCACAGGAAGGGTGTCCTTAACGGGAAAGGCATTCAGGTCGGCAGGACGGAACAAGACATGACCGGGGGAACCGAAAGGACGCTCTGAAGTAACCACATAGGGACCGGGTTCGGCAGCAGGTGCCCCTTCGAGGGGCAAGGTCGTGTTAATCATTTCCATTGTAATACCCTGTGGCTGGGCGTAACTCACACCGCTGAACAGGAAAAATGCAATACCGATACCGACAAAAAAGAGATTACGCATGATTCGAATCCTCATGTGGATGACAGAACAAGTGAATAGCTCTTTTAATAGTACGCTTCATACCGGGCGCCCAAAAGGTTTCCGACGGAGTGAATTCTGTGGTCCAGCCCTAATTTCCCTACATTCAATCCCCTTGTCAAATCTGACCTGGAGACTGTCTGGAAAATCTTTGCGAAGCGAAAAGCCATTATAAGGGGCCAATTTCTGGTCAGAAGTGAATTTCCGGCAGCTGATTCCGGTAGAAACAAGCGGATGGGATCTCTTACTGTTTTTTTAGAACTTAGAAATTACGGAGCTCCTCCAAATGCTGCCGGAAATCCTGGCATTTATTCTATCGGCACCCGTTGCTTCATTTCTTCAAGCCGGTTCAGAACGATAACTATTTTGCGAGGGACCGGGTTCCCATCCCTCCCTTCGGAGTTTCGTGCCGGCTTTGCTATCAGAAAGCGCGGCCATCGGGGGCACATTCCAGGTTTTTAACGCAGACCGGACTCGAAGACTGTTCAAGTAATGGCGCTGTACTGGGAGCTAGCCCTCCTTCAGCTTCTTAATTTCTTCTGGCGAATATTTCTCACGTGGGTGTGAAGGGTGTAGCGAAACGTCACCAACGGTCATGTCGTATTTGGGAGCAAAGAGAACATGCATCCACTGAAAAGGTTTGTTCACCTTGGTGATGGCAATCGGACCATGCACTAATCCCTTGGGCATGTAGAGAATAGAGGTTGTGTTCACTATATGTTTTTCCCCTTCCTCACCAAAATGCACCTCGACTTCGGCGTCGAAATCGTAGTAGTTCTTAGGGTTACTGCCGAATATGAAAAAGATTTCGTCGCCGTCGTGAGCGTGGGCTGGATGAGGAAATGCGATCGGTTCGGTGATGGTAAGCAGTTGGACTTCAACAGGAAAGTTGGGAAACCTGGTGCCCTCACAACCTTCTTCAGCGCATATGTGCAGCGATGGTGCTCTTCCTTTTTCTAAGGGTTCCCTGATTATGTACTTCCCGTACTTGGTCTCGGCCATTGTTAATCCTCCTTCTCTAAGCCTTTGGTAACAACTAAAAAAATTTAGCGCCAAAACAGGAGCTGGTTGTGGTTATAGCAGTTTTCAGGCGACAGGCATAATAAAGCCCCTTCTTCCCAGTATCCTCTGTCTATTATCCAGTCTCCGCACCTGATTAACACCGTTATGCAAGCTTTCTTTAATCTCTGGCTACAATCCTACTACAGGTTGGTGTCAGCGAATGTGGAATTTTACACACTTCTTCCTTTCCGACGGAAGCATCCTTGTTTTCCAAGATTCCCTTATTGGCAGTTTTATTTCATGATATAAGGATCACATTTGGAGAGACGCCTAGTATGTCGCCGACGGAGAATCCAGTTTATCCCGAAGATTTTCTTAGCGTGAAACGTTGTTTTGCGGACAGCTTTCGAGTCTGGATTGAAAATATTTGGGTCTTTTGGGGTGTTTCTTTCCTTGTAGTAGTGTTGGGAGCGGTCAGTTTCACCATTTTAAACGGAGCTTTGTACGGTGGTTTTATGCTGATACTGCTCAAAACCATGGATGGAGAGAAACCGCGTTTCAAAGAAATCTTCCAGCAATTCCGTCGTTTTTTTCCACTTTTCGCCGCTTTGTGGTTCACCATAATACTGACTATTGCCGGGACAATTTTACTGGTTATACCGGGAGTATTTTTAGGCACATCCTGTTTTTATCTTTTAATCCTGGCTGTTGACCGGAACATTTCATTTGATGAAGCATTTGTTGAAAGCCGTAAAGCCGTAAAAAGGTACGGTTTCTGGAAGCATTTCCTTTTGTGCGTGATCGTATTATGCATTCCGATTATCAGCATGTTTCTGGTCAATAAAGCAGGGCTTTTCAGCATCGAAACGGTGGTCATGCTGATCTTTGTTTTATTGCTGCCGTTTATTCTGGGATTGCAGGTTTCGGCCTATAGACAGACGCTTAAAGCGGAAGAAGAAAAACGAAGAAGGTATGAACAGGAATTCGAGTACATGCGCGACGAACTGGAAACCGCCCATGATATGCAGATGAGCCTTCTTCCTAAGGAAATGCCACGTATCCAAGGCTATGATATTGCTGGCGTCTGCATCCCCGCGAATCACGTCGGCGGGGATTATTTTGCCTATCGCTGGCTGGACAGGGATAAGAGATACTTGTCGGTCGTCATGGCTGATGTGTCCGGTAAAGCCATGGTAGCAGCGGTTATAGCTGTTCGTTTTAATGAAATGCTTCGGTATGAATTGAAACATCGTCACAACCCGTCGGAAATTCTGTACGGATTGCACAATTCTTTGACAGGACAGATCGAAGAAGGTACTTTCGTTACTTGTTGTGTGGCAACGCTTGACACGGAAGATGGAACCATTGAGATTGCCAACGCAGGGCACTGCCACCCCTCATATTATTCCATGTCGGAAGATAAGGTAACGCCCCTTGAAATAAACGGCTTTGCCCTGGGCATGCCCTCGCAATTTCTTCGAGAAAAGCCTTTCGATACAACCCGGATTAAAATGAAGGCTGGAGATATTGTTCTTTTTTACACGGATGGGGTTGTGGATGCTGAAAACAACCGTGGTGAATTTTATGATCAGAGCCGAATCAAATTATTATTCCAGAAACAGGAAGAAATTGATTCAGCTGAAACGCTGGTAGACAAAATCCTTGCTAGTGTAGAAAAGTTCCGCCAGGGTGCCCCTCAGAAAGACGACATATCTATTGTCGTACTGAAGCGAAAAAACAATATTGTCAATAATTTTTGATTCTTTATAAATAAGATGCTTTCTTCCACCCGCTTTGCCGGATGAATCACGCCAACCTGTCGGAATATGCCCCCCCCATCAATTTCGTGTCGGTCGCAGCTAAGATAAAATGTTCTGCGATAGTATTTCCCAAAATAGGCCCGGATCGCGGAAGCCTTCTCAATTCAGACGCAAAAGGTGTCGATTGCAATAGCTGCCGGACACTGATTCAACTATTCCGCTTCCGTGGTTGATTCACTGAGATTTTTCTTCCCCAACGGAATTCCTGGGAACAGTGCAGATTATCAGGAATGCTATCAACATAAAAACCGCGCTGATCCAGAATATGTTGCGGATCCCGGCTTCCAGGGAGTGGCGGATTGCCTCCACGGTCTGTTGGAATAATTGCGGGCCGTTGCCTCCTTTTCCCTCGAGGGTTTCCCTGAGATTTTCCATGGCATATCCCGACAGGAGAACCTGGGGATCGTCCAGCGCCTCGATGGTTGCGACATCCGCAATTTCCTCCAATCCCGCAGGCAGAGATTGGGAGAGAGTTCCTGCATATGTAACGTTCATTGTCGTGCCCAGGATTGGGGGAGATATTGCCGATCCCATCATTAAAAAGAAAAAGATAGCCCCCATCGCCACGCCCATCAGTCTTTGGGGCACAGCATTCTGAACAACGACGGTATTGATTGTCGGAATGACCCCATATCCCAGCCCGGCAAGTAATGCAACGGCAACGCTGCCGGCAATGGGGGTACCGGCATGGAAAAGAATCAGCACGAACATGCTTATTGTGAGGATCCCGTATCCGGCGACATACATCCATTTGAAGCGACCGGATCGTGCGATGATGTATCCGGCGGGTACTCCCATAAAAGCCGTCAATACGCCGTAGGGTGTGGTGATGAATCCACTGTGAAACGTGGAGATATCCTGGACTCCCTGAAGGAACATGGGAAAGTACATCATCATTCCCATCGTTCCGAAGGAAGAGAAGAATGTGGCAAGGGCGATGGTGCTGAAGGTACGGTTGCGGAGAACCGCCGGATCCAGCACAGGCTCCTTTGCGCCGGATTCCACCCGGAAGAATATAATCCAGCAGGCCAGGGAAATAAGCAGAAGGCCGAGTACCCTGAATGAAATCCAGGGATACTTATCAGCAAAAGAAAAAGCGATGATTGAAGTGGAAGCCGCAAAGGCCACCCATATGCAACCTTTAACATCTATTTTACGCGTTGAATCCCGGTTCATTAGCGAGGGGACACCCACAGGTACGGTGATCAGGCAGAAAACCAGCAACGGGATGGCCATCCAGAACAGGTAGCGCCAGTTCAGGGTATCGACAATATAGCCGCCCAGTGCGGGACCGGTCAGCGTGAAAATGCCGAGAGGTATATTCAAAAGGCCGACCCATTTGCCGCGCTTGGCGGGAGGAAACAGGTCGCCGACTACGGCAAAAACCAACGGCATCATCGCCCCGACTCCCAGAGCCGCAATCGCGGTGGCCACGATCAGAAATATGAAGTTGGGGCTGAGGGCGCTCAAAACCGTTCCCACCAGGGAGGCGATCAGGGATATCATCAGCATAATGCGCCGTCCGTACATATCGGAAAACTTCCCGAATATGACGGTGACAAGGGCCATGATCAGCGAAGGAATGGATACGGACCAGGCGTAAAGTGACAACCCGTCCAGGTCGGCCGCGATCTTCGGTCTGGCTATGGTCAATGTCTGCACGGAATATGCCACTGTTCCGTATGCGGCAAATATGGCCACCAATCCCCAAATGATCTGTTTCCTGGAAAGCTGGTATTCTGCAGATTGGATATCCTCCTGGGGCATCTGAATCTCCTGTGTCAATGAATTGTGATTAAAACGGACCAGGCTAAAGGCGTGTATCGTTGGTCGATGACTTTCATTCTTTTGAAAAATCCCTGCTTGCCGCCCTGCGGTATCCGGTAACGATAATATTGTTGTCCGGTGTGATTTCGACAATGGCGTAGGAACTGTTTTCGCTCCCGGACCCGTCCACCATCGCTTTCAAAGTGTAATGATGGATTCCCTCAATTATGTTGTGCCCGCCGTTGTGGTTGTGTCCGTCAAAGCAGGCGAGCACTTTGCCCGATTCCTGAAGGATGGTCCGGACTGTTTCCGCATTCTGGATATCCGTCATTCCCATGCCGCCGAGTTGCTGATGCGAGAAAGCGATTGAAGGCAATTTAGTCCCGGCGAGGTCCTTCCGAAGCCAACCGAGTTCGGCTTCCGATACATAGGTCTCATTCCACTCATAATTCCCATGGTTGTAGTCGGTGCCGTCTGCAAGAAAGTTTGCATCCAGCACAATAAAATGAATGCCTTCGCGGTCAAAGCTGTAATAAGTCGACCGGGCTGAAATGCCGGTGTTGGTAACATTCTGCAGGAACTGCTCCTTGGACATGCTGTCCATATCATGGTTGCCGAGAACATGGTAGGTCGGGCCATTGAATTTCCGAAAACTCCCCTCTATGGCTTGAAGATACGCGATGGTTTTTTCTTCAACCGGTGGCGTGTTTTGATCCTTGAAATCTCCCAGCTCAATCAGGAAATCGACATTCTGAGCATTCATCAATTCCACGCACTCGTTCATCTTCTCTGTGGATTCTCGAAAATACCGGTTGAACTGCGGATCGGCATCGGCATAGTGGGCGTCGGTAACGATTCCGAAACGCAATCCCGTATTTGAAAACGCGGTTCGCGGGTTCCTGACGATTGCGGCAGCGGACAGACCGGCGATGAAGGAGGATTTAAGAAAATCGCGACGGGTGATGGCCCATCGGTCCGTAGCTTTCATAAAGGCCGGTCTCCAACCAGGGTTACGTTTGCAACCAGTACTTATATCCTGTGGCGTCCTTTTTTAAAACTTTTTTATTTCACTTTGTACATGAAGGGAAGACGTGCCGTTGTTTCCTTTGGGGATCTATTGGGGATAAAAGATTCATCCAGCAGGCAGGTTTTTTATAATGACAGCTTTGTTTTACTGCTGGTAATCCGGCGGGTAAGCAATAATGGGCGGCGGTGTCGGTAAAGGCCCCGGGTCGGAACGCAGACGCCGGTTTGCTTCTTCAGCCCGCCGCCTAAATATATCCCAGACACCCAGCCAATATCTGTTCCAGTCTTCGTTGGCGGCAACAGGCACCCGATAATAATCATGTGATATTCCCTCTGACCCGGATCTCCATTCCAACTGGCGGTCATTAAGCGGCCTGGTAAAGAAAAGTTTTTTTGCAAACAGGGAAAACGATCTTAGGGCCGCCCACCGATGCAGTAAATCCACGGTATTTGCATCAAATTTCTCAGATTTCAGTTCGCCATCCAAATCAGTCATTCTGCCGTTCTTCACAAGGACTTTCCTTCTCCCCCTTATCGCCAGGGCTTCTCCGCCGTACGTCCGAAGCCTAAAGGGTTCAGCATCGATTCTGTAAAGGCCGTCCTTCTTCATTTCAATAATATTCTGGGAAATATGCACCTGTATCGGATCTGTTTTAAGCTTCTTTAAAATCTCTATCATGGCCGAGCCTTGATTCAATTCCAATTGAATATCGTCAAGATCGTTCTGTCGCATTCGAAGCGAAGCGTTCTCGCCCAGTCTGAGACAGGCATCCGGAGCCAGAAGCAGCTCCGCAAAGCCTTTCCCGGTGGCCAGGATCTGATCGTTTTCCATCTGAATATAACGCCCCTCCTGAAGCAGGAACGATGTTCCATTCAAAAAAACCTCTCCCCGTACGAATTGAATGTTTCCGGCTTTCGCACTGATGAATTGCTGGGGAAGGGCGGAGGCCGAGGCCAGGAAGAAAAGGGCGGCCGCCCCGGGGAGTTTCGCAACCAGACGTAAAATCGGCGGTTTCATGATAGGGCCTTATTCGGGAATGATAATAATCAGCCGCTTTAAATAGTTCAAATTAATAATATACCCTCAAGGACTTAAGGTTTCGTATGGCGTCAAATCGAAATATTTGAAGCAGCGTTCGCGACCGGGTCGGTAAGATTTGAATCGGTTCCGACCGCTTCGAAGGAAAACACTTGCCTGGAAGCTGACGGGAAGTGCTAAACTCGCCGGATCGGCAATAGATTCGGAGTATTGCGTGAATTTTTCAGACATTCTTGCATTTGAATCGCATCGTTCGAATTGAGAGGGATAAAAATGAAAAAGCTTGGTACGGCGATCTTGTTACTTCTTATTGCGCCCAGTGCCGTCGTGGCGGCCGACGGCACTACTGCCGGCGAACTGATTGTCGATCCGCCGACGCTTATGGCGCTCGGTTTTGCATGGCGCATCGAGGGAGATGACAACCGCAATGCCGGAGTCACCATAGGATATCGCAAAAAGGGTGAGACGCAGTGGTCGCGAGGGCTTGATCTTTTGCGTCTTCAGAACGAGGAAACATTCCTGCGCGGCTCGCTCGACTATACCGCTCCCAACATGTTTGCCGGAAGCCTCTTTGACCTGGAGGCGGATACAGAGTATGAAGTGCGGCTGCGACTCCAGGACCCGGAAGGCGTCAGCGGGGAAGCAGAGAAAAATGTCGCCGTTCGAACGCGTGCCGAACCGAAGCCGGCATCCGGCGGCCGGGTATTTCATGTTTACCCGCCCGGGTATGAGGGACACCGCGAGGAGCCTTCTTTTTCCGGTCTGCTGGAAGCTTACTATATGGCCTCGCTCGGCGGGGACTGGAGCCGGGCTTCCCCTCCTCGAGTCCGTCCGGGCGACGTTATCAATGTACATGCCGGCGTGTACCTCAGCAAACACGATCACTACTCGCACGAAATCAATTCCGGTTTCACTACCTGCTGCGGAACGCCCTGGGACGGTACTTATTACCTTACCCAGGATGGTACTGAAGAACTCCCGATTGCCATTGTCGCGGCTGGCGACGGCGAGGTAATTTTCGACGGGGACGGCAATACCGTGCTGTTTAATCTCATGGGTGCCCAGTATCACTATTTTGAGGGCATCACATTCCGCAATACGGACACAGCCATCGAAGCCGGAATGAAGGGTATTGCCGGGACGAAGGGGCTTACGGTGAAGCACTGCCGCTTTAATAGTGTCGGCACGGCCGTACATTCGGACTGGTCCGGATCGAGCGGCTTCTATATTGCCGACAACGACATGCTCGGCCGCGAAGACCTGAACTATGTATTTACATGGTTTGCGATCGAACCGTGGTCCTCCCGGCCGGATTTCGCCGAGCGTGCCAAGATGAAATCCTTTTATGCCGTTTCGATCTACGGTCAGGGGCACGTAATCGCCTACAACCGTGTGCGCGGATTTCATGATGGAATTGATCACGCGACCTACGGTATGCCGGACGACTGGCCCGACACGCCTCCCGATCGCCTTCCGGTCGCCATCGACATCTATAACAACGATGTTTCAGTCGTTCACGACAATTGTTTCGAGGCGGATGGATCCGTTCGCAATGTGCGTGTTCTTCGCAACCGGTGTTTCAATGCTCCGCTTGGGGCGATGAGTCCTCAGCCTGTGCTGGGCGGTCCGG
The DNA here is from genome assembly GCA_002451015.1 of Acidobacteria bacterium UBA6911. Classification (GTDB taxonomy): domain Bacteria; phylum Acidobacteriota; class UBA6911; order UBA6911; family UBA6911; genus UBA6911. Next base: position 9,240 of record DKBB01000030.1, read on the forward strand.
TGTACTTCATCCGCAACGTGGTCTACAACGCATGGTGGGGGCCGGTCAAGGTGCACGGCGAGCCGTCCGGCGTCTATTACCTGAACAATACCTACGTCGGCGAGTTCCGGCAACTTACGCCAATGTCCAATCTGCATCTGCGCAACAATCTGCTTCTGGGTCAGGGCACCACGCCGCGGATCCTTTCGGTGGATACCTTTACCAACTACAGTTCTTCCGACTATAACGGGTTTCGCCCCAATCCGGAGTCGGAGGAGGCTTTCGCCTGGAATTCTCCCCCGTTTGAAGAGGTGCGGAATTTTTACCCGGAACGCCGCGATCCGGAGCGGAACGCTGCCGTCGCACTCACTCAAAGGGTGTTCCCCACGCTGGAAGCTTATGCGGAGGCGACGGGGCAGGATCTCCACAGCCGCCTTGTCGACTACGACATCTTTGTCAACGCTCCTAAACCTGATTTCAACGACCCTACGCGGGTTGTCTCCGTGGATTCGGTGGACCTTCGGCTGCGCGAGAACATGGCAGCCATTGACGCCGGTATTGAACTGCCGAATATTACGGATGGATTCCGGGGAAGCGCCCCCGATCTCGGGGCTTATGAGTTCGGCCTGCCGCTGCCCCATTACGGCCCCCGCCCAAAGTAGCAGCAGTTTGAAATGCAGGCGCTATTGCGGATGAATCTGTGTCAACGGGGAAATATTCCCAAGAAACGCCTGTCAAACCAAGAAAATAGCATTAATCCTGGGGATCCTCAAATTGCTCGAGCGGTATTGGAGTTTGCTTCGATAGGTTCCTGAGTATCTCAATTGTTTGGGTGTCAGAACTTAGGGTACCAGTCCGATAAACAATAATACAAACATAGCATGTTCCAATCCGTGTCTGATCATTGATCCGCTCCTTTCACAAGTGGATCGATCATTTCCACAGCTTTTTTGTTAAATGATCCGGCACATATTTTCGATCCAATGAATTTCCCTTTGCAATATCTGCATTCCCATGGTGAAACATGTCATCAGACCGATTATCAAAACAGCAATCCCGATGTGTCCCATCACCTGTTTTTTCATGACTGTCTCCCTTTTTCATTTGAGCGATATGTCTTTCAAATTGCAACTTATATGCCGGAAAAGGAAGACTCGACAAATGTTGCAAACAAAAGATATATTGGCATTAATAGATCTCATGCCTTTAGCCTGACGAGTAAAAAATGCAGGTTGGATGTACAAATAATGGATATTTTGAAAATATTCTTGAGCAATGGGATGGGGATGGGACTTATTGAAACAGGAAAATTTATTTCTGTTTTTCCATTGGATCTTGGGAAAATCCTGACTCCGGTTTGTCGCCTGAGTACTGTATGTCGGGATCCTTTTTCAAGCGTTCATCTATTATGTGACGCTTGGATGGTTCGAGGGGTGCCTGTAATTCAAGTAAAGCATTCCCCATCGAGCCACCGCCTGCCCGTTTGTGGCGATAGAAAATCCAGCCTCTCATCTCGGCCCAATGAGCGAGCCTGTGCCCTAAATAAAGACCGGCAATCAGCAGGATTGTCCATTAAAAATATTTCATTACTAATTTATGTCCGAAGGAACCATTCTTCAATCACGCTAATGCATGTGGCTGCGCATGTCGATATCAAAATTCAGAAGAATGGAGACAACCGTGAGAATTCTTTTAGTTGAAGACAGCAGAATGATTCGACGGGAAAATCAGGCGGCACTCCTGAAGGCGGGCTATGAAGTGGTGTGTGCAGAGGATGGAGAAGCTGCACTTCAAATGGCGCAGGAATTATCGCCCGATCTGATACTCCTGGATATGATCATACCTAAAATTAACGGGCCGGAAGTTTTGTATCAGCTGAAGAAAGCCCCGGCAACTTCTGAAATTCCAGTCGTCATTGTCAGCAGTCTCTCTGAAAAAAATCGTAAAAAATTGATCCAGGAGGGTGCCGAAGAATACCTGGAGAAGAATGAACTGATGCCTTCACGCGGAGTGAACCTGCTGCCTGAAAGGCTGGAACCTATTATCCGAGATATCAACCGTCGTAAAAAAGCGCCCATTGCGCCTGTATCGAATGATTCTGTTGAAAAATTTGAGGAAACTGAAAGCTTTTGAGGAGACCCATGAGATCGAGTCATAGAAACAAATCGAACGTAAAAATATGACGGTATAAAATGTGATAACGATATTCGTAGACCTACCCCCCATTATCCCCTCAATTCGAGTATTTCCATCGCCGTAGCTGCAACTCTCAACGTTGAACGCTCCAACGATTAACGTGCCACGACGCAGTAATCGCTTTAACCGAATTGGCATCTGGTTTATGCTTTAACTAATCATGGAAACAAAAACCCACGAACTCGATCGAATCGCAATTACGGTCAAATCCCATATGCTGCTCCGGCAGCTGTTGCGGGAGAATCCCACGCTTGAGGAAATCATGCGCAATGCCCGTAATGAGACCGAGGCGCTGGTCGGTGTCAGGAACTGGGTATTGGGAGAAATAAAAGTACATCCGGATGCATACAAATTTTATAAGCGTGAAGTGTACGGCAGGGAAGCCTTCGAAAAAATAACGTGGAAGGATTTTGCCGCCATTCGCCTATTGGATTATGTCGACAACGCGGGAAGGGAATTCGACGATCAGAACTTGCGTGGAGAGATGGCGATCAGCAATCCCATCCACCTGATCTGGCTGGCGGTGACGCACGGAACCGGCGGGGCGAAGCCCTATTTCTTTCAGGACATGCTGATGCTCTTCCGCCAGTTTTCGGGCGAATATACAAGGGATTTTCCCACAAAAGAGAAGGTGGAAGAATGGATGGATCGCTGGCCTTCGGGGCTCGATCCGCGCATTATCAAGCTGCGTGAAGAAAACCGGGAACGGATTCTGAAGATAATTATCGACAAAATCGATAAAGGGGAGATTAAAGACAGCAAATTCTTTTTCGATCCCGGTATGTCCCAGGAGCAAAAGTACCTCCGTACCCTCGAGTGGTGGGATGACCGGCTCTTCCACCTCAGGTTTGCTGTGCGATCGGCTGATTTACTGAACGAGTTCCTGGGAAATTCACTCGATCCGGATAGCATGAAGGTGCTCTATGATGCCGAAAAGAAAGGGATCCCGTTTTTTGTCAATCCGTATTACCTGTCCCTGCTTCACGTGCGGGTGCCCTATTTCGCGGTCGGTGCGGACCTGGCCATCCGTTATTATGTCGTTTACAGCCAGCAGTTGATCGATGAATACGGCCATATTGTCGCCTGGGAAAAGGAGGACCGGGTAGAGCCCGGAAAGCCCAACGCGGCCGGATGGATCCTCCCGAACGAACATAACATCCACCGGCGATACCCGGAGGTGGCAATCTTAATTCCCGATACCATGGGAAGGGCCTGCGGGGGGCTGTGTGCATCCTGCCAGCGCATGTACGATTTCCAGCGCGGAAACCTCAATTTTAATCTCGATAAGCTGAAGCCGAAACAGACCTGGGACCAGAAACTGAAGGAACTTTTAAATTACTTTGAGCGGGATTCCCAGTTACGCGACATCCTGATTACCGGGGGGGACGCCCTGATGAGTTCCGACAGTTCGCTCTTAAGGATACTGGACGGAGTTTATCAGATGGCCTTGAATAAAAAGGCCGCAAATGAAAAACGGGCGCCGGGAAAAAAATATGCGGAAATGGTCAGGGTGCGGCTGGGGACAAGACTCCCGGTTTATCTTCCACAGCGTGTCACGCCCGAGTTGGCCCGGATATTGGGCGATTTCAAGAGCAAAGCGTCCGAAATAGGCGTCCAGCAGTTTATCATCCAGACACATTTCGAATCGCCCATGGAAGTGACGCCCGAGGCCAGGGACGCCGTGAAACGGTTGAATGAAGCGGGATGGACGGTCACCAACCAGCATGTTTTCAGCTCCGCAGCGTCGCGCCGCGGCCATGCTTCAAAGCTCCGGAAAGTTCTGAACGAAATAGGGATACTCAACTATTACACCTTCAGCGTGAAGGGCTACATGGAGAACTACTTCAATTTTGCCACCAACGAGCGGGCGGTCCAGGAGCAGATGGAAGAGAAGGTGATCGGGACCATCGATCCGAAATACTATGACGAAATCAGGGAATTTCCCGGCAACGCCGAGATGCTGACCGACAACATTGCCAGCCTGCTGAAGCGGTCGAAGCTTCCATTTCTCGGTTCCGACCGGAACGTCCTGAACCTTCCCGGCGTCGGCAAGAGCCTGACGTTCCGGACCATCGGTATTACCCGGTACGGGCGGAGAGTCCTCGAATTCGAGCTGGACCACACGAGAAATCACAGCCCGGCGATGGAGCNNTGGGGATACTCCATCGGGGAGACGGAGCCGAGAATCCCGCTCTACGAGTACCCGGAATACGACTACGAACCCACGGACGAGTTCACCAATCTCGGACAGACCGTAAGGCACTGAATTTTTCCTCGAATTCATTTCTGATTTGGAAGCCTGATTCAATGGAGAGCTTTCCCTTTTCACAAAAACGGTTTACCGCACTCCCTCCAGCCAGGGGCCATAAGTGGATCGCGACCTGGCTGCAGAAAAACTACGAAGAACTGCTGAACAAGCGCTTCAACGACAAAAGTCTGGATAGATTCTTTGGTAAATATTTGAGTATCCGATCCTGGCTCAACGAGCCGACTTCTTCGATAAGGAAACCGCGGAGCTACAGAAAGTGGCTCGAATTCGTCTCGGACTATTTCCATGAACACCGGATAAAATCGGGGAAAGGATTGGCGGAAGCAAACTTTCTGCCCAGGGTTGCAACGGGAGACCGCAAACCTGAAGGGCCATGGAATCCCTGCCTGCCCTACAGGGTGGCTATAGACCATATGCGTAGCGCGTTCAATGTCGGATCCATAATCCGGGTTGTGGACGCCGTGGGTTTCGAGTCGGTAATGCTGTCGTCCGGGACGCCGGGGAAAGAAACCGGGCAGGTCCGGAAGACGGCGATGGGTTGTGCCGAATGGATCCCGCAGACAAAGCACAAGGACCTGGGGAAGGCTTTGATCCGGGCAAAAGACGAGGCGTACACCATTATCGGAATCGAGACCATCCCCGATTCGTTCGGCTATGCCGAATACCCGTGGCCGGAGAAGGGCATCGTTGTTCTGGGCAACGAGGAATACGGAATCACGGAAGATGTGATGAAAGCGTGCGATGGTTTTGTTCATCTTCCGATGTCAGGAATTAAGAACTCGGTAAACGTCGCCAATGCTTTCGCGGTCGCTGCCTTTCATATCTCCCTTATCCGTAACTTGAAATAGAAAATACTTTTACAGAACAAGCATTGGCGCGGTAGTTGAAGTTAGGAGTTTGATTTACGCAGTTAAAAAGCGAGGGGATAATACTTTAGTATTTTCAAAAATTAATAATTCATCATTTATCTTATACCATAGCTAGGCATTATCTAAATCTAAATCCTATAGTAAATATAATTAATTATGAAAGAGTTGCTTTCTAATTTATTAATATAAGCCCCGACAACTTTGTTAATGCCTGCTTGGCCGCGAGGCATCTGGACTGATGGCCAACCCACATAGAAAACGTAAAGCTTTCCCCAAGAAATTCCGTTAAGCTTTTCAGCGGCTCATGTTTGGATCGGGAACGGTATTTTTATGTGAGTGGAGGCAATTACGGAGCACGCAGAGATTGACTTTTGCATTAAACAAATCAACGAAAGACGCCTTTCAACAGGCGGTTTCTCCGAAAACCTCCACGGACTCTATCGCCCGGATTCCACAGCCTGGGCCGTATTGGCTCTAGCAAGGAATGGAGACCCTGTTTCCTATACAGACTCCGGAAGGTCAATCCTTGCCACAAGCCAGCTTAAAGACGGTCGTATCGCTTTGCCTGGCTCACCCGATGCCTTTTGGCCAACAACCATTGCTGTTCTGGCCTGGCACGGCGCCAGCCAATTTGATCAGGCAAGAGACAGGGCGTTGAAATTTCTGATCGAAACAAACGGGACATACTGGCGATATAATCCTAAATCCCCGCTTGGCCATGACACTTCAATCAAAGGCTGGGCCTGGAATGGCGGAATGCATTCGTTTGTCGATCCCACGGCCATGGCCCTTCTGGCGCTTGAGATTACAGGGCACAGCGAGCACGAGAGATTTCGCGACGGCCTGAACCTGCTCATGAACCGCCAACTGCCTCACGGCGGATGGAATTACGGAAACACTTTCGTTTACGGCAAAGAATTGCGTCCCTTTGTAGATGCCACTGGCATGGCGCTCACCGCCCTTGCCGGACATGTGTCCAAGGAAAAAGTCAGCGTCAGCCTTCGCTACATGCAGATGGAAGTAGAGCATTCCCGCACGCCTCTGTCGCTTGCCTGGGCTCTTTTCGCATTAGGTGCATGGGGAGAATTTCCGCCCGACGGACTTGCCTGGATAGAAGAAACTTTAAAAAAACAAACAAAATACGGACCATACGGTACGACCCTATTGTCCATTCTTGCCCTGGCATATATATGCCAAGGCGACTTCAGAGAAGTATGAAACCATCGAAAACGATACCAAAATGAAGGGCTATCGCGGATCTTTGAGGCAAAACCTCTGAAGCAGCGAACCACAGGAAATTAATCGAATGCATCATTCGCGATACACCCGAAGACGCTTCTTACAAACAATAGCCGCTACCCCCCTTGGGATTGCGTGCGGAGTCTATTTTTATGGTTGCAGCGCTCCAAGACTCAAAGCCGAAACCTTCATTGCCAAAGCAGCCAGTTACACGGATGATCTTGCCGGATTGATCCTGTCCGGTTTCCGCGAGCTGAAGGTATTGCCTCAAGAAATCCGCGATAAATGCATTGTACTCAAAGCCAACATAGTCGAACCTCACCGCAGCGCCGAACATATTGTTACCAACCCTGTGGTTGTCTTTGCCGCCGCAGAAGCCTTTTTGAAACTGGGAGCCGACAGAATCATCGTTGCCGAAGGCGCCGGTCACTGCCGGGATACGTACAGGATCCTTGAAGAATCGGGCTATGCCACCATTCTCAATAATCCCAAAATCACCTTCGTGGATCTCAATTACGACGATTGGATCACTATCCCCAATACCGGAGGCAAGACTAATCTAAAAACCTTCGCAATACCCAAAACGCTCAAACAAGCCGACTGGATTGTCTCCGTGCCAAAGCTCAAGACGCATCACTGGGTAGGAGCAACGATGTCAATGAAAAATCTCTTTGGCACATTGCCCGGATCGTTTTACGGCTGGCCTAAGAACGTACTTCACCATGTAGGCATCGTTGAATCGATCATTGATATCAACGCCACGCTGCGCCCTCATTTCGCAATCGTGGACGGCATTGTGGGCATGGAAGGCGATGGACCGATCATGGGAACCGCTAAGCAGGCGGGACTCATCGTCATGGGAAGAAACCTTCCGGCTACGGACGCCACTTGTGCCCGGCTGATGGGAATCAATCCGCGCAAGATCAAATATCTGGCTGATGCTGATAGCCGTCTCGGTCCCATCAGAGAATCACTCATCGCACAGCGCGGTGAAGCATGGGAATCAGTTCGCACCGACTTCCAACTTCTGGACTATATTCCTGCCCACAATGGATTGAGGCTGTGAACTATTGATTCCGTTTGTAAACAAAGGTTCCAGGTAATTTTAGTTTTTCGAACGGAATCCTTTTTCATTTAATTTATTACTTGACTCATAGCATACCCATAAAATATTTCTGAAGGCTCATCCGGTTAAGGGTTGCTGAACGTCCAGCCTTCCTCCCTCAATTCCTCCAAGGCTCTAGAGGTTTAGAATTTGGATTATCATCGTTTATTAGGACTCCTGACGCCTGTTTTCTCAAAAGATGAACATAAGATTCGCCCTACCTGTTTATTGCTTGACTCGAAAAAAACAGTTCCATATGATCCGTTTCATTAGCCCGTGTTTTTCAAAGGATTTACCGAAACAAGAGTAACTTCCTGAGAAATGCGCTCCAGAACCCCTCTGTTCATTAAGGAGGTCGTGAATATGACTACGTGGCATGATTACCTAAAAGAGGAAGGGCAGCCACCGAGTTGGCCGTACCCTATCCGATTCGAAGAGGAACAGGAGATTGATACCGATATCCTTGTGATTGGAGGGGGTATCGCCGGCTGCTGGGCAGCCATCAGCGCCGCCAGACAGGGAATGAGAGTGGCGCTTGTGGAAAAGAGTGACACTGTTCGTAGCGGTTCCGGAGGNNATCCAGTGCCGGGAGGATTTCGACACCCTGCTTGAAATGGAGCAGATGGGAGGCAAAATCCGGGATACGGAGGATGAATATGTCGGCGTGGAAGGCAGGGACGACAAGACAAAATTCATGATTTCTCCGCGTTACGGTACGATCCACAGCTATTTTCCCGATCCCCATATGGGGGAGCCGAATTTCAACCCGCCGGAAACAAGAAATAATGTCGTTATCCGGGTCTGGGGCAGCACCTTCAAGCCAGCCCTGAAAAAGGAATGCCAACGCCTGGGGGTCAAAATTTTCGACCGGGTAATGGGAACCGGCCTGCTTACGGAAAACGGAATACAGGGAGAGCGGGTGATCGGGGCTACCGGCCTGAACACAAGAACGGGCCAGTTTGTCATTTTCAAATCCAAAGCCACTATCCTGTCCACGGCCGGAGCCGGATCCATCTGGTTCATGAGCATGGAGTTGTGCGGATTTTCCAATATGCATTCCCGGGCGATTTCGGGTGACGGTACGGTCATGGCTTTCAGGGCGGGAGCCGAGCTGACCAAGATGGAAGCCGGCGGCGTCGTGCGGATTGCCACGGGCCACAAGCATAAGTGGTATACCGGGGGCGGGGATGCCAGCTATGAAAACGTCCCCCTAGTCGACGCCAATGGAAAGCGTCTGCCTTATCCCATCCAGGGCTGGGTGGATGCCGGAGCCATGGTTCCCGCGCCCGGTGTCGAAGAGAAAATCCGCGAAGGCATCCTGAAAGGCGAGTACGCCTTGCCTTTCTACGCAGACTTTCCTTCCATGGCGAATGTCGAACAGGATGCGACCTGGAAGCTGATGCTGGGGGAAGAAGCCACCACTAAAATCATTATCAAGACCTTCAATGAGGCGGGTTTCGATACAAGGAAGGACATGCTCCAGAGTTACAAGTTTATCGAGGGGCAGAGCCTGCCGCAGTGGCGCGAGGCGGGATACGGAGGGGGCCTGCTGGTGGACTGGAATCTGAAAACGACTCTCGACGGGCTGTACGCCGCCGGAACCCAGATGTTCGCCCCTGAGGATCACAGTTATGCAGCCGCGACCGGCAGGTACGCCGGACGTAAAGCGGTCGCCTATGCCCGGGAGATCGCTGGACCCAGTGTGTCGCGGGATCAGATCGAAATCATAAAGGACAGGGTATACGCTCCGGTCCGGCGCACTAGCGGCATCGAGTGGAAAGAGCTGCACGCGGGCATCGCCNNATCATTCAGGCTTCGCAGGCCCGGAAGGCCAGCAGCATGCCGCTTCAATTCCAGCGAATAGATTACCCCGATGTCGATCCTCCGGAATGGAACAAATTTCTTACCATTAAGCTGGAGAACGACAAAGTCAAAATTGGCGAGCTGCCCCCGGAATTCTGGGGCGATATGAAGCAACAGTATGATGCGCACAACAAGGACTATGAAGGCGTGTATCGGGGGAAGTAACCGATCCAGCTCAAAATATGTCTAAAGAATAGATTCGGAGGGGAATGTGGCCAAGAAGGAATTATTTGCTCTACCCAATGTCCAAACGCCGAACCAGCCGGTTGTTTTCGATCCGGATTGCTGCACCGGGTGCAATATTTGCGTCGAAGTGTGCCCGATAGACGTGTATATACCGCATCCCGAAGAAGGGCAACCCCCGATCATCCTGCATCCTGAAGAATGCTGGTATTGCGGCACCTGCGCGGTCGATTGTCCGTGCCCCGGGGCTATCCAGTTTAACTGGCCGTTGCAGGCACGCGGCTATTGGAAGAACAAGGAAAGCGGAAAAATAGGTCAGATTTAAGGTTAATTGCAGTGGCCTTTAGAGGATGCGGTAAAGGTGAAACACAAGGTTCTCGCTTGCAATTTTGACGAGGCCGGATGGGGGCGAACACAGGATTCGCCCCTTCTATTCTTTGTTTTAAAGATCCGTATTTTTACTTCCTAGGACATCATCGTCCTCAACTCACCGTAGCAAATATCCTAGGTCCCGGGTTCTAGGATGGAAAATTTTCGTGCAGGTTTATCAAGGTCCCTTTATTGGCTAAGGTTTTTGGGGGATTTACGATTCAGGGTGTCGATCAATTTCTTTCCCGCTTCCGGAGTCTGAACCGCCCCGTTGCGGACGATATCACGGGCGCTGAGTTCGCGGCCGTATAGATTTTCGTTGGCGCCTCCATCGGACCTCAGGGTGGACCCCTCAAGTGATACGCCCGCGAAGAGACCTTTGGCTCTAGAATAGGATAAAATTTCCGCCTTCATAACAATATCGGTCGCTGCTGCTGCATTCCGCCCCTTGGGACCGGCTGCTGCGGAGGCGTCTGCGCCAAGCTTAACCTTGCTGCCCAGGACGGATTCCGCTCCCTTGTGATTCATGACAAGCAGCAGGAAATCGGTTGCCTGTCCGCCAAGCTGGAAGCCGAAGCTGGCTGCTTCGAGAGCGAACATCGCCGGAGCGCTCCAGGGACCGGTAAAATCCTTTCCCGTCCTGCAGCTTATGGNNTTTTCAAGCCTTTCATTCTCCTTTTCCTGAGCCATCAACGGCATGCTCAACAATAAAAGAATACCGCAGCATATCAATGCTGAACGCATAACCCCCCCTTTCGTTTGAATACAGAAACTCGGCATTCACCTATAGTGCCGGTACAGAATTTAATTGTTACCCGATTTCTTTAAAAAATCGAGAATATATCTAAAATAACCGAGGTTTTTGCGTCGAAAATTACAGCTCTACCCTCAATGACACCGCGCACTAATCCCGGCTTGAGAGGAGGCAGCTGGCGTTCCAGTTCAACCGGTAACGCGAACACTTTCTTCGCCAGTCCGGGCGGGAGCTGGCCTTTTCGCCTCAGCTGTTTTTGAAGACCCGGGGGCAGATCCCCGCCCCGTTTTGCCAGACCCGGAGGTAGACTGCCGGCTTGGTCGTGGAAATACCGGCGAATGGTATCCTGATCATTTCCGATAAAGATATCGACGGCGATGCGAGCGCCGGAATCATTCGTTTTGGCGTAAGAGTTTGAAAGCTTAGAATTGTTTTTAGGATCCGGCTTTGAAAATGATAGCGAGGCTGAACTCATCAGGACCGAACATAAAGCCAGCGCGAAAGCTTTTGTGTGCCGGATTTTCATATTTTTCTCCTTTGCCTTTAAAACTGCTGATTCATTAAGAACCTTGTATTTATTTAAGGTTTTCCTGTGAGTATTTTATCGCCTGAAGTCGGAATATTTCTGTGTCGGCCGTCACCTCCGGCCCATGCAACAAAATAACCGATTTTATCTTCATCCTGTTTCAATCCAAGAATCCGATCCGGGGGAGCTATGGGGATCCGGAGCGGATTTATGCGAAGAGGTTTTCCTTCAGGGTTTCCAGTTAAAAACTATGCAGCGAAAACGCAAACGGAACACCTTCTAACGCAATTCACACCCCAGCTCTGCAATTAGCCCGGCATGGCCGGGACCGGCTCCGGTCATGTTCTGCGGTTAAAAGTGTCTGCTTTGATAATTATGTTTCGGGATCGATTGAAAATTGTCCTATACGGGGTTTCCGCCTGTTACAATAATTAACTATCGAGAAGACATACCGGCTCCGTTTGGCACAAGGAGCATTTTTGTACGGCATTACTTTAAAGAAACACCGGATACTTAATCACACGTCGCAGAATGAAGGAGAATGATTATGAAAATAGCAGTTGTTACATGTTTGATGATCGGCTTGGTGATATGCCTGAGTCCCTCATTTTCCTCGGCACAGGAACCGGAAATTATCAAGCTTCCGCCGCCACAAAAGGACGGCGGTATGCCTTTGATGAAAGCTTTGAACCTCAGAAAGAGCACCCGGGGCAATTTCGGGCCCGATACGGCGCTTTCGATACAGATGATTTCCAACCTTCTCTGGGCTGCGGACGGTATCAACCGGCCTCCGAATAAACGCACGGCGCCTTCCGCCGTCGACTGGCAGAATATCGATATTTACCTCACAACCGCCGAGGGGCTCTTTCTTTATGACGTTCAAAAACATGAGTTGAAAGTGCTCGGCAAGGAAGACGTCCGCGCTGTCGCCGGACAGCAGGATTTTGTAGCGGGAGCACCTCTGAATCTTATTTATGTGGCCGATTTCGACAGGGCGAAATTCGGCGACCAGATCGCCCCGACCGCTGAGACCTGGTCGTTTACAGGTGTCGGGGCCATTGCCCAGAACGTCTATCTTTTCTGTGCATCGGAAAACCTGGCCTGCATACTTCGAGCCATGGCCGACGCGGACGCGATTGCGAAAACGCTGAAACTGGGTCCGAATCAGAAATTCATTCTTGCCCAGACAGTGGCACATTTTAAGGAATAGACTGGCGTAAATATGAAAAAAACGGGGACATATTACCTGATCCTACACGATTATCGGATGTGTCCCCGTGTTTCACGCCAGTATTTAAATGAGAGGGAATTACAGTGAAACGGATTTTGGAAAGCACCGCTTTGCTGGTCATCCTATGTTCGGGTATCTGCCGGATCGGGTCGGCTCAAAACGAGACCTCGAATAACAGTGTCGTAAGGCTGGCTACTGTAAATACACCCCAATACAGTGGTCTCATTGATTTTCTGGCCGAAGATTTCCATAAGAACACGGAGTTTCGAGTTGAAGTTACGGGCTCCAGTGATGTTTACGAAATAGCCCGTGACGGGAAAGCGGATATCGTAATTTCCCACTATGGCAGAGATGAAGTCGAGAAGTTTGTCCTGGACGGCTACGGCACCTGGCCAAGAATGGTTTTTTCTAACCAGGCGGCCTTAGTGGGTCCTGCAAACGATCCGGCAGGGATTAGAGGGCTGTCGAGTACCGCTTCCGCTTTCCGTCGCATTGCGGAAGTAAAGGCGCCCTTTGTAGTAAATTCCATTGAGGGAATGGAATACCTTGAAACCCTTTTGTGGAAATCGGCCGGAGATCCCGTCAAGGGAGACTGGTATTATGATCCCGGTTTGGAAAAAGCGGACGTAGTAAAAATGGCTGAAGAGAAACAGGCCTACTTCCTCTGGGGTGCCTATCCATTTTTACGGCATAAGCGCAAAAGTGGTTCGAAACTGGAAATCATGGTTTCCTCCGATCCGGTTCTACAGAGGGTGATGGCAGCGATTATGGTGAATCCGAATAAAATTCAGAGTGTGAATTCCGCCGGTGCCGAGGCTTTTCTGGATTATCTGCTGCAGCCGGAGACCCAGGCAAAGATCGCGACTTTCCGTTCATTCGACACGGACACACAGCTCTGGTGGCCGGCCGGACGCGATAATTGAAAAAGCTCAGTTAGCAGGAATTTTTCTTTCGATATCCATTTTACGCAACAGGGGGGTGAGCAATGCAACCACCAGCCCGATAATAACCGGGGCGATTAAGATCCAGACAGCTACGGCTTGCAGGGTGTTAACCCACAGCCCGGTTAGGGTCCCCCAGATGTTGGTCTCGAGCATCTCCTGTATCTGTTCAAACGACAGTTGTAGGGGCTCGTTTCCGAACAACCATGCGCCTGCATGCATAAAGGGAACCAGGAGGGCAATCTGAAGAGGGTAGACGGCAACATTGACGAGCTGAATTGCTGCAAGGTTCAGGCGGAATAAGAAAGCAGCCAGCATGCAAAGCAAGGTCGCGGTGCCCAGTGCGGGAACCAGACCGAGGGCGATTCCAAGACCAATGCAGAGTGCAAGACGCTCGGGTGCAATGCCTGTTATCAAAAATGCCAGCAGCTTCTTTTTATATCTTTTCAAGCAATTTACCTTGTGAAAACAGGATACCATTATTTTATTCGTTCCGGGGACTTCTTAATCCAATCAATATCCTTAGTTAAGAATGAGAGGATCTTAAAGCTTCACGACTGATCCTTGATTAAAAACATTGTGCGGAAAACAAGAAAATTTTATGGCATCCAATCGCGAATACGCTATAATGCCTACTCAGTCAGGTTTTTGTAAGAATTCGTTGGTGGAGGTGCTGCAGAATCCTGAAGGATGAAGCGGCTTTTTTTTTGCCGGGAATAGCGGATGATTACTGAAACCAAAATTAACAAATTACCCCCCCCGACAAGGGGAAATCAGATCAGGATAATCAATGAAAGAACAAGGAACCGTTAAGTGGTTTAACAACGAAAAGGGTTATGGTTTTATCAGCCGCGAATCCGGTGATGATGTTTTTGTGCATCACAGCGCCATTGTAGGAGAGGGTTTTAAATCCCTAAACGAAGGCGATAATGTTGAATTCGATGTAGTTTCCGGTCCAAAGGGTTTCCAAGCCCAGAATGTGGCCAAGATGTAATTAATCCTTATGGGACAATGGAGGTTCCGGGACGCCGGGACCTCCGGTACCCGTCTGTGCCTTCTCCGTCGTTCAAGTTACGGAATCCAAAACCGTCGGACAGATTTGAGCGCAATGAGGCAAGGTACGGATTTCCTGCCCACACCCCCACCCCCGACCAACGCTTCCCCAGTCAAGCCATTGGAGTAATGAAATCCTAGCTTTGGCCATTTTTCTCCGGGAAATAACGAAGAATTCTCTGCTCCAATCCGACAAAAAATCGTTTGGTTCTGACAATATTTTCGCTTATCCTCAGGGAGATTCGCCGGATGTTTGTTGCGCGAAATTAGTGAGAAATAATTCGTGAATGCCGAAGAGTATAATGTTGCCTTTGATTTAATCCAAACCCAACATTATACTCTTCGGCATTCACGAATTATTTCTCACTAATTTCNNAAGAGTATAATGTTGGGTTTGGATTAAATCAAAGGCAAGGATTTAAACGAAGGATTGGTGATCCCTGTCACCGACACTTTATCGACAAAGTGTTATCATTGGAGCGCTGATAACCGTTGCAAAATAAAGCTGCAAGTGGGTTTCATCTCCATATACATAAAGAAGCGAACCATGGGGCTAATATGAAAAAGTTGGCACATTTTTTAGAAAAAGCGTTCACTTCCATAACGATCATGGTAGTTCCCCACGGCAACCACAGATCCATGAATCTGAAGGTGCCCATTGCGGGGATAGTAATCCCTTTGTTGCTGGCCGCCGTCGGCAGCGGGTATCTTTTATATTTTGCGATCGACGGATTGGAATACAAGGCCAAGCATTATGCAATGGTTGAAAAGGTGGAGTTTTACTCGGAGCAGTTCGACCAGTGGGATTCGACAGTGACAGCCCTGAAGACGGTCGAAGCAGAATTCCGCCAGCTCTTCTCACTGGAGTCGAGTGACGAGGTGCTTGAAAATGTGGATACCTCATTTATTGGGTCCCTGGAGATCCCGGACCTTGTCGACGATTTGAAGAAGACGATCAACTCGGTTGAGGAAATCAAGGACTACCTGAGAACCCAGAAAGACATCTATGTGGCAACCCCGAAAGGCTATCCGGCTTCCGGCCGTGTTACTTCCAAATACGGTAAAAGGAAAGATCCTTTCAGCGGCGAAGCGACTTTCCATTCCGGTATTGATATATCGAGCAAACTTGGTTCTCCGGTCCGTGCGACGGCGGACGGTGTCGTAAGCTATTCGGGATGGACGAACAAAAGCGGATTCGTTGTGGTTATTGAGCATGGATGCGGTTTTTCCACTCTTTATGCTCATAATAAATCGAACAAGGTAAAGATCGGAAACAAGGTGAAAAGAGGCGAGATTATCGGATATATCGGATCCACCGGTAAATCCACGGGTCCCCATGTGCATTACGAGGTCTGGAAGAACGGGAGAACCGTCGACGCCCGCAATTATGTTTCGGAGAAATCGTGATGTTCAGCAAAGAAGAGCATAAACTGAATTCTTTATTTGGTCCCCAGTCCGAATTCAAAGGGGAACTGGCGGTTAAGGGACTCCTGCGTGTAGATGGATCGGTTACGGGAAAAATTCAGGCGGATCAATTGATCCTGAGCGAAACGGCCGAAGTGCAGGGGGATCTCCTGGCCAAGAAGATCATCGTCGGCGGTAGAGTGAAAGGAAATCTGAAAGCCTCGGAACTTGTCGAGATTCAGTCAAAGGGCAGAGTGGAAGGCGATGTATGCACCGACAAACTCCTCGTGGTGGAAGGCGGAGAGTTCAACGGCCGCATTGAAATGAACGAAGAAGCGCCCAAAGTGATGGATTTCGGTACCAAATTTCCGGAGGCATCCGCAAAATAATCGATAAAGATTGAAAATTTCAGGTTGTAGTCTTAAAGCCGGAAGCCGGAATCCAGAAGATTGTATTCCCGGCTTTTTCATGGGTGTCCTTTTTTAACGCTTTGATGCGGAATTTTTAAGGAAGATAAGAAAAAAGATGTGGAGGAATCCCTTAAGACATTCGAAACTGAATCGCCTCTTTCCCCGAATACTAGCGGTTTATCTCAGTTCAAAATAGTTACTGCCTGGAAACAGCCAACCTTCCCGATTTCTAAATAACCTCTAATGGAGTTATAACGTTCTTGGAGTGCGCAAGCTTCGCATGCAAGCGCAATCTAAAAACTGCATGCATAATATTTATATACGCCCCAGGGACTTGAGGACCTTGTCGGGAGTGGTTGGGTAATCCAGGATCCACTTACCGGTTGCGTTGTAAATTGCAGAAACCGTAATCCCGGACATACTGGCGCCTACATTCTCACCTACCCCATAGGCTCCATAGGCGGCGTATCCCAAATGGCTCTCGTTAATAAGGCATTGAGCGGGAGGATAGTCGTTCATCGTACCCATATGGTATCCGAGCAGGTCGTAGTTTAGTGGAACTCCGGTGTGCGGACAAAAGACATGCTCCTCGGTGCCACTCCTGCCCAAACCCATAATGGCACCCCCATATTGCTGGGCTTCCGCTCCTTTGGGATTGAATAAGTGCCCCACGTCGTTCACGCAGACGATCTGCATCACGTCAACCATGCCGGTCTCAGTATCCACTGCGATCTCTATAAAATGCGCTTGCCTGGCCATGGCATATAGTTCGGGATGAGGCTTGCCATCAACGGTCAGTCCGTACAAGGTGCCGGCGGGCGGATGAACAATCGGAGGATCCAGGGCCCAGAATGCATCGGCCACTTCCCGAATCGTTTTCCTGTTATCCGGATTTGCCTTTTCAAAAACCATGCTGTCTTTGATATCCAGATCCTCGGATTTCAGGTGGGGAAAAAGTGAGGGTCTCGGCGGACTGGTATAAAGTCCCGGCTTCGGTGTTACGGCGTATTCCAGAATTTTCTGCTTCAGCTCTCTGGCGGCAAGGATCAGTTGGGTTGTAATATAACCGGTTCCGAAGGATCCGCCCGGCTGCCAGAAATGGAAATTGCTGTTGTCGGAGCGCCGTTCCTGTATAACGGTGTCTTCATACTTGAGTCCGATCTCGGAAGCGACACTCAAACGCGCGCCGGACTCTGTATCGATTCCCATATCACAGCGTACGGCAATAATAGCAACCTTTCCGTTGCGCAGGGTCAGGCAGGCATAGGAAATTCCGGGGATCGGCGCGTGCCAGTGCCATTCATTCACATGCATGAAACCCATGCCATGCATCTTTCCATTGGCAAGTTTCCTGGTTCCGGGCGGGTGCCATTTCTCGTCCCACCCTATTGCTTTCTTGACTGTCGGCAACAATCACAACTCCCATGGGATGCTGATAGAATTCGGCTGTTCCGGGCAGAGTCAGCAGATTGTAATTGCGGGAAACCTCGAATCCGGGATGAATCCCGTTTTCATAGGCGATGTCCGGGTCGTCATACTTTAATATATCCCTGACGCCTACCAATGCTTCGGCTTCGCTCGTATCCATGCTCACGATTCTGGCATGTGCATACGGCGAAAGAAGAATCTTCGCATACAGCATACCTGGAAGATAAATGTCCCTGGTAAAAACCGCCTGTCCGCTGACTCTTTCAAAGGCATCCTGTCTGGTGAGATCGCGCTGCAATGCCCCGCTGTTTTCGGGAACTTTCCACGTCCATGGCCGATATTCCACTCCTGCCTCCCTTTTTGTTTTCAGGATAACGGTGCAACTGAAAATAGAATAAACCTTATTTGGGATACATAGCACAAAATTCAACTTAAAATCTGCGGGATCATACATCCCGCAAGCGATTCGTATTGACTAGACTGTTCCGGCTATTGCTAAAACCGTGGTATAAGGTGGGGTGATCCTGATATGCGCAGTGAAAGTCTTAAATGTTGTTCCATAAGGTCCGAATAGTGGTGTTTCATGCAGCTTTAAACTTGCAACGAAGCGGTCTTTCTTACTGAGGATTTACAATGGCCGGAAAGAAGAAGCCGACAATATTCCTGGTTTCCGACGGGAGGGCTGAAACCGCCTACAGAGTTCTACAGGCTGCAGCGGTGCAGTTTGAAGGCGAGGAATACCGGTGCGTGCGGCGGCGAAATATCAGGACTCCGGAGGCGGTTCGCAAGGTCATCAATGAAGCTGAAAGGTCGGGAGCGATCATCTTCTTTACCCTGGTCGGGGCTGAAACGCGCAAGGTAATGCACCAGGCGATGGGACGGAATATCGAGATAATAGACCTGCTCGGTCCCGTAATCACCGCTCTTCACGGCCGGTTTCAGAGAGCGCCGGGAGAGGTTCCGGGTTTGCTCTACGATCAGGAACGGGACCATTACGATCGTATGACCGCTTTCGATTACGTGTTAACACACGACGACGGACAGCGTATCCACGAGCTGAACCGGGCCGATGTCGTACTTACCGGGGTGTCCCGATCCTCCAAGAGTTCGACCTGTTTCTATCTTGCCTTCCAGGGAGTTCGCGCGGCGAATGTGCCGCTGGTGCCGGGGATGGATCCACCGGCACAACTGTTGAAGTTACCCCCGAACCGCGTGGTCGGGTTGCGAATCAACGTACAGCGTCTTTTAAGGGTCCGGGAAGCGAGAATGCCCGATCTGGGAATGGGTGGCGAACGGAATTATGTCGACCAGAGAGCCGTTGCAGAGGAAATCAATCATGCAAACCGCCTCATGGACAAACAGAAATGGAATACGGTCGATGTTTCCTATCTTGCTGTTGAAGAGATAGCCCGACAGGTGCTGTCTCTTCGCTGGCCGAATCGCAGGAGGTAGCAGGGTCGGACCTTGATTTCGCTCCTGCAGCATTAAGGGACGCTGCTTGGATATGTGGAAAGGGCGAACACAAGGTACGCCCCTGGTGGTAATTGTTTTGTTGTTTACAAGGCGTAATATATAAGTCCATTATTAGAGCAATTATTCGCGATATTGTGGGATTAGTCGATAAACCAGCTGCCAGCAGGCATCTGAACTGCGGGGAGGGAAAATGGACGAGAATTCAATAGATTCCGTATCCGACAACAGATTGGGCAGTGAAGAAGCAACGCCTTTGGATGACGGAACGGTAAGGCCTGAAGATGTTCTTTTAACGGCGAACGGACAAAAATTTCTCAACCAGACCAGACCGTGGGCACGGTTTCTATCCATCATGGTGTTTATCAGTGCCGCCTTTACTTTGCTCGGCGGTTTGATGGTAATTCTTGTGGGGATAACCGGGAACCTGATTGGTGGGGGGAATGAAACCTTAAGCCAGTTGCCTGGCGGCGGTTTCACTCTCGGATTGGTATACCTCGTAATGGCGGTTTTGTTTGTCCCACCGGGTATATTTCTGTCCCGCTATGCATCGGCGATAAAAACTCTGGAGTCAACCCCAAGCGCCCTGGCGCTTGAAAAAGCACTGAAATATCAAAAATCTTTCTGGCGTTACATAGGAATTCTTACCGTTGTGTACCTGGTCGTAATAGCGGCGGTTATTGCTTTTTCCCTCGCCATTGCTATGTTCATGGTTGTGAACAGATAAGCCGCAGGCAAATATCCTCGTTAATTCCTGCTCAAGAAGAATGGAACTTTGCCCGCCGGATGTCTAAGCAGCCTGTGTTTTGCTCTTGGATCCACTTTAAAGAAGATCGGGCGCATCTTGTTAAAACCCTGTAACAATAATGAGTACTTCAGGGATCCCGTTAGCTGATTTTAATCTTCAATATTCAATCGTTAGGAAAGCAAGGTTAAGATCTGTTAACGCGGTGTTGTTCTCCAGTCCACTATCTACTAGAATCTTCCAATGATGCCGGACATCAAAGTAATCGGTGGAGGGCTGGCCGGATCGGAGGCTGCCTGGCAGATAGCCCGCCAGGGACTGGATGTAGCGCTGTATGAAATGCGGCCCGGTATGAAGACGCCGGCTCATACCACCGACAAGCTCGGCGAATTGGTCTGCAGCAACTCGCTCAAATCCGAGCAGGAGGGGACGGCTCCGTTTCTTCTCAAACAGGAACTGAGGCGAATGGGCAGTCTGCTACTGAGTGTAGCAGACGAGACAAGGATTCCTGCCGGGCATGCGCTGGCCGTGGATCGGGCGCAGTTCAGCCACCGCATCACGGAGGAAATTCTGAAGGTCCCGCGGATCAAAGTTGTTCGCGAAGAAGTCCGCAACCTTCCCGCCCACGGCATAACCGTCGTAGCCACAGGACCGTTGACATCGCAGCCTCTGTCTGAAGATATAGTGCGTTTTGCCGGGGCTCAGAACCTTTACTTCTACGATGCGATTTCCCCCATTGTCGATACCGGGACGCTGGATCGTTCAAAGCTGTTCTCTGCGTCGCGTTACGGGAAAGGAGGAGAGGATTACCTGAACGCAGCCTTGTCCCGGGAAGAATATCTTAGATTTTACAATGCCCTTGTCCATGCTGAATCCGTACCCCTGAAAGAATTCGAGAAGCCGGTTTATTTCGAAAGCTGCCTGCCGATTGAAGAACTGGCGCGTAGAGGAATAGATACGCTGCGGTTCGGACCCATGAAGCCTGTGGGATTGATCGATCCTGTTACGGGGAAGCGCCCTTATGCTGCCGTACAACTGCGGCTTGAGAACCGGATGGCCGATTGCTATAACCTGGTCGGGTTCCAGAACCACATGAAATACCCGGATCAGTCCCGGGTTTTCAGGATGATTCCCGGGCTTGAGAACGCCGAGTTTATTCGATTCGGCCAGATACACAGGAATTCCTATATTCATTCGCCCCGCCTGCTTCATTCGAATCTCCAGACCCGCACAAATCCCTGTCTCTTTTTTGCAGGGCAGATATGCGGAGTGGAGGGATATATCGAGTCCATTGCCACGGGACTTCTGGCCGGGATGAATGCCGGGCGTCTAGCCAGGGGTAAAACGCCGGTGTCCCCGCCGAGGCAAACCGCCTGCGGCAGCCTCCTGAACTATATTAGCTTTGAAGGATTGAAGAGTTTTCAGCCCGCCAACATAACTTTCGGGCTGTTGGAAACGGACGGGGACTTAAAAAAGCGGATCCGGGACAAAAAGGAACGGCGCAGGCTGCAGGTGCACCGGGCTATTGCGAGGATGGAAGAATGGATACAATCCCTGGATACTGATTAAGAACTGAAACATAAAGCAACCCTCCACATCAGGTTTGAAAGGGCAATACACATAAAGGGGTGTGAATGGCATTTGCAAGTATCTCGTTTCCCGTTTATGGTTTTTAACGGGAAACCGGGAACGGGTCAGGAATTCAACATGGATGGAACACTATCGGGCTGGATTGAGAAATATCTGGACTACCTGCGTTTCCAGCGGAACGCCTCGTCCCACACGATAAGGAACTACGCATCCGATCTGCAACAGTTTGTCCGATACCTGACACATACGCCGGAAGGCGAGCAACGGCCGGAGCCCGAACTGGAGCAGATAGACAATCTGACTATCCGGGAATTTCTCGGGACGCTCTACCAGAAGCGGAACAAGAAATCCTCGGTTGCCAGGAAACTGGCATCCATCCGTTCCTTCATGAAATTCCTTTCCAGTCGGGAGGCGATCGGAACCAATCCCGCCAGGAGCGTTGTATCTCCAAAGCGGGAAAGCCGGCTTCCGGACTACATCGCAATCGATTCCGTTGTGAGTCTGGTTGAATCTCCCGATACTGGCACAGACCTTGGCAAGCGCGACCGTGCAATTCTGGAGCTGTTGTACGCCGCCGGCATTCGTGTCGGCGAGTTGGTCGGGCTGAATCTTGGAGACATCAGTCTCGATGAAGGACTTGTGCGTGTTTTGGGCAAGGGATCCAAGGAGCGCATAGTTCCTTTTGGCGAACGGGCCAGAGAATCGCTGGAGACTTATCTTAATGTGCGGGGCAATCGCATGCGGGCGAACAGGTTTATCCGCTCGGATGTGCGCCATCCCGAGGGGGAAGCCGTATTTCTTAATATTCGCGGCGGAAGACTGACGGCGAGAAGCGTGTGGAATATTGTCGACCGCTATGTCGGGCAGCTTGCCGAGCGACTGAGAGTGCATCCCCATACGCTCCGCCATACTTTTGCGACCCATATGCTCAATGCCGGCGCCGATTTGCGCACAATCCAGGAACTTCTGGGGCATGAAAGCCTGTCGACAACACAGAAATACACCCATGTTTCCGTGGAACAGCTGATAAAAATTTACGAATCCTGTCATCCTCGTGCCGGGAATAAATCTGATAAGCCATGACTATTCTGAAGGTTGAATGTTATGCCGGGTATAAAGGGAACCAATACCCGGTCCGCTTTTTCCTGCAGGACAGGATTTTGGAAGTCCGTGAGATCGAAGATCAGTGGTATAGTCCTTCCGAACAATACTTTAAAGTCCTTGCAGGGGACGACAATCTGTATATCCTGTGCCACGATGAAGGCAACGACAGCTGGAGCCTGGCCGCGTTCCGTAAAAACTGAGTGTCGCTTGATACTTGTGATTCAAGTAATTGTACTTTTTAATTTTCAATCTGGAATCTTCAATCTTTATTCTCTGATTGGGAAGGAATTCCTGTGAGCTCCAAACGTCTTTTTCTTATAGACGGCATGTCTCATATCTACCGTGCTTTCTATGCGATACGTAGCCTGAGCAACTCCAGCGGGATGCCTACAAATGCCGTTTTCGGCTTCACCTCCATGCTGCGAAAACTGATACAGGAACAGAAGCCGGAATATATCGGCGTGGCCCTGGATCTGGAGGGACCCACCGTGCGGCATGAGAAATACGATCAGTACAAGGCAACCCGCAAGCCGATGCCCCCGGATCTTGTCCAGCAGATACCGTATATAAGAAAAGTGTGCGAGGTGTTTCATGTTCCGGTTATCGGATTCGAAGGATACGAGGCGGATGACGTGATCGGGACGCTTGCAAAAAAAGCGTCCGAACAGGGGCTGGAAACGGTGATTGTGACGAGCGACAAGGATATGCTGCAGCTGGTTTCGCGGCAGGTATGCGTCCTGGACGCCATGAAAAACAACCTGATTCTGGACCGCTCGAAGGTTGAGGAAAAGCTGGGTGTTCGTCCGGAGCAGGTGACTGATTTGTTGGGTTTATGGGGCGATGCATCGGACAATATACCGGGGGCTCCAGGCATCGGCGAAAAAGGCGCCAAAGAGCTGATTCAGACATTCGGCAGTATCGAAGCTCTGCTTGAGAATCCCGACAAAATCAAAAGAAAGTCTTATCGGGAAAGCCTGCGCGACAACGCGGATCTCATCCGTATGAGCCGGGAACTGGCCACAATCCATAAAGACCTTCCAATTCACCTGGACCTTTCATCCCTGGTGCTGTCAGAACCTGATAGGAAATCCGCCTATGCACTGTTTTCGGAGCTGGAATTCAATTCTTTAAAACGGGAATTCCACGATGAGGAGAAGCGTCCTCCGGTCAAAGGAAAATGGTTTTCGGATTCCGGGCCCGAAACTATTCTGAAAAACCTGACCGCTGCATCGGGGCTCTACGTGCAGATTGGCTGCATCGAAGCTCCTCTCGGACGAAAAACCGCCAGGTTCGGAGCCATCCTGGGCGATTCCGGGGATGCCGCATTGTTCGACTTCAGTAAAAAAGCCGATACAGACGCCTGGCGCCGCCTGATGGAGGCCGGCGCTCAGAAGAAAATCTGCTGGGACACCAAACTGTGGCTGCTTTCCCAACGCTCTTCCGAGATGCAGGTTTCGGAGATTCCGGAAGATGCCATGCTGATGGCTTTCCTTACGGCCCCGAATAACGGGGATTATTCCATGAAGCGCTGGGCTATGGACCTGCTGGATGTTTCGTTGCCCGAAGAGAAGATCGAAAACAGTGGATTGCTTCCCCCGGATCCGAATCAGCTNNACCGCGCCTGGACCAGCAGAAACTGCGCAATCTTTACGAGGAGATCGAGCGTCCTCTGGTTCCCGTTTTGGCGGATATGGAAGATACGGGCATCAAAGTAGATCGCGGAATACTGCAGCGGATGTCTTCCGAAATGGAGAAGCAGATCCACGACCTGACGGGGAGAATCCACGAAGCTGCCGGAGAGGAATTCAATATCAACTCGCCGAAGCAGCTCGGAACCATCCTGTTCGAGAAGTTGAATTTGCCGATCCGAAAGAAAACGCGCAAGACGGGAAGCTACAGCACGGATCAGGCGGTCCTGGAGGAACTCGCCCGGACATATGAGCTTCCGAAACTGATTCTTGAGTTCCGGCAGATTGCCAAGCTGAAGTCCACCTATGTGGATGCCCTGCCGGCACTGATTCATCCGCAAACCGGAAGGGTGCATACATCCTTCAACCAGACCGGAGCCGCGACAGGACGACTGTCGAGTTCCGATCCGAATTTACAGAATATTCCGATCCGATCCGAAACGGGACGCCTGATCCGGAGAGCGTTTGTGGCCGAGAGGGGGAATGTCCTGATTTCGGCCGATTATTCCCAGGTGGAATTGCGCGTACTGGCCCACCTTTCCGGAGATGAAGTCCTTGTGGATGCGTTCCAGGCAGGAGAAGATATACACGACAGAACGGCGCGTGAGGTGTTCAGCGAGAATGAAATGAGAAATCCCGCCGAATGCCGCCGGCGGGCCAAGGTGATCAATTTCGGGATTATTTACGGACTTTCCGCATTCGGGCTTTCTCAAACTCTGGGTATTTCCAGGGAGGACTCCCAGGCTTTTATCGATGCGTATTTTCAGCGTTATCGCGGAGTGCGGACCTGGCTCGATGCGACCCTCGAGGAAGTCCGGGAAACGGGCCTGGTGCGGACTCTGTTCGGAAGAATACGCCCGATACCGGACATTCACAGTAAAGACTATAATATGAGGCAATTTGCCGAGCGGACTGCTTTAAACAGCCCGATTCAGGGAACTGCGGCGGATATCATCAAGATTGCCATGATCCGGGTTCATAAAGCTTTGCAACAAAAACAGCTTTCGTCTAAAATTTTACTGCAGGTCCATGATGAGCTGGTACTTGAAGTGCCTGGCTCAGAGGTGGAAACGGTATCCTCGCTGGTGCGGGAGCAGATGGAAGGAGCCGCTACCCTGGAAGTGCCGCTCAAAGTAGATCTGAAAGTTGCAGAGAATTGGATGGACGCCAAATAAATTGGAACCGGCATCCCCTGTTAACGTCCTATAAACACTGCGAGATTGTAAAGGAGGCTCTGCGCCGGTGGAAAATCAGAATCTTTATGGTTCTAAAATATTGCATTTTAACGATTTATAAAAACATTGCCTGAAACCCATGGGTTTCCAGAAAGAGGAGAAAATATTGCCTTCAGAACTCCGGGAAGAATCCATAGGACTCCCTGCCATCGGAGGGGATATTTCTCAGGATACGCGGATTACAGACAACAGCCTGGTACGGGATTTTATTTCGGGAAACGACGCGGCGTTCGAACAGCTGGTCGGCAAGTACAAGGACGCAATAACCAACTATGTCAATATGATTATCGGAGATTACGACACCTCCGTGGATCTTTGCCAGGAAACATTTCTCAGAGTGTATCGGAATATAAACCGATACAGCAACATCTACCAGTTTTCCACCTGGATTTACCGGATAGCCACGAATCTTGCAATCGATGAGTTGCGGTACCGTAAACGCCGCGGCCGTGTA
This sequence comes from Acidobacteria bacterium UBA6911, assembly GCA_002451015.1. Taxonomy (GTDB): domain Bacteria; phylum Acidobacteriota; class UBA6911; order UBA6911; family UBA6911; genus UBA6911. Next base: position 35,345 of record DKBB01000030.1, read on the forward strand.
TTCCATCGAAACATCTGGGGAAGAAGGAACTCCGAGGAAGAAGGAACTCCGGAATTTGAAATTGCGGATGATCGATCCAACCCGGGAGACGAAATATTGCGGAAGGAAAGCGGCCGTGTTCTGCAGGAAGCAATACGGTCTTTGCCTGAAAAATACCGGACAGCCTTTATTATGAGAGAAGTCCAGGAATTGCCCTATGAGGCTATTTCGACAATATTGAATTGCTCGGCCGGGACGATAAAGTCCCGCCTGCACCGGGCGCGGGAACTGCTTCAGAGAAAGCTGGAGCGCTACATGTAAAATTGCTTTGCCTGGCGTTTGAAATTTGAGGGAAATTATTCAGGACTGGGACCCGTAATGGAAGCGTTATTATGAACTGCCGTACATTTCAAAAGAACCTGGAAGATTACCTGGAAAACAGTCTGGACTTTGCCGGCCGATTCGGGATGGAGCGTCACGCCCGGCAATGCATCCGGTGCGGTCGTGAAATGGCCGGCGCCCAGCGTTTGAGCCAGCTGGTTCGCGGCATGCCTAAAGTCAAAACACCTCGGAATTTCGAATCCAACGTACTCAATGAGATTGGCAAGCGAAAACAGCACAGCCGCTTTCCGATGTTTCGCCGAATCCTGGTATTCGGTTTTGATATGCCGTCCTGGAGACAATATGCGTTCGCTGCTTCGGTCGTTCTTGTCTTGGGGCTGGGATTTATTTTTTGGCGCAACCTTGAGACTCGCAATCCGTCGCAACCTTCCGGTTGGGCGGATGTCGAGGCAGTCGAAAATCCCGTTACGGACAGGACCGAGCAAGACCGGATTCCTTCTATGGCGAGTACGGTAGCGCCTGGGGAAAATACCATTCTCAACGCGGACGGCGTCGCCGATAATGTTTCTGAAGAAGGACCGTTTCTCGATTATAGTACGAATCAATCCAAATACAGAGAATATCGGGCCATAGGCCCGGATAATCTTCCGGTGATTATTCCACTGCCGGACAGGATCCAAATGCAGGTGACTCCGCCTCCGGAAGCGTACTTTATTAGAAATGTCAGCCATTGAATCATTTATGGCACGTATGATTTCAATTCGTTCAATTCGTATTGCCGATTTTCTCTCTTCATTCGCGGTCCTTGTCTCTACCGTCTGTATGGCGAGTGTCGCCTACACACAGTCTTCCCTTGAATCCTTGAATGATGCGCTGGTCCGTGTGAATGTGACATTCGAAATTCGTGGAGCGGGCGATGTCCTGGAATTCAGGAAACGGCTCCTCGACGAATATGATCCTGTCTTTGTCCAGAATTTCTCTTCTACCGGTATCGTTCTGAATCGTCGGGATCAGGTCATGGCTTTTCTGGGAGTCGGCAAATATTTTATCCCGGATCGTGACGCCCAGTATGAAATCGTCACATCTGAGGGCA
>DKBB01000328.1:0-13694 GCA_002451015.1 Acidobacteria bacterium UBA6911
ATATAGCCATTCTTTGCAGCTAGATACAGCAATGTTTGCCGCGCGCCGATCGGGATATTTATACACGGCTAGTGATAACTGTATGCAATAATATTCCGAGATCGGCATCGATCCCCCGGGAGAAGCCTGTGGCTGCAAAGTCTCCCTGGAAGAAACAAAAAAAATAAGGCAGTTGTGATGCCGCTGCGATCCGGTTCGCCCTGGTTGGAGAGGACCCCGCCGTGCTTTATCAGTTCTGGTTTAGATTGGAGTATTTCTGGAAGATTACGGCCTTTATGATCCGGACACCCTGATAACCAATTTAGTACTGTACGCCGATGGGAGATATCATTATAGGAATCGGTTGCTGTTTCGTAACAGATGAATCTATTATCAATACCTGGAGATGTAAACCCGTTATGACGCATCATAAAGGAATAGTACGCCGTCATTTTTTTCTTCATAAAATTATTCTGTATTCCTTCATCCTGATTGGAACAACTGCGCATGCTCAGCCAAAGACCAAACTAGAGCAGAAAACCGTTCAGGCTTTCGAGGAATACACTCGCAAATTCGAAAAAAATATCGATGCCGCAGTATCGGGGGAGAAACCGTTTCTCTGGATCCAGAATCATGATTCGGACAAACAAAGCCAGGTTCACCGGGGGGAAATCCTCATATTCAAACCCGACAAAAACGTGGATATCCCAAAGGGTATCATTCATGTCTGGGGAGTTTCGGCATTCATCTCCGGAACCAAAGCTGAGGATGTTATTAATCTCCTTCTTGATTATGACAATCACAAGAACGTCTATCCGTCCGTGATCGATTCGAAGCTATTGGGGAAAGGCGGCGACACTGTCAAAGGTTATTTGAAATTCAAATATAAAAAGGTTCTTACGGTCGTCCTGAACACAGAGCATCAAGCTGTTCTTACCAGGCTGAAGAAAGGCAGGTATTTTATTCGTGTACTCAGCACGCGCATCACGGAGGTAGAGAACTATGGCGAACCGGGCGAGAGTGAGCTTCCGGTCGGTCGGGACAGCGGTTTCCTGTGGCGACTGAATTCTTACTGGTTTGTGGAACCGCAACAGGATGGCGTCTTTATTGAATGTCAATCGTTGACACTGACCCGGCACATCCCGTTCGGTCTGGGTTGGGCTGTAGGGCCCTTTGTGAATAGTGTCCCGAAAGATTCCCTGGAGGAACTTGTGGACAGTACGAGACAGTTTTTTTCCGACTAGCCTGCATAAAGTATATCTGAAGAGGGTAAACGGCGCATCGCATCCGCAGTAACTTATTATTTATCCGATAGGTTGAAGGGATTCCAATGCGAAAAGAACGATTTCTGATTCTCCTGATTGCACTTTTCATTTTCCTGGTAGTCCGTTCATTTCTTGTTCATTTTGGGTTCAGCGCCAATTTTATCAAGTTACTGGAACTCATACTATTTTTCTCATGTCTCATAGCGATCAGCGATAAAAAGCGCCATCTATACATTGCATTATTCCTGTTCGGAGCCTCCGTCACAGCGAGAGCCGTGGCTTTATTTTGGGGAGATAACGGCTTTTATCTGTCGGTGAAATCGTTTGAACTTATTTTTTCAGCCTTGTTTTATGCCTATTCCTGCCTGTTGATTTTAGCATTTGTCATACGGGATGGGAAAGTGACGCGTGACAGGCTGGCAGCCGCAATCTGTGTTTATCTGCTAATCGGCGTCACATGGGGAATGTTTTTCGCCCTGCAGGAAACCACGGTACCGGGATCCCTGAGCATAGGCTTGGACGCCCCGGGAGCGGATGTCGATCAAGAAGCCATTTACTTCAGCTTTGTAACACTGACCACTCTGGGTTATGGCGACATAGCTCCAATCTCCGCTCCTGCCAGAATCCTCGCCATCATCGAAGCCATCATCGGGCAAATCTATCTGGCCGTAATGATAGCAAGGCTGGTGGGGCTGCACATCGCCGATTCAGCAAAGGAATCCAGATCCGTCGAAAAACCGGAGTGAAGAAGCTCCTACCTACGGTCGGAGCTTCTTCCTANNTCCCAACTGCCATGCATCCCCAGCATTTGGCCGGGGCCCCAGGCGGTGGCCCCCCGGGGGTTGTAGTGGTAGCCTGTACCATAAACGTCATAAAATCCCGATGTCAAATGATGGTATTGTATTTACGATCCCGGCTCAATCCATATAAATACCGTTTCGGATCGGGCTTTAAGGAAATTGATCTATCAGAGGTAACTTACAGGAAGTTTCACAGGGATTCCGCTTGTTTTTCAGGCCCCACGTATTTTAATACGATCATAATGAGGATAGTTAAAGGAACGGACAGAAGCATTCCCAGAATTCCCCAGATCCAACCCCATACATAGAGGCTTATAATGATCAGTATCGGCGACATGTTCAGACGTTTCCCCGTAATTTTCGGTTCCAGGATGCTGCCGAACAGTACCTGAATCGCTGTCAGCGCCAAGGCCAGCCCTACCAGCGTCCCGGACACTCCGAATGTCAGTCCGTACAAAAGCAGCACAATAACAACTGCTATCAGCGATCCGATGATTGGTATAAAATTCAGGATGAAGATGACGAGCATCGATATCGAAACGAATTTCGCCTGGAACAGCAGCAGGACTCCGCCCGACAGGAGCGCGGTTCCAAGGCTCATGGCGGTTTTCGTGCTGAAATAGGCGACGATATCTTCCGCTATCTTTTTATGTGTGTCTTCCAGTTTGAGGACCTTTTCTTTGCCGTATTTCTGTTCCACGGCCCTGAAAATTACAGGCCGGGATTGGATGAGAAACATCAGCAAAATCAAAGCCAGCAGAGTTTCGGAAAAAACAGTCCGTATTGTTCCCAGTAAGTTCATCGCGACCTGTGTAATATAGCGGCCGAGTTTCTCCGGCGTCCAGTCATCCGGGTTAAATCCGAACCTGGACGCCGTTGCCAGAATTCTCCCGCCTTCCTGGCTGATCTTTAGTTGGAATTTCGGCATGGCATTTTCCAAATCCAGGTTGTCCATCCTGATAAACGAACTGCCCAGGCCCAGAAGCAGAACAAAGATGGTGGCAAGGCCGATGAAAGTTATCCATGGCGGAATTTTTTTTCGCCTGGAAAACTGGGCAAGAGGTGTAAAGAGGAAAAGCAGCAGAGTGGCAATGGCCAGCGGCCTGAGAACCTGTTCGAATGTTTTCATCACCACGGCCAGCAGCACCAGCGCGATAAAGATAACGGCATAATTCGCCAGCTTATTTAAATTCATTGACAATCCTATATATCCCTTCTGTTCCGCTTCGGGCTAATCGGTCCTGTACCCAGATAAGTGTTGGGCACAGCGGCGTCCTCCGATCGACGCCGCCTTGCCGGGAACACCGCCAAAGGATGAAAATCAGTAATAAACAGCCGGCAGTTTTCGCGAGGGTACGGGGTGCTCATCCGAAACCGTAAAAATGACCCTGTCAAGGTCTCCCTTAAACTTAAGGATCCCGCGGTATAGATCCGAAACCTGCGTCTCCATATCATAACCGATATCGAAGGTTTCCGCCAACGAGTAGGTACTGATATGCATTTGCGGCATTTCGACTTCGTCTGCTTTCCCGCCGTTGACGTAAAGTTCCCCATTGCCGCCGAACTCTTTGGCCCGGATAAAGTTGAACTGCAGGTCAATCTTCCCTTCCGGCAAACGTAGCGATTTCAGGACGCAGTGCACTCCGTCGAGAAAGTTGTAGTCGTAATACAGGCGGTTGCCCCGTATAAACATCGTGTTCCCGCCGGTCATGCCACCGCATGCAACAAAGACGCCTTCCTCGTCCCCTTTGAGATCGATTTGCGTTTCGATGGTATGCGCACGGTTTTTAACCGGAGCCGAAGATTTTTCAGCGATGACTCCGCCGAAACCTTCCACTTTCTTTTTCTGGACACCGTCAACTTCAAAAATGGAACCTCCCGGTGTTGTGTTAGGTCCGCCGTTACAAGAAAATAACAACAAGGACAAAATCACAATCGATAGATACCTCATCATCGATCTTCTCCTGGCAGTTTATACAAGACTGTAAGATGATCGGTATTCTAATATCATAATTAACGCGATTGAAAAAACCTGATAATCCTTGAATTGCATCCAACCTTCGATGCCAAAGAGAACGGTCGGGATTCAGCGGTTTTGGAATCATAACATTAAAGGACATTATATAAAGCCGGTATTCTGTAAATTTATAAAACCTGGTTTCCGGGTTTAAGCACCAATAATATTGCTATAATGCATATTATGGATTTTTGGGAATGAATGCTCTCAGGAGGGAATATGGGAAATCTAGTATTTGCAGCTCTTTTGATTTTGGCAGGCGGAATGTCTCCCCTTTCGGCCACAGCTCAAGACAAGAAAGATGAGAAAAAGGAAATTCAGTATACCGGCGTGTTAATAGGAACAGGCGGATCGATCGGCGGAGCCTCTTCGTGGATTGATATGTACATAAAGAAATTCACAAGCAATGAGGAAGCCCTGGATCTTCTTAAGATCTTGAAAGAAAAAGGGCAGGATGCATTGCAGAAGGAATTGTATAAAAGGGATGTCGGCAGCATAGTCACCTCAAAAAGGACTACGACAACTGGAGGCTTCGTAAATGTCGCGGTAGCTCGGAGTATTAAAAGTGAAACGGGTACAATAATCAGATTGTTTACCGCACGACCGATGTCTTTTCTTGAGCTCCATAGTGGAGGACGCTCCACGGACTATCCCTTCGGTCTGATCGAATTGATGCTGGACAAAGACGGGAACGGCCAGGGAGCGGTTATAGCGGCAGCCAAAATTAAAATTACCGATGAAGGCAATCTTGAACTGGAGAGTTTAGGCAATCAGTACCTGAAAATCACCAATGTACGCCGTTTGGATTGACCTGCAACCGTTGCGTATATGATAACAGGGAGTGGGATATGCCGTGTCAACCGCTCAAAACTTCAGGGAACGTATTGGTCTTTCATTTAACGGGTCAACTGAGGAAATCGGAATTGGACCAAATACAAAAAACAGCTCTTTCTCAGATTCAGCAAAAGGGGAAGGCACGCTTTCTTTTAATGTTGGAGGGTTTTCAGGGTTGGGACAAATCGGATAACTGGGAAGATGTTTCGTTCTTAAACAATGACCGTTACATTGAAAAAATTGCGTTCGTCGGGGAAAAAAATTGGGAGGATCCGGTCTCGGCTTTTGTCGGCAAGGGCTTGAGACCGATCGAAATCCGGTATTTTCTCCCAAAAGAATCGGCTTTGGCAAAAGCCTGGATCGGGCTTAAGCCCGATCAGGCTTTAGAATAATCGATCCCCAAAAGCCACGCGCCGAAGGTATTGTAGGTCGGCATCAGACTGCGCCTAACCGTAATACCGGATCTATCCATCGCAGCCATGAAGAGAATCCTTCCGTCGATTGAATGTGTATCAAGCAGCGGGAAGTGGCATGGAGTTGTAAAAAGAATCCTTGGGAGTAGACACGCTTGGGATTAATCAAGTTGCCGCGCAACACAACTTGGTTAAACCCAAGGTTTCCATTCACTGCCAGGCTCGAGTAGCGCGATATTTCTGAACCTTTCAAAACTGCAGATATTTTTGTTCTCTGACTTTCAACCGAGCTTGAACCATGATCCCGTTTGCTTGGAGTGGAGAACTCCGACCTACGGTCGGAGATTCTTCCTAAGGAAAAAACCATGGGGGNNGCATTCCGGCTTTTTCCCGTAATACGGGATCGCTAGCGAACCCGCAATCTTTGTTTCTGCGCTTTCCAGCCCAGTGAAATGTGACGGTTTATACCCTGGCCGGATTCCCCAAATGCGAAATCAAAACGAACGACATCGATGAAAGGGACGAGAACTCTCAAACCGAATCCATAGCCGTCAATGAAATTATTCAACGCAAACTGGCTTTTGCGGTCCCATGCGATTCCAAAATCGCCGAATGCAGCCAGTTGGATTCCCAGATAAAAGTTTACGCCTTTGAAGGCAAAAGCCCGGGGCTCCATTAAAAGAAACCTATACTCCGCCGTATTAATGAATTGACTCTTGCCATGCTGGGAATCTAATTCCCATCCGCGGATTGTGTTGCTGCCTCCCAGATGGAAATCCTGGTGGATCGGGATTTTCTCCCCTACAGTTCCGGTGCGATAGGTGGTCAGGGAATAAAAAGCCAGAGAGTGTCTCCCGACCAAATGCTGGTACCGGCGGATATCGAGAGTAAAACTCCAGAAGTCCGAGGAACCGCCCAGAAAGCCCCCGCTTTTAGCGACTTCAAATTCATTCCACCATCCCCGTTTGGGGAGTGTCCAGAAATCCCGGCTGTCATATCCCAGGTAAAAAGCCAGGGTTGGAATGGTATCCCTTCCTTCCGGAGAAAGCGTTATGCCGTCGGTATCCGACCTGACGGTGTACAATCCGAAACGTCCGCCGATCCGCCACCTGTCGCCCATATAGCTGCCCATTTGAAGCAGGAAATCGCTGGAGTTTTCTTCGAACTCATCCAATGAGTTATATCGGTCTCGATAATCATACTCAAACCGATAGGAACCGTGATTCCCCCAGAACCATGGATTTTCAATAAGAAACCTAAAGTGAGTTTCTTCGCCGAATTTTGCCGAAGTAGCGATGGAAATATCCCGCCCACGAAGGTTGAGGGCTCTAAAACTGACACCGGCGGTGAAACCGCTTTCATCACTACTGTCAAAGCTGGGAGAGGGGAAATAAGGCAGTGTTTCCTTCACCTGGATATCCAGGATTATTCCGTCCGTTTCCTGTATCGGTTCAATCTTGACATCGCTGAAAATACCTAAACGATCGAGCCTCTCGATATCCTTATCGATTTTCATTTCCGAATGGGGTTCCCCGACTTTCGACACCAGTTCGCGAATGACTATTTCACGCTTGGTACGGTGCAGGCTGTCCGTCCGTATCTCTTTGACTATTCCGGAGGAACCCTGTTCGTTAGCGGTTCGAGTTGTTGCTGAAACCGCCGACACATTAGGCCACAAACAGAATGCGGAAAATAAGAGGATCCGTATATATCGAAAATTCACAAATCTGCTTTATGTGCATGAACTGCCTGCCCAATTCTAATTATCAAGGGCAGATAATTCGAAATAAAAAACCGTAAGGGGAGATAATTCTGGTCCTCTATTCTTGCAATCCTTGCCGGTTACCTCAGGGAGGTGAATCCGGGGAAGGGAATGATTGCCGGAACATGCCAAGATAGTATCGAAAATCCCTATCGGGGCAATCCCTATTGGCTTCGACGCGTAAATCCCCCAATAAGCCTATCAGAGAGAGGAATTATAACAGCTCAATTCTTATCACAAAATTAATTATGATTCTTACGCTACCCGCGCAGGTCTGGCGAGGAAGCCTTTGCATCTGTTGAATCCTACTTGACGAGGCCTTTTTTCCGGAGTTCCTTGCCGATAACTTCCGCAATTTCATCGATCAAACTGGAAACAGTCTCGGGATTCTTACTTTCGCTGATCCCTACCCATAGAAGCTTGTCGTCTGTTATGGAGAAAATTGTCGTTTCCAATTTAATGATGCGCTCCTCTTGAATGTAACTTTTGGAATAACCCGCCCCTAGCCAGGCCGAATTGTAATAATCATAGTAACTATAATAATAGTTTGGATAGGGAGCGGAGGCATAGTCGATCTTGTCTTCTATTTCAAGCAGCCGCAGAACAATGGCTCCATCGTACCCATCCTCACGCAATCTTTCTTTCGTACGTTCCACATCCTTCCACTCTCCCTCGCGCAGCACAATGTAGGACGGATAAGCCTGGACTCGTTTTACGTTTCTGACAATAGCTTCTTCGGCAGTTTCACGCGTCTGTTCGTCATCAATAACTGCCACAACGATAGGTTTGGAAAACTGGTAGTTGCCTGCATCCGGATCAGCCCAGCTGTGTATCAGTTTGGACTTGTCACAACCTGCCAGGAAGATTAAGGATATGGTAGTCAGCGACAGCAGTAATATTTGCGGCACTATTCTTTTCATGGTTCCAGCCTCTCTTTTTAATTTCATCCTTAAAATAAATTCGAACCGTATGCCCGGTGTCGATCATCCATATTTTTTACTCTTCTCAACGGGAAGTGAAAAACCTTGACTTCAAATGGATTTATATAAAATGCGCATCGTCATGGCAATATTGGATTTCACATTCGTTTCATTACGGTTGCAGGTTTAGGTGCGATTTATTCATTATCTTTTGCTCGCTGTAAGTATACCACCGGTTCATGAAGTTCGGGAGATTCAGCCCCGGACGACCGTATCCATATCCAAGGCAAATTGGAATATTTTAAAATTTCTTTAACAACTTGTTATTTTTCAATGCTTTAGTTGTTTCAGAGAATGTTTCATATTTTTCACTAACCTGTTCCTAGGTACCCGGACACATGGTATTATCCGTTCGTGGTAAGGATAGGTTCGGAAGAATGAGCTGCAATGTCCCGGGCGAATGCTTATTCGAACCGATGAATAAGCCCCGGATATAGAAATCCCGGGATGTGTCACCCTCAGGCTTTAAGAGGTGTTTTCATGAATCCATCACGCTCAAAAGGAGTTCTAGATGCATAGAAGGCTCTTTGTTTTGGTTGTTTTTTGCATGATTCTGACATGCTCCTGGGTAACCGCCCAAGACTACAAATATGAGTTCAACGGCAGGATAGGCTACACCTTCAGCGAAGGTGTGGATATCGATCCGGTCGACTATCTCGGCAGCGAGATTACCAAGATCAGTCCCAGCAGCGGTTTTACCTACGGTATAGGGTTCGATTATTTCCTGACCGAGCAGTTTTCAGCCGGCTTCAACTGGAGTCGGGAACAAAGCAAATTGCGGGCCGATGTCCAAGGGCTGGAAGGCGTGGATTTTACCGACATGAGTGTGGACAACTACCACGCCATTCTTACTTATAACTTTTTTGATGAGGGGGAATTTTTCAGACCCTTTGTATTCGGCGGCCTGGGCATGACCCATTATGGTCCGGGCAAAATCCAAGGGTTTTCTGTTGATGGCGCAACAAAGTTCTCCACCACATGGGGTGGAGGTATAAAGTACTACACTAGCGACCATCTTGGATTCAAGGGTGGCATCCGATGGACGCCTACATATGTAAGCTCGGATCCCGAGGGCATCTATTGCAGCCCCTATTGGCCAGGCTGGACCTGTTACGTATTGTCAGACTCCAATTACTCACACCAGTTTGAGTTGAACGCAGGAATCATCGTACGCTTTTAATCCGTTCTCAAAGTAATAAAACAGGCAGAGGCTTTCCGGGTTTCCGGTTCCCCGTCGAAAACAAGAAGCCCGGAACGGGAAAAGAAATACTTGAAGACGCATCCATACTCCCGCAAATAGAGCACCACACATGGGGGAAAACCGTGCCTATTAGGTAGGGCCGATTACTTCTTGTCAACAAAAGCGTTGAAATTTTTGTCCATACCTCAAAACGTTTTCCTAATCCTGATACATCCATGCAAGGGAGTTTTATGCAGAAATTGTTCTGCTTCCACTTCTGGTTGATAATTCAATCTTAGCAATGACAATATAATCCCTTTAAAGTATTTATTCTTGCTATCATAAAAGCAGACCGATCAAATACCCTTAGGATTTGAAATGGGGATAGAACGAGGAAAGAACGTCCTGGATAAATTTCTCAGCCTGTTTGCCGAGGTAAGAGGCGGAGAGGGATTCCAGGCTGTTCTGCTTTTCCTGAATATTTTTCTGATCCTGACTTCCTATTACATCATGAAACCTGTCCGGGAAGCCCTGATCCTTGCCGGCGGGGGCGCAGAAATTAAAAGCTATGCGGCTGCCGGCCAGGCTATCCTGTTCCTTGGCGCCGTACCGTTGTACGCCGTACTGGCGAACCGGTTTCCGAGGCGCAAGCTGATCAATACGGTCACGATATTCTTCGTGGGCTGCCTTGTTCTTTTTTATGTCCTGGCCCTGGTCAAAATCCCCCTGGGAGTCATCTTTTTTCTCTGGATCGGCATCTTCAACATGATGGTTCCAGCCCAATTCTGGGCTTTTGCCAACGACCTGTACACTCCCGAAGCCGGCAAGCGCATTTTTGTAATCATCGCTTTCGGCGCCTCCACGGGTGCCGTGCTGGGCGGAATTATTACCGATTTTCTTATCGAACCGCTTGGCGTATACCAGCTGTTGCTTGTAGCCGATGTGGTGCTGTTCGCAAGTCTTATAATCACCAATATCGTAGAGTCCCGCGTCAAAAAAACACCATCAGGAAATAACTATCCTGGGCGTGAAAATAACGATGCCCCGTTTAAAAAGGGCGGCGCCTTCAAATTGGTGTTCCGGACAAAGTACCTCCTGTTCCTCGCATTGCTGATAATGTTTCTGAACTGGGTCAATACTACCGGAGAATACATATTGGGCCGGACCGTGAAGCAAACTGCGGAAGAACTGGTATCGGCAGAGGAAGTCCGGAACCTTGCGGATCAATATGTTTCGGAACATTCCGATTCAGGAAAGAATGCGGAGACGCTTCGGGCAGAATATTTTCTGGAATACACGGAAAAATATATCGGCAATTTTTATGCAAAGTTCTATACCGTTGTGAACATCACCGGGCTTCTGCTGCAAATGTTTATCGTGTCCAGGATTTTGAAATACTTCGGGGTGCGCATTGCGCTCTGCATTCTTCCCTTCATCGCACTCGGGGGATATTTCATCATGGCCTTCTTCCCGGTCCTGAGCATTATTCGCTGGGCGAAAACCGCCGAAAACTCCACCGACTACTCCCTGCAGAACACAGTCCGACAGGTATTGTTTCTACCCACGACCCGGGAACAGAAATACAAAGCCAAGCAGGCCATCGACACCTTTTTCGTTCGCATGGGGGACGTTCTTTCGGCCGTGCTGGTGTACGCGGGCACAACCTGGCTGGCATTCGGGACCAAGCAATTCGCACTCACCTGCTTCGGCCTGGTAATGGTCTGGCTCGTATTTGCATTACTGATCGGAATCGAGTACAGGAGGCGGACCGCCCGATCCGCCGAATCCGCCAGAGTCGGCACCCTCTTGTAGAATTTAAAACGGAAGCCTATCGGACATAACGCGCTATTTCATGATTACTCTCCGGCGACATACACTTTCATTGAACGCCCCTGAAGGATCAGGGATTCATGTTCCAGGAGAGGACCGTCCCCCGAGGGGAAGATATCCCCAGGGCTCTCCGCGGCCGTATCGACAAAAAGTCGCCACCGCAGGCGTCGGACTTCCGGGGGAATACAAAACTCCCCCGGCTCGGCCGCGTTGTGAAACAGCATCATGATGTTCCGGTTGGGTTTTTCCGAAAGATCGGAGCGGGGTACAGCGGCAAGGATGCAGATAACACCCTCATCGTCTACGCTCCAGTTGACGGGGGCGCCTGAATCGCCATACCAGGCGACATCGGGCAATCCGTTCTGTCGGTGCGGCAGTCCCCGCAAAAAATTCGTCTGCCTTACCGTCGGTTCCTCTCGACGAAATCGGATGAGTTCCCGGCAGAAACGCCACAATCCCGCATGTTTTTCCACCAGTTTCCAGTTAAACCATGAAACATCGTTATCCTGGCAGTAGGCATTATTGTTACCGCACTGGGTACGCCGGCACTCATCCCCCATTAGCAGCATCGGCACTCCCTGGCTTATGAAAAGCGTCGTCAGCATATTCTTAATTTGAAGCAGGCGAATCTTTTCGATCGCAACTCTCCGGGTCGGTCCTTCAACGCCGTAATTGAAGCTGTAATTATTGTTTTCCCCGTCTCGATTCTCCTCGCCGTTGGCTTCGTTGTGCTTGAGGTTGTAACTGACAAGATCGTTGAGGGTGAAACCATCGTGCGACGCTATGAAATTGATGCTGTGATACGGTCTTCGCCCGCTGGGTTGATAGAGATCGCTGGAGCCGGACAGCCTGGTTGCCAGCGATCCCTTGGCATGGTCGTCCCCGCGCCAGAATCGCCGGACTTCATCCCGGTATTGCCCGTTCCATTCAGCCCAGCGCAGAGATGCAAATTCCGTGGACAAAAGATGGGCAAACGTGCCGACCTGATAGGCTCCGGCGGCATCCCAGGCTTCGGCTATGATCTTGGTGTCGGCCAGCAGCGGATCTTCAGCGATCGATTCCACAACCGGCGGATTCGGGATAAGGTCTCCATTACGCCCGCGGCTCAATATGGATGCGAGGTCGAACCGGAAACCGTCAATGTGAAAGTTATGAACCCAGTAACGCAGGCAATGAAAAATAAGCTCGCGTACGACCGGGTGATTGCCGTTGATGGTATTGCCGCATCCGCTGAAGTTTCGGTATCGGCTTCCCCCGCTTTCAAGCATGTAATAAATCCGGTTTCCCAATCCTTTAAAGCTGAGTACGGGACCGTTCTCGTCCCCTTCCGCCGTATGGTTGAAAACAACATCCAGAAAGACTTCGATGCCTGCTTTATGAAGTTCGCGCACCATCTCTTTGAACTCCCGAACCTGAGAGCCCGGCTCCGGGTCGACTGCGTATCCCCGGTGCGGGGCAAAGAACGAAAGCGGATCGTATCCCCAGTAGTTTGTACAATGCGGTTTCCGGCCGAATCGATCGAGAGTGGAGAACTCTGTAACAGGCATAAGTTCCACAGCCGTAATCCCCAGGGACTGGAGATAGGGAATTTTATCTACAACACTTAAAAATCCTCCTGCGGGCTGGATCCCGCTGGTTGGTGACTGTGTAAAACCTCGCACGTGCATTTCGTAGATGATTGTTTTATCCAAGCCTCGCCGNNCAAGAGCCTTGGCATAGGGATCGATCAACCGGGCGCTTGAATCGAATCGGTGTCCCTGGGCAGGATCAAACGGCCCATCCGCCTGGAAGTGATAGAGCTGCCCCGTCCGGATCCCCGGCACAAAAAGGCTCCATACATCGCCCCACCGATTCAGATCGCCGTCGAATTCGATTACACGGCTCGGCTCCGGATCGTTGACCCGATCATACAGCAGAACACGCATGGCGGTCGCGTGCCGGCTGAAAACGGCAAACTGCACTCCGCTGTTTCGAAGTATCGCCCCATAGGGCAGCGGGATGGCAAAATCTGAGTGCTCAGTGCTTTCCGTCATATTCCAATCCCTTAAACGGTATTAGACAAATATATCCAAAGCCTTTATCAACAGAAAGGTTTTTTATATGGGCCGCTTTGCGATCGCATGTACCGGTCCAATGAATACAGCAGCGTGAGTTAAATATCGGGATCAAACACAAGTCCGACCAGTCGTATGGAAAGCGAGACCGGTCTTTTGCGGAGAATTGGCTGAAGGGATCAAAAGCAATACCACGGAGGATCAGGAAAAATCCCCAATTGGGTAGCCTGCGGGTTGTGACTGCACAACCCGCAGGGAGTCATGACTACTGGACTTTTTTGAGCAAGATTTCAGTGGTTTGTCCCATCATGTCGAAAGACAGCTTGAGTTCACCGCCGGAAAGTACGCCTTTATAATCTATTTTCATTTCCTGGCCCATGTTCATCACGATCGAAAAAGAAATATTGTTGCCGTCTATTTTCCCGTCCTGGATCTTGTATTCCTGATCCATAATAGGGGTAGATCCGGTTAAAACGTTTCCTTCGGCCTTAAAGGTATAGGAAACAGGCATTTTTTGCCCCCCCATATCCAACTCACCTTCCCATTTCCCGTCAATATCGGCAGCGTAAGCGATACCGGC
>DKBB01000328.1:13730-14637 GCA_002451015.1 Acidobacteria bacterium UBA6911
CAAAGAGAGATTACTCCCAAAAAAATTTTCTGTTTCATAAAAACGCGATTTTGAAAATTACCGACTTATTTAGCCTGAATTTTCCTGTAACCGATCTTATAGTAAAAATGTGTACAATGAAAATATAGACGACGTAAGGTAGTGAAGAGTGAAAAAGGAGAAAAGAATGCCCGGTTGGGTCGTGTTTATACTGTTCTTCGCCGCATATCTGGTATTAATGCGGTGGGTTCTCCCCAAATTGGGAGTGCAAACCTGAATGTCCCAGTCCTGCAGCGTCGAGTCTCGGCGCGAAACCACGGAACCTCCCTCCAGCAAAGATCAAATCATTCGGCAATAAGGCATTGCAGACGTATTACGGTGAAGAGACATCCGGATCCTATTAGTACTACTGTGTCATAATAAATCACGCGGACCCTCATAAATATCGGGTTTTTGCTGAGTTTGCAGGATTTTGGGGAGCCCCGCAACTGCTTGCGTTTCAATGATATCCAGGGCTTGCGACATAGTAGTCCTAGCTGCAGACCGGGATTACAGTAAGGTCCGGCCGACTTACCGTTGTGAAACAGGATTTCTCTCTGCTGCGGCAACTATCTTACGGATTCCAGCCCGTTTATACATATATACCAAACACAAGGACATTAAGATTTCTGACAAAAGGACACAAATTTCGAGAAAAATCGTCAGTCCTTGACCCGGATCAAGGACTTTTAAGGCTGGAAGCGCCATTATGATGGTGTCAGGGATAAAGAACCGGAAAGTGAGAGCTGAAATGAAAAGAAAAATCATAAAAATCGATCAGGAAAAATGCAATGGATGCGGCCTATGTGTCCCCGATTGCCCTGAGGGAGCGCTGCAGGTCATTGACGGAAAAGCCCGCCTTGTAGGCGATCTGCTGTGCGACGGTCTC
>DKBB01000295.1 GCA_002451015.1 Acidobacteria bacterium UBA6911
CAGCGCGACCCGTTCTGTTTAATCCATCGGCGTTTTTCAATATACCGTCCCAGCAGGGATTCTCCTATCGCGACCAGAAGGTTCTGGCGAAGTTTCGACGAGTTGGATAGGAGATCATCGTGCAGCTTGATGTATCGATCCTGCGGGTCGAAGTATCCCAGCACGTTGTCCAGTTCGGTACTGCGATTCCACTTGCCTGCCGGGATAACACGCACCCCCTGGAAGAATTTCAGGTGAGACGGTTTCAGATCTCGGTTTTCCCACGCCAGATCAAGAAGAAGATCCCGTAATTCAGGGGGATGTATGTTCTTTTTTTTCAGTGCCCCTGCGATGGAACACATGTAGTCGCAAAGCAGGGGGCTCCGGGGGGGAGCGTCTGTCCGGGGAGTTCGGGGAACGGCCTTCCGGGAAACCGTTGCGGACCTCAGCCGGTATTCCTTCTTATTATTCAAGAACTTATCGATGTAGAGAAGAGTCCTGATGGCGAGCGCAAATCTTTTGGGATCGTGGTGAATCACCTTAATGAGATTCTCATTATGCCGAGCGAACAGAGTTGCTTCTACAGGGGTGACATTCATGGCTTCAACCCGGAAACGGTCCAGGTGGATCGGGCTTTTCCCCTCCAGGGCGTAGTTGCGAAGAATGTTCCCGGGAATCTGTTCCATGTTTGCGCTCAAGACGACGTCAAACAAACCTTCAATCCCGCCGCTAATATTGCGCTCGTACGCTTCTATCAATTCAGATACCAGAAAACCGCGTCTCTGGTTTTTAAAGGACTTGTCCGTTTCACCTTCCTGCACCCATGAGTTGGCTGCAAGTATTTTCAAAGCCCTGGTATTGGAACGAATTGCCTCAACGATCGGTTCCAGGTGGAGGATCGGGATAATACTCGTATAAAGGCTTCCGGGCGCGAGAATTATCAGGTCCGCTTTCTTTAGGGCACTCAGGATTACGGCACTTACAGTCGGCTTCCGGGTAAATTCCACTGTGATCCGCTCGACCGGTGAACTGCGGTTTGCCAGAGCGGACTTGCTCTGTCCGTAAACCTCCACGCCGTTTATATAGCGGAATTTCAGCTGTCCCGGAGTTGCCGTGGCGGCGTGAATGCGCCCGACTGGCGCTCCGATGAGGTCGGCGACCCGGTTGATCCCGTTCTGGATTTCACGCAATACAGGGGGACGATCCGTTCTACCTTTTGCGGCCATAAAAATGGCGGAGGTG
The DNA here is from genome assembly GCA_002451015.1 of Acidobacteria bacterium UBA6911. Taxonomy (GTDB): domain Bacteria; phylum Acidobacteriota; class UBA6911; order UBA6911; family UBA6911; genus UBA6911. The sequence continues at coordinate 1,222 of DKBB01000295.1, forward strand.
AGAAAGATATTTCCGAGCGCGTGGCCTGTCGGCGGAATCGTCGGGCCGGATCCGCCTGGGGAGACGTACCTTCCGAGGTCACCAAGGATTTTAGCCAGGGATTTGGGGCAAGCGGATCTAAGATCGTGGGAGACCAGNNCCACGGATGCCGTATTTTCGCTGCAGATTTTCATGAAGGATTGATGAAAGCAGCAGCTTCCTGAGATCCCCGACGCCGCCGATTACGGGTAAAAATTTCAACAGCCTTCCCGTAGAGCCCCCGTCATCGGTTGTACAGACTACGAAATCCAGAGTATCGAACTCATGCTTTATCCCTACGTCGGACCGGGCCGGCCAGTTCGGTAACTGGGAATTACCGCCCACGATGGTCGACAGTCCTGTGCCGCCCCCGAGGATTACCGCGCGGGTTTCCCGAAAATCGAATCGAAGTATCCGTTCTGCAAGTTCTTCCGTGCCTGCAGGAGCATTCGATGACAGGGCGCCGGTCAACAGGAATTCCATGAGATGTTCGATTTCATTTCTCGAAACATCCGGCTGCCAGGTTGCACTCGGCGGCAAATCCGACGATGAAGCCATTGTTAAAATTCCCCGTGATAAATCTTGAATCTTCAATACCGTTTTAGAGCAATCCTTTTTTAAATGCATAGGAAACGGCTTGTGCCTTGCTGTGCAGATCCAGTTTAACCAGAATGTTCTGAATATGATTCCGGGCTGTATATTGGCTGATGTTAAGCTTTTGAGCCAGGCTTTTTGCGTCAAGGCCCTCCGCGAGCAGAAGAAGCACTTCCTTTTCTCTTTCGGACAGCGTATCCGTTGCTCCACTTTTTGCCTTTAGGGCGTTGTCGGGAGCACAAGCACCGACCCGACCCTCCGAGTCGGAGCAATCCCATGTCTGTCCACGGATGCCCAGATCCTCCAAAAGTCGGTTGAGCACGGATTCCATCTTCTTTTCTCTGGAGATATCGCGCAGGATATGCGCGATATACCTTTGTCCGTCTAAAACCGGAGAAATAACACTGACATTGAGCCATAAACCTTTTCCGTCTTTGGTCCATGTTTTCAGGTCAAAATTCTTCTGTGCGGATTTTTCCACTTTGCGGCGAACCCTGCAGTCCGGCTTGCAGTGAACGGTATCCGCCGATGTTTTCCCCAAAAATACCTGATAGCATTTCCGGTTGAGAACTTCAGGCTCGGAATATTTAAGGATTGCTTCCGCAGTCTTATTCCAGCGGATAATATGCCTGCTTTCATCGACAATAAAAACAGCATCTCCCGTGCTGCAGAGTGTGTCAAAGTAATCGCCATTGTGCATGAACCTATTCTCCATAATTCCTCAACGACGTTTTTGGATATGCAAACATAAACAGCGAACCCGGAAAGTGACTCATTCCGGGGCAATCCGGTTCCTTCCGCTTGAATTAATTGATTCTCCGAAACTTGGACTGAAGGATAGCAATCTTTTCCTCGAGCGAGGGTTCGGGCAGATCGGATGCGGGTTCCTTTTTATCTTGGGAATAATCCGCTTTCCCCGGTTTGCGGGCGCCCTTTTTCCGAAATCGGGGAGGATTCGCACGATTGCGATCCGGTTTCGGGCGAGCTTTGGAAGCTGCGTTTTTGTCGGTGGAAGCCGGGGACTCAGAGGTCTGGGAATCGGCCTGATTTCCTCCGGTGGCTCTTTCCTGTTTCGTGTCCTGTTGCGGCCGTTTGGCTCCATGTCTTTGTTGTTTCCTGCGTCTCCTGGCAACGGCCGGCATCAATGCTTTCATGGACAAACCGATTCTCTTGGTTTCGGTTTCGACTGAAATGACCTTTACCTGGACGATGTCCCCCACTTTTACCGCTTCACGGGGATCGCGGATGAAACGGTTCGACATCTGGCTTAGGTGAACCAGGCCGTCCTGCCTTACTCCGATATCAACAAAAGCCCCGAAATTTGTGACGTTGGTAACGATTCCTTCCAGCGTCATGCCCGCCTGCAGTTCGGACATATTGGTTACATCGGCCCGGAATTTGGGAAGCTTGAAGGTTTTTCTCGGGTCCCGACCGGGTTTCAACAACTCTTCCCGGATAGTCTTAAGAGTCGGGAGCCCGGCAGTGTCCGTTACAAAATCCTCAAGTTTCAGGGACAGAACCTTTTCTCTGTTCCCGATAAGTTGGCCGATTTCAATTTCCAGGACTGAAGCCATTTTCTGGACGATCGGGTAAGATTCAGGATGGATCGCTGTACGGTCCAGTATATTTTCGCCTTCAGGAATACGCAGAAATCCTGCCGCCTGCTCATAGCCATTGGCATCCATACCTACCGAGGAAGGGATGGATGCCCGGTTTGGGAACGCCCCTTTGTTTTTACGGTAGGCTGTGATCCTTCGTGCAATTTTATCGTTAAGCCCGGAGACATAACGCAGCAGGGATTCTCCTGCAGTATTCACATTGACGCCGACTTTGTTGACGCAGAACTGCACTGCGCGCAGAAGCTTTCGATGCAATTCCTTCTGATCCACGTCATGCTGATACTGGCCAACCCCAATCAATTTGGGGTCTATCTTTACCAGTTCCGCGAGGGGGTCCTGGAGTCTGCGGGCAAGACTCACAGCGCATCGTGCCGAAGGAGTCCAGTCGGGGAATTCTTCACGGGCGATTCTGGAAGAAGAATAAATGGCGATTCCGGCGTCATTAACTGCCGCTACGAGAATGTCTCCAAGGTTTTCTTCGACAATTATCCGTTTTAAAGCCGCCTCCAGTTCCCTCGCTTTAGGACCGGTTCCGATGGATAATGCCCGCACTTTGTGTTTGGCAATCAGGTTTTTCAGAGTTTCCCGCGCCGCCTCGAATTCACTTTCATCGTTTTCGGTGCTGTCATGCTGTGAAGTTTCCGTCTCTTCCCTAGAAAGAACCGTCAGCGGTTCGGTGGCGGGATGGTCCGTGAGGACTGCCGCACGCAGGTTTGACTCGGACTGTGTCGTCGTTTCCGGATTCGATTCTTCTGTCGAAACGGGCTTTTCTGCTGTCTCTTCCGGCGTCGGAACCGGTTCGGCAGGGTCCGGGGCGATTCGGATTTCTTCCGGGAATCCGGTTTCTTGTGCATCGGTTCCGGCGGGTAGGATCGCTTTCATTTCCGAGTCGGTCGTTGTCACATCCTGGGCTGCGGAAGCCTCATCTTCTGCTGAAGGTCCGGTTTCGATAACCGTGGATTCAGCCGGGGATTCCTGTGTTGTTTCGGACAGCAGCGGTTCCTTATTGTCGGTATCGGTGGACGCATCCGTTTCAGGAAGGACCTTTACGGGATTGGTCGCAACGGCAGGCGGTTCCTGTCGTGTCACTTTATGAGTCGTTTCGGATTCCATCCCCTTGGCAGTTTGATTGTCAACCGGAGGTGAGTCTTCACATGCGGGGGAAACTTCGGGCGCCGCCGGGATTTCCACCGTGGATATTTCGGTCGCAGTATCCGGTTGTGCCGCAGCTGCAAAAGAATCCGCCTTCCGGGAGTCCTCGGATCGATCGGTTTCCTTGGATGGGCTGGCGACTGTCGGAGGCGGTTCCTGGGTGTCCGGTTGCCCGCCGGGAGGAGATTCGCGCGTTTCCTCCGCTTTCTCGGGCGCGGCTTTTCCATTCCTTTTCTTACGGGATTTTCGCGAGCCGGTGAGGCGGATTTTCCCGCTTTCCAGAAAAGAACCGGTCTCGCTTACGACCGCTACGCTGCATTCTTCGTCCTTGCCATAATCCAATCCCATAGCGACTATAGGGCCGGCCGGTGCTGAGAGCAGAAGGTTTGTAAGATTTTCCTGGAACACGCGGATCGCTGCGAGATCCGCCCGTTCCTTCAACTGCGTCCGGACTTCCGTTTCAACAAGCGGCTTCAGTATGTGGGAATAGCTTTCCCGGACGGCTGCTTCAAGCACCGGTGCGAAAATAGACTCCCTGTCTTTAATGACCGAGGAAAGAAGGTATTCCAGGGCTTTGCTATGATCGCCCTCTATCGATGAGATGAGAATCCCTTCCTTGCAGCCTCGCCGAATAGCCAGGACGCGGTGTGACGGAATTGTTGTGACGGATTCCCGCCTTTCATAATACATGTTGTACTTTGTCTTCTGGTTCACCTTGGCCGGTACGACATTGGATATTACATATCCGTCCCGTTCCAGCATCTCGCGCAATTCCCGGCGGTATTCGAAGTTGTTTCCGATCCATTCGGATACAATGTCTACAACGCCTTGAAGCGCCTCTTCAGGTGCGGACAATTCCTTTGATGCCTCGACGAAGACCTTGATGTGCTCTTCCACACTCCATGCATCCGGTTCCTGGTTCCAGAAATATTCAGCCAGCGGTTCCAGCCCCTTTTCTATCGCTTCCGATGACCGGGTTTTCTTTTTGGATCGAAACCTCTGGTGCAGGTCGTCAAGTTCGATCTTGGTCAGGCAGTTTTCTATTCGGGTGCGGATTTCATCGGTAAGTTTTCCCTGTTCCGACATTAATTTAAGAAGTGACGCCCGTTTGTCCCGCACTTCTCTGTAGTAGTCCATGCGTTCCTGGATCAAGCGGATTTTCGCCTCATCCAGTCCGCCGGTAACTTCCTTGCGGTAATGGACGATAAAAGGGCCGGTAACCCCTTTTTCAAAAAGATCGATCGTTGCCGAAACTGAATTTTCCGGTAATGCGGTCTCCTTGGCAATCCTACCTATAATCACGGCATCCATGAGCGATATTCTTACCGAGGTGGCTTATAGAATCAACCTGTAAATGCATCAGGCTGTCGTGCTTAAAGTAAAGGGTAGTGGGCTGGATTTGAAGCGATCTTCGAATCTCATGAGATATGCGGACTGCTAGAATGGGAAAAGGAATCCGATTCCCGGCCGTGGCCAGGAACCCCCATGGCCTCTCCCGGGCTCGTCGGAACGGGTGTTTTGATTTACGCTCCGGACGGATCTTTGGGCATTGCTCAATTCATTGTCGGTGAATTGGAGCTCATGGTAGTAAAACTCCAGGGGTCCCAGCAATTCAAGGTCGAATTGTGTTCCCGGTTCAAGGACAAGGTCTTTCCCGCGGGTGAGCAGTACCTGGACAACGCCTGCCGTAATCCCGACTCCGGCTCCAATTTCCATGCCCCTGCCAGTGCGGCCTGAAGCCGCCCCTACGAGGGTCCCGATTGAAATGCCCGAAACCGCGGACCCCGCGATCGTTCCCACATCCTCTCCTTCCGATCCACCCGATTCTACGGATTCTGCACCTCGGTCCAGTGTTTCATCTCCCGGGCCATGAATGCCGCGAAGAGTTGCCGTTAAATCGCGCTTTACCCCGTTGGGCAACAGAATGTCGTCGAAGCGAACCACCATCCTTCCCTTTCCTTCGATTCTTCCCGGTCGAACCACATCGGTCAGAGTCCCGCGTATCTCGGAACCTCTGGGTATCACGAGCTGCTGCTGCAACCAGATCGGGTATATTGTCGTAGCGTAAACGATATCTCCGACCTGGCTGTTTTTCGTGTTCAAATACGCGGTAAGTACAATCGGAATGATGGTTCCTTCAGGGAGGGTAACGCCGTATTCCGTCTCCCACGCTTCTGCGGATTCCTGAGCGGCGAGGGATGAAATTGCGGTTAGAAATAATGCCGATATTGTGAAAAATGACAACGATTTTTTTATTTTGACCATATTCGCCTCCCCGGTCCGGAATATCCCATTCTTATAATTAGATGCCGGGACGCCTTCAGGGTTTCATATACGATCACGATAATGCTCATTTCCTCCGTTCTTTTTATAGGACATGATCCCCGTTTTGCCATTCCTGCGGATCCTGTGTCGCTCATCCGAATGGCCGTATACGGCGCTTTCTCCCCATAAGGCCGGAAGTTCATATCGTATGAGACGGCCGGTTACGCACCGCGATAATGCCGGGCTTGTATTTACTCTTTTTAATCATATTCAGACAGGTTAACCTATAATCGTTGATGTCTGATGCCGGTCGCAATCCGGGATCCAGCAACAAACGGCGAGATAACAATCGTATGCATTGGGAGAGCTAATTATGGATCTGACTACTAGGTACTTGGGATTGAACCTTCGCACGCCACTGGTTCCTTCGGCTTCGCCGCTTTCAAATGAAATTGACGGCATCAAGCGCATGGAAGACGCCGGGGCTTCGGCCGTTGTCCTGCATTCCCTTTTCGAGGAACAGGTTAAGAGCGAGCTGGAGGAAGTGCAGGCCCGCATGATGTATGGGGCGGACAGCTTTCCCGAGGCATTGTCCTATTTCCCGAGGCAGGCGGAGTTTATTAGCGGTCCCGAAGAGTATCTGAACAAAATACGGAAGGCGAAAGAGACGGTCCAGATCCCGATTATCGCAAGTCTGAACGGAAGCGCCTTGGGCGGTTGGGTGGATTATGCCCAGAAAATAGAGCAGGCGGGCGCAGACGCTCTGGAACTGAATGTCTACTACATTCCGACGGAGATGGATCGGGCCGCCGTCGAGATCGAACAGGATTACATCGATATTGTCAAAGCGGTTCAATCCGTGATCCATATCCCGATCGCCCTGAAGTTGAGCCCTTTTTTCAGCAATATGTCCAATATGGCCAGGCGTCTGGACCAGACGGGCGTGAACGGATTGGTGTTATTCAATCGTTTTTATCAACCCGACATCGATCTTGAGGCAATGGAGGTTGAGACCAGTGTAAATCTGAGCACTGCCCAGGACATGCGCCTCCCCCTGCGCTGGATCGCCATTCTTTACGGGCGCGTCAAGGCCGACCTGGCCGCTACGGGCGGTATCCACACGGGCCTGGATGCGGTGAAAATTTTAATGGCTGGCGCGGATATCGCAATGCTCTGTTCCGTTCTGCTGAAAAACGGATTGCACGTGATCGGGCAGATTGAAAAGGAAATGTCCGAATGGCTTTCGGCGCACGATTACCAGTCGGTACAGGAGCTGAAGGGAAGTATGAGCCAGAAGAATTGCGCCGATCCGTCCGCCTTCGAACGAGCGCAGTATATGAAGGCGATTATGTCCCGCTCATCATAAAGCCTTTGCAGGTTACACGTTACACGTTAAACGTTGATCATTAAAAACAAACAGATCGTTGAACGTGAAAGTGTATGCGTAAATTTCTGCTTTTCTTTAGTGTGTTCATATTCAGTCTTACAAGCAGACCATCTTTCACGCAAAACGGATTACTAACAACCTCTCTTTGTGATCTCCAGAAACAAGTACTTCAGGGAGAGTACAGGAATGTCCGCGTTGAAGGTGTTTATATGGCAGGCTTCGGCAGCGCATATATCGTTGCTCCGGAGTGTTCGAAAATTAGTGCACGTATTGAGTTTGAACTGAAAACACGAAGAAATGATGAAGACATGAGCAATCAGAAACCTGATAGGTCATTAGATGATGGATCTGAATAATACATTGACAAAAATAATCGGCCTGATATATCCCTAAAACCTCGCATTGTTCTTTCTGCTTCATAATCAGCTCCAGCTCGGATTACTTTGCGAGTATCTGTGTATAGCTGACAGAATCGAAAATCCCCTGTTATCCTTGTGCCTGGGCGATCCATAGAGCCATGCCAATATATCCAAGGTTTTTAACGTGTGGTATTCAACGTGCAACGAAGCTGTTGACTTTTAACATGCAACGTTCAACGTTAGTCAAGTTTTCCCCTTTCGAGAAGTCCGTTAATGTGACTCCGGATCTCATAATCTACGCCGTCAGTTGTGAATGTGATGGCTCCTTCATTCGGTGTCTGGTATGCTCGCACGCCTTTTCTGTTGAGACGATGTAGAACTTCGATAGAAGGGTGGCCGAATGGATTGTCGCGCCCTGCGGAGACGACGGCCCATTGGGGCTGCGTGGCATCAAGAAAGGCGGATGAAGTCGCGGACCGGCTGCCGTGATGCGCTACTTTCAACAAGAGGCAGCCCAGGCTTTCGGGGTTGGCCAGCAGTTCCGCCTCTCCCCGTTTTCCCAGGTCTCCGGTCAGAAGCGCCGTAAAATGCCTGAAGGACAAGGCAAGCACGATCGAATGATCATTGTCGGAAGGTCCTGCCGGATGCGGCTGCGGATGAAGGATGCGAACTGTGACAGGACCGACGTTTTCTTCCATGCCTGCATTTATCGGGTCGGTTCGCACCTTGCGTTGTCGGGCCGTCTGCAGTATGCCCGACAATATAGGATCCGGACTGCATCGCGGATAAGCCAGTAGCCCCACCTTGAAGTTTTTGAGCAGGGCCGGGATCCCGCCGGCGTGGTCGATGTCGGTGTGCGACAGCAGGACACGGTCCGGATTTCCCGCCCACGTGTGCCAGAGATAACGGCTGACGACGGCCTCGCCTGTATCGAAGCCTTCAACGTCGTTTTCTCCTGAAGAAGCACGGCGAAGTCCCCCGGCATCTAGCACCCACAGGGCTTTGTTCGGAAAACGAATGATTATGGAATCGCCCTCCCCTACGTCCAGAAAGGTCAGTGACAGATGAGGATTTTTCTTTAACCTCTGTTCCGTTATTCCCGCCGGTTTGATGTCCCTGATCTTATGCACCAGGATTTTTGATATATTGGAAGATCCGGACGCCGTGACGGCGAGTAAAAGGAAACTGAATGCACAGGGAATCCAGGACCGTTTCCATCTGAAAAATTTCCACAGGAGCAACAGGAGGATGACGGCAAAAACGCATGGAGCGGGTGGGGTGGGACACCGCTGCCAGGCGCCCGCAATTCCGTTTACATACTCCGCCAGACTGTTGAGAAGAGTCGCTGTAGTAATGGCAAATTGAGCCAGCGCAGGACCGATAGTGGTTATTCCGGCCGTAAGCACAGCGGGTATGCCCGACGCCAGGCAAAGGGAAGCGAGGGGAACGATAACCGGATTGGACAGGGGCGCAATCCAGCTTATGCGGTTGAAATGCAGCGCAATCAGGGGCGCGATCCAGATCTGTACCGCAATCGACAGCAGAATCATGCTGCCGATCGCAAAAGCCGCATAGGCCGCAAGGCGCGACAGAAGCAACAGGATCCCGTCCACCCTGACGGGGAGTGTATCGCCCGCCCACTCCGCAAAAAGCTCGCAGTGCGTCCGCAGCTTTCTGCCCCATCTGTAGCATGTTCCCGGATCCAGGAAGAAGCGGTCCGTGTGCCCGGCATTTTTCAGGGGATTCAGGGAAGGTTTCAGCCAGCGATTGATCATCGGGACGGCGGTCAGGGCGATCGCCGAAACGGAGAGAAAGGAAAGCTGAAACCCGGTTTCGTACAGACGGTCCGGATGCGCCGCCAGCAGAATCAACGCGGCTGAAAAAATGATGTTCACGGCATCGGTGCTGCGCAGTAGAAGCCGCCCTGTCAGGTACAGGAGAAACATCCAGAGACAGCGTGTGATTCCGGCCTGGAATCCGACTGTCCACGCATACAGGAAGATAATCCCGGCTGCAGACAGGTGCCGGAATCGTTCCGATACCCCTATGAATCCTGTTACCGCAAGCCATACTCCCGCGATCCAGGCGACATGGAGTCCCGAGACGACCAGGATGTGAAAGGATCCTGTATTCTGAAAAATTTCCCGTGTTTCATTGTCGAGCGCCGAATGGTCCCCGATCAGCACGCAGGCCAATATTGCTGCAGCCTGCCGGTTTCCCCTGTCCCGGACCGGTTCCAGGGTGTCGCGCACCTGTTTGCGAACGGAATTCACAAATGATATCAATGGATTGGAAGATATCTGCGATATGGATTCGATCAACATTGGAGACTTGATCCTGCCTGTCAGAAAGATGCCGCGCCGGGCCAGTGACGAAACTCTGTCAATCGATCCCGGGTTTTCAAAATTGATGGGAGCCTTCCAGACTGCCCAGGATCTTAATGCGGCTCCAGGCACCAATGAATTCTGCAGCTTTCTTCGATCAGAGGGATCTGCAATCGCGACTCTGAGGATTCCCCTGCCTTTTCCGATAATCCAGGCGCTCTTTTTCCGGAAGCGTTGAATTTCAACTACGACTAAGATTTCTTGGCTGAACAGCGGACTTCCTTCGGTGATGCGCCCTTCAAAAAGCACCGGTTCGTCGAGCGGAAAATCCTGGTTGCATACAAGTTGACGAAGATCGTCCGTACCATGTCCGTCGCGATGCGCAAACCCCGTGAGGAATCCGCACAATAAGACGGCTGCCTGGGCAATAATGGAAGCCTGGAGAATCCTGTCCCTGCGGTATGCAAGAAATGACGCGGCTGTCAGAAGCATCCCGGCCGCTGCAAGTCCCCAGAACCAATATCGGCTGCAGAGCGCTGTGAGGCCGATGCCGGATGCGAAAAACAAAGTGACTGTCACGACCGGCCTGTCCGACTGGAGACGAATCAGGGCGGTCGGACTCACTACTTTCATGGAAAGTACGTTTCAAACCTGCATCCCATATTTACACAAATCCCCGTGCACCTCGACATATGATCATTTATGGTCAGTAACGGGAAACGGGTAATTTGTGAATGCCGTCTCCGACTCGCTTTAAAAGCCGGAGACACGTTTTGCCGTGGAATCGGTTGTCTTCAGGAAAGGCTTTTCTGTTTTCTATTACCGGCGCCCCAGGCGAACAACCGTTTCGAAATGGTAGGTCTGGGGAAACATGTCCAACCCCTCGATCCGCTCGATCCTGTATTCCTCGGGAGGAATACAGGAAAGGTCTCGGCATAGGGTCTGCGGGTCGCAGGATACGTACAGGATAGTCTTCGGCGCCAGGGACCGGATTTTTCCCATTACGCCTGTTCCCGCCCCGGAACGTGGCGGGTCGAGAAGAATGAGATCGTAGTCAGTCATTTTCCCGGACGTTTCAGATTCCAACCATCGCTCGACGTCCGAACAGACGGTCCGTAGGGAGTCAACTGCAGCAGCAGAGGCGTTTTCACGGCAAAGCCTGGAAGCGGCCGGGAAATCTTCAACCGCGATCATCGACTTAAATTCCGACGCCAAGGGAATAGAGAAGAGGCCGACTCCGGAAAAAAGGTCCGCTGCGGCTTTGTGCCCCGTATCATCCGCCAGTTCCCGGACAAGTTGAACAAGATCGGAGACCATGAAGTCGTTGGCCTGGAAAAAAACGGAAGCTGCAACCGAGTAAAGGAATCCCCCCACTTTTCGCTTCAAAAGAACTTCTGTCGGCGCGGTGATCCTCCTGTCGCCGGAATGCGCTCTTTTCAAGGTATCGTTGCTTCTAACGGGAGTCGCGGTCCACCTGTCCTCCTCGTGGGAGCCCACGATATCGATTTCGTGCATATCTGTTTCAATGTCCGTATCAGACTTGAAGTTACGGAGGGATTGCAGTGCCCGGTTGAGCGGAGGGCGCAGCAAAGGACAGCTGGCGATATCTTCGACGCTATGAGATCCGGCTCGATAGAATCCAAGGGTCCGCCGGGACTCCGAATCCCTTACCTGCAGGCGGGCCCGGGACCTGTAGCCCATCGGCTGCGTGCAGGCTTTCATCCTGATAGGGATATCGCGTGTCTGCGGGAGGCGATGGCGGCAAATTTCTTCGAGAATGCGCAGCTTCGCTTCAACCTGTCGCGGATATTCAAGATGCTGCCAGTGACATCCTCCGCAACTTCCGAAATACGGGCATGCCGGTTCAACACGGCAGGGGGCGGGAACAAGGATTTTTTCGATTTCCGCACGGATGAAATTTTTCTTTTCCTGGACTGTTCGGACAAGCAAGCGGTCCCCGGGGGCGGAGTACGGTACAAAAACAACTTTCCCCCGGAACCGGCCTAACCCGGATCCTCCATAGACCAGTTTCTCAATTTCCGTTTCGAAAGTTTCAGGCAATGGGTTCGATGGATTCATCGGGAAGATTTGATTGACAATTAAAAATTAGAAATTAAGGTTGCCGGATTAATACATCGGATTCTTCCGGATTCAAAGCTGGAACCCGGCCATGAGGAATACGGCGGTTCCCCTTGCCGTGCGGGGCGACCCGAAACAAATTACCCATGATCCCAACTACAGCCGGAAAAGACTGAAATCCCGGACATCGAACTTCCGGTGCACTTTGCTGCGAATGAAATTATCGTATATTTTCGAATACATCTCTTTCGGCAATTTCTTGCGGTAAACCTTCAATTCTGATTTCGCTTCCTTTTCCCATTCGGCGGTTTCCTCGGGAGCGATACAGGAACATAATGCCTCAACCAGGATCCCGTCCGCAATGCCGAGGTCCCGTTCGAGAGCTTCCAGGTCGGTTTGTGCTCCGGTCCTTAGGGAATGCAGCATTTCTTCCAATCTTTCCCTTGCCCGATGGATGCCTTCAAGTACGAATTCGCTTATATCAGGGCGTTTTTGAGACAGAGTATTTAATTCACCGATTATTGCGGCTAAATACTCAGCCGCTTCTGTGATTTCGGTTTCTTTCTGTGAATCGGGAGAAGCTTCATTCTCCTGAGATCCTGTCTGAGCCCGGGACGTTGTCCGGGATTCGCCTACACGGGATTCCCGGTATTCGGCAAACTCCGTCATCACACTGTCGTGGCAATAGCAGAGACTGTTTATCTTCAGGCTCCCGCGCCGCTGTTTCGAGAAGAAGCTGTCCATAGCAATATCTATGCCGCGAATCGCAACCTGCAGCGGCACGCCGGCATCTCTCCATACAGCAATCAATCCCCAGTCCATTGGAGAAATCAGCAGGTGTTTGCCGCGTCTTTTAACAAAATGCTCTTCGATTTCAGTGAAATAATTGTAGTAATTCATCTAAATACTACTGCCGGCTGTTTTAGTGCTTAAAGTGGCGGATCCCTGTAAAGACCATAGCGATATCCTTTTCGTTGGCGGCTTCAATCACTTCAGAGTCTCTCATGGAGCCGCCGGGCTGAATAACCGCTCGGATTCCATATTCCGCTGCAGCCAGAACTCCGTCCGGGAAGGGGAAGAAGGCATCGGAGGCCATTACGGCTCCTTCCAGGGAGAGGGTTGCTTTCAGAGCTCCCCACTTCACGGCGTCCACACGGCTTGTCTGCCCGGCCCCTATACCCAGCATCCGGGAAGAATTTGTGAAGACAATTGCGTTGGATTTTACGTGCTTTACGACCCGCCAACCGAACAACAGGGCTTCCAGCTCTTCCGGCGTTGGTTTCCGCTTCGTCACGGTCTTTAACTCTTCGGGCTTGATGTAGTAGGTATCTTTGTCCTGAACGAGATATCCTCCGCCTATCTGGCGGAGCTGTGCCACCGGGGAAGTGTAGGACAGGACCTTCAACAGGCGGATATTTTTTTTCTGTTTCAGGATCTCAAGTGCATCGGCCATGAATTCGGGGGCAAGGACCACTTCCACGAAGGTCTTGTTGATTTCTTCGGCTGTATCGGGATCAACCGGCCGGTTGAGCGCTACAACCGATCCGAAAGCAGAGGCTGGATCGCTGTCCCGCGCCAGGGAGTAAGCGGATAGGAGCGTATCGGATTGAGCGATGCCGCATGGATTGGTATGCTTGATTACCGCTGCGGCGGGTTTGTCGAACTCCAGAATGAGGTTCCAGGCACTGTCGGAATCCAGCAGGTTATTATAACTGAGTTCTTTCCCGTGCAGTACCTCTGCTCCTGCAACACCGCAGGGAGAATCTTCGATCCTGCTGTACAGGGCGCCTCGTTGATGCGGATTTTCACCGTAGCGCAGGTCCCGGGATTTTTTCAGGACCAGAGCTTGCAGTTCAGGGAACCGGCCCGATTCTTTCTGCGCTCCTTCTGCAGCCCAGATCCGTTCCCCAAAGAAGGAGGCAATGGCACTGTCGTAGGAAGCCGTGGATGCAAATGCCTTTTGCGCAAGCGCAAATCGGGTGGATTCGCTCAAACTGCAGTCATCGGCCTTCAATTCATCCAGAATCCTTGCATAATCCGATGGATCGGTGACAACCGCGACACTGGCATGATTCTTTGCTGCGGAGCGAATCATGCTCGGACCACCGATGTCTATCTGTTCAATGACTTCGGGGTAGGTGGCGCCTTCCCGCGCCGCTGTCTCTCGAAATGGGTAGAGATTTACCACAACCATATCGATCGGCTGGATGTTCTGTTCTTTCATTTGGCTCTGGTGAGACGGCTTGTCCCTTATCCCCAAAAGACCGCCATGGACGGCCGGGTGCAGGGTCTTGACTCGTCCATCCAGTATCTCCGGGAATCCTGTGTATTCAGAGACATCAACGACAGGTATTCTGTTTTCTCTCAGAAAGAGTGCCGTGCCTCCGGTTGATATCAACTCCACATTCATTTCGTGAAGGAAGCGGGCGAATTCCGCCAATCCCGTTTTATTGGAGACGCTTATCAGTGCTCGATGAATACGGACCATATATTCCTCCAGAGAGAAATGGTTTTAAAAGCAACGTGCTGATGATGAAAGAAATAATACCTTATCAGGATGCGTCTTATAGTCGAAAGGCTAAAAACGCATATGGTTAATTTCTGTCATGAGCCTGTGTTTTTACTCTTTGCAAAACGGCCCCACTTTACGGGAAAAAGCCTGAATGCCCCGGTTTTTGGCTGGGGCCTCAGCCAAAGGCTGGGGATGAATGGNNACCGTAGGTCGGAGTTCTTCACTGCAGCCTGCAGTATTTTCTATGTGTTTTAAAAGTAAAGGCTTCCCGGCGGTGTGGGCGCCAATGGTTCTCCCGGGTTTTCGCGGCGCCAATCCGGGATCCTTAAAGTTTTCCCGATTTCGCTGCGATGATATATTCTTTCAGTTGCCGCAATATTCAATCAGACCTGTATTAGCTTACACGCGATGGGATTCTGTTTTAATAGAAAAAATGTGAACGGGTTTGTTTCTATTAAAAAAATCAGCATTGAAAATTGTCTCTTTCGGAAGACAGTGAGGAGTTGCGTATTGTTGTCCCGATCGCCGATGACTGGATTAAAGGATTGAAATTACTTGATTTGTATTCATTTTATCCTTGACATGTGTAAACCTACTCGTCTACGCTCATAAAAAATTCTCTAGTATTTTGAATTAACAATTGTCGGCGCGGATTGCGATCCGGTAGGTCCGGTTCACCGTCAGCGCCCCAGGGACATTCAGGTTTTTAGAGGTCTTTACATGAGTAGAATTACGGGCACAGTAAAGTGGTTTAACAATACAAAGGGATATGGATTTATTTCACAGCCCACAGGAGCGGATGTTTTCGTGCACTATAGCTCGATACAGGAAAAAGGCTATAGGACGCTTCGTGAAGGCGAACAGGTTGAATTCGATGTCAAACTGGGACCGCGTGGTCCCCAGGCTGAACAGGTTGTTCGACTCGATCAACAACCCCAGACTGCGAGTTAAGGATTCTCTGCCGTAGCCATAAAGCGAATTGCACTTTCCTCCATTGCAATAACATAGGCAACGCTGTCACATCCATGCTTGTTACGGATGTTTTGCGTCTGTGCCGTGATGTATTTTAAAAACTGCGCATACGGAATCGGGGTCTCTTCCGAAGTTTCCTTTTTATAGCGAACAAGAGCTTTGTGGAGACTTTTTATTTTCTCCTCCTCCTCCTCTGGATCGGTTATGGATATTCGAAACCGCTCTCTGGATCGAGCAGCGTCCTCTGACGGATTGACGGAAAGGGACACTTTTTCGCTTTGGGGATCCCGCCCCTTTTCCCGCTCCTGCAGGATGCGACGCCAGAGGCTTCGGTAGGTATAATAGCGTGTCAACAGCGTGTTGTATCGGAATCGTTGCGCCGATGTCATCCCGGCACGTTCCGAGAGCTGTTTTGCCAGCCTTTCCAGGCGAAGCCGCAGATCCTCGGGCGGTTTCTTGCGGTTTCCGTTAAAGAAAACGAGGTATTCGATTTTTAGGCGACGGAGCCCCTCGTCCATGTTTTTAAGTTCTTCATCCAAGTTGGCCATCTTTCACTCACCGATTGACAGGCTTCCTACAGCTATGCTGAAATGCATAAATGAACGCTTCAAAGCCAAATAATACCTACCGGCAGATTCCTGCCGTTGATCAACTGCTGCAACGGACGGCAATCGCTTCATGGATACACGATACCAGCCGTGAATTTGTCGTTTCCGAGATCCAGGTACTGCTGGATCAGGTGCGAAACAGAATCCGGTCCGGAGAACCGGAAGGTACTATTGACTTCCGACCGGAGCATTTGGAATCCGTTATAATTGAAAACATCAAAAAACGCCTGCGTCCCAGATTGCGAACAGTTGTGAATGCAACCGGAGTTATTCTTCACACCAACCTGGGGCGTGCACCGCTTTCAAAACGTGCCCAAAATAGCTTATCGACACATTCCGCCCATTACACTAACCTGGAATACGATATTGAAGCCGGCAAAAGGTCTCATCGGGATAAACTACTTGAATCGTTGTTGAGGGAAATCCTGAATTGTGAATCCGCTACGGTGGTGAACAACAATGCCGCCGCCGTTTTTATGATCCTTAATTCGCTGGCTGCCGGGAAGGAAGTAATCGTATCCCGCGGAGAACTGGTCGAGATTGGAGGATCCTTCAGGATTCCTGATATTCTGTCGCGCAGCGGAGCTATACTGCGGGAAGTCGGTACTACAAATAAAACCCGGGTGCAGGATTACCAGGATGCCATCGGCCCGGAAACCGCAATGCTGCTCCGGGTTCATCCGAGCAATTTCAGGATGCGCGGTTTTACAGAAAGACCTGAACTGGAAGAAATCGTAGCGCTGGCACATAGTACGGGACTCCCTATGGTGGAGGATATCGGCAGCGGCTGCCTGCATGATCTTCGCCCTTATGGGATCCCGGATGAACCCGTGGTTTACGACAGTCTTTCGGCCGGTGCGAACCTGGTCTGCTTTAGTGGAGACAAGCTTTTGGGCGGTCCTCAGGCGGGAATCATCGCCGGCGCGCGCAAATTAATAGACCCCATTCGCCGCAATCCGCTTATGCGAACCTACCGGGTTGATAAACTCACATATGGAGCGCTCGAGGCCACGCTCGAAAGCTATCGCCGCGGGAAGGCCGTTTCCGAGATTCCAGTTGTGCGTATGATGGCCGCGACTTCCGCTGAAATCAAAGAACGATCCCGCAGATTCTTGCGCCGGCTGCGACCGAAACTTCCGGGAGGAATTCGAGCAGAATTGTCAGAGGGCTATTCCGTTGTCGGCGGCGGTTCCTGTCCCGATTGCCATCTTCCGACTGCTTTGATCACATTTACGTCCGAAGCTGTGAGCCCTAACACGATTGAGTCCAGGCTGCGGATGCAGGATCCGACGATCATAGTCCGGCTCGAGGAGGACAAGGTTCTGATCGATCTCCGCACGATTTTTCCGGATCAGGAAACCTTACTTATCGAAGGGATAGTAAAAGCAGTCGGCTAGAAATTGGTGACAGGCTAGAATTACCCTTTTTAAGAACCTATTCTGATCTTCAGATGGGAAAATAGTAATTTAAAAAAGGGTAATTCTAGCCTGTCACCAATTTCGACCGTTTTTTAAGGTTTGCCGGAGATAATCGCCTCATAGACGGGATCGCGTCCCGATAAAAGGTCGGCAAGACTGGGGCTGATTAGTATATCCGGCATCAGCGTATCCTTGCCGTTATCGTTGAGATCCATTAAACGCGTGGAATACTGCACTGCCAATTTGGAATTGGGCAGGGTGAATGAGGAAACTTCGCCCAGGTTTCCTGGGTTGTCTCCTGTCGGCTCGCCCAAAAACGTAACCGGAAGCTCCCTTTTGAATTGAAGCGCATTTATCAGAGCGCTCGAATAGGTGCCTTGATCGATGACGCCGTAGATCCGTAGGTTCTTATCTTTTACGCGTTTTTGCAAGCCTGCATGCATCGGCTGGAACACCAGTGAATTGCCGCCGCTGTTACCCCGCCAGTCCACTACAATCGTGTTCACCAGGTCGTGGTCAATCAGGGCCATGGCATCGCTTGTCAGTTCCTCGAAGTCTTCGGTCTGCGTACAGGCGTTGATCTTGATCCACAATATACGGGTGCCCTCCAGGTGTTTCATCCAGAAATATTCGTCCGGCGACTGGCGATACATCGGGATCGGTCGATCCGAGACCCATTCAGTCCAGAGAGAGGCCGTCAAATCTAGCGTGAAGGTCCCGCCGTCTTTTCCCATAAAAGTGAAGCGGCCCCTGTTCCTGTCTTCCAGGATTCCCGAGGCATGTAATAAATCGGATACTACCAGTAGCGCGGATTCATGTTCCAGCTTATCCCAGAGATTTCCATGGGGCAGATAGACGCTTATCCGCTCCGCGGCTTCTTTTGTTTCTGTAGTTCCAATAAACACAAGGCGCAAGCCTATTGCGCGGGCTGCGGTTGCGTCCGCTCCGACGACATACAGTTCGTTGTCGAACCAGTGGAGTTGCAATGGGAACCGTTCCATATTGAGCAGGGGGCGCCAGCAGGATGTGTGGGTGTCCTGAAGGCTCGCGACAATACTCATGATGCCGGCCACGATTTCATGATCCTCCAAATCCGGTACATCGGCTTTCAGCGCTTCGATCTTTCCTTCGAATACATCCTTGGATAGGTTGTTATAGGCATTAACGTGCAGCAGCGGCAAGTCACGAGCCAGGTGTTCGATATCCTGTTGCCAGCGTTCTTCCCGGGCAGATTTCGGCGGCGGCGGTTGCTGGACTACTTTACCGACTTCCCACCACTCCCGTATTTCGGTCCAGAACCCGGTCGATAGGACTCCTGTTTTTTCGAATACATAGGACAGACCCATGAGGAATACCCACCCGACCATTATTAAAATAAAGATTGCAATGCGCTTCACGCTTTCTATCCTCTCTAAATGTTCGTATCGTGCACTATACTGATGGAGTTAACAAATTTAATGTCCGGTCAGGCATTCTATTCCTCTTGGGAAAGTCCCGCACGGCAATGCCCGGCAGTCGGAGTCCTAATCGGGCAATTCGAACTGCAGCTGAATCCGTTTTAAGGCATTCCCATCTTGCGGATATCAGATCCAATAATCCGGAATTCTCACATGATTTTGCTTCAGTGAAACGACTGGAGGGGTACAGGGGGCGGTTGGACCCACCGCTGCGCTAACCGGCGCGCGACAGAAGCATCCATCGGCAGCCGGAAGATTCGCTTCCGTTTATATACTGTGCGTTCGCAGCATGCACAGGCTTCAGCGCCAAAAACTCCGGGAATTTGTTGAGAATGCAGGTGTGATTATGAAACATGAAATAATTATGCTTATGTCGATACTGTTGGCGCCGTTCCGCTCGGGCTGTGGTCTTTTAAAACCTATTTTCCGGTCAGAAATATACGCTCTCCTGCAGCCGTACTCCTGTTTACCGCCCGGAAACCACTGAAAACAGCAAACGCGCATTCTCCATATCGACATTATCCAGCAGTACGGAGATTCTGGATCCCGGCCGAAATCGCGTCTGCCTGCGGGATCCGATAATGGAATGGGTTTTCTCGCTGAACCGGTAGCGATCATCGATCAATGCAGTGAAGGGCACGAATCCCTCAACATAGTGATCAGTCAATTCCACAAACAATCCCCTTGAGTTCACGGAAATAATAGTTCCTGCAAATTCCTGGCCGATTTTGTCGGCCATGAACTGAGCTTTCTTTATCCGTTCTATCTCTCTTTCGGCTTCCTCTGCGATCCGCTCGCGGGACGAAGTGTGGACGGCAATTTCCGGCAGGCGATCCGTTATGCTTTCCTGTTTCTTTTCGTGGTGTTCCCGGTCGATGGCGGCCTTAAGAAGGCGGTGCACCATAAGATCCGGGTAGCGTCGGATGGGAGANNGTGAAGTGCGTATATGCCGGCGTTGCCAGGGCGAAATGCCCGATATTTTCTTCCGAATAGCGCGCCTGCATGAATGAGCGCAGCATAAGATATATGAGATACTTCTGTTCCGGTTTTCCCTCCATATGCCGGACAAACACCTGGAAGTCCTTCGGTCGATATTGACCTTTGTATTTTTCCAGTCGGCAGCCGAGCGATTCGGCAAGTTCGGCGAATTCGTCGACTTTCAGGCGGTCTGGTTTTTCGTGGACACGGTAGAGAGCGGGAAAGCCTGAAGTTTGGAGTTTATCGGCGGCGCATTCGTTGGCCACCAGCATGAATTCTTCTATAATACGGTGAGCCACGGTGCGTTCGGCGGCATGGACACCGGTTATCCTGCCCTTTTTATCGAACCGAAAATCCGCTTCCGGCAGGTCGAAATCCACCGCTCCACGGCGATACCGTTTTTCCGACAGGATCTCGCAGAGCTCCCGCATAGTATGGAATAATGGTATCAGGTCCGCGTAGCGCTTTTTATCTGCAAGGCTTCGATCCAAAAGAATTCCTGCCACAGAAGTGTAGGTCATCCTTGCCCGGCTGCGAAGTATGCCTTTGCTGAATCGGCTCTGAACCACTTTCCCCCTGCCGTTAATTTCCATCAGCGCCGAAAGTACCAGGCGATCGACCTCGGGGTGAAGGCTGCATATTCCGTTGGAAAGTCTCGGCGGCAGCATTGGAATGGCTCGGTCGGGGAAATAAACAGAGGTGCCTCGTGCGTAGGCCTCGATTTCAATAGCGCTGTTTTCCCGGACATAATAGGACACATCGGCGATGTGGACTCCCAGAAGATAATGTCCCGAGGCAAGCTTTTTCAGGCTTACGGCATCATCAAAATCCCGGGCGGTTTCACCATCAATCGTTACGGCAGTATCCCCGCGGAAATCTTCCCGCCCCGAAAACTCTTTCTTTAGGACGTGGTCCGGGAGCGCCTCCGATTCCCGGACGGCTTCCGGGCTGAATACCGAAGGCAGTCCGTACTTGTGTTTTACGATTTCATATTCAATCCCCGGATCGTCGGGGTATCCCAGAATTGCGCTTACCTTACCCTGCGCTATCTGGTTCCTGCCGGGAGGCAGCGTGATGTCGACGGCGACAATCTGTCCCTCTCCTGCGCCTTTGTTGTCCTGGAAGGGAATTCGTATGTCGTGGAACACCCTTGTGTCCAGGGGGGCAACATACGGGAAACGGGGATGCGCGTAATAACGGCCGACGATATGCGGGTGCTTTCTCTCCAGGATCCTTACCACAGCGCCTTCAAGTCGCTGCTTTTCCGGGGCGGCACGGCGCCCGGATCTGCCTCGCCGAACGGAGGTTTTTTTTCGTTCGATTTTTACGAAAACCCGGTCTCCGTGCAGAGCGCCTTCCATGTTGCGACCGGGAATGAAAATATCCTCCCTGAATCGAGACCGGTCGTCAGGGATCAGAAAGCCATAACCGCCCTGATGGCATTGAAGAACGCCGGCAACCAGATTTTCGCGCGCCGGCAGCGCGTACCTTCCTCTCTTGATCCTTCGGATGATGCCCTCCGAGTCCAGTTCGTCCAGATTCCGCTGCAGGCTTCGGCGGTCGTCACTGTCCAGATCCAGAAATCGCACGATGTCCCGGAAAGTAAAGCTGGAAGCCTTGAGGGACTGTATGTATCGGAGGATTTTGTCCTTCTGGGCTTTGGTTAGCATAAATAAAGGTCGAATTGCCGCCGGAAGGTAATACTTATGAAATTTATCAACCTGTTATTCGACATGTAATTCCGTCCGGCCCGTCTCCTTTAGGGCCCCTTTGTATCTGGGATTTTGTCCCTGGCGTCGAACATCCGTCAGAAGGTGTCCCAGGAATTTCAGGGCTGACCTGCGATGCGTACCGGACCAGAAAATCTTTCGGCATCTCGGACACAACTTGAAATGGGATTGGTTTTTGAAGACATACACCGGGACGCGGTTTCGTACGGACTCAGGAGGAACATTCTCAAGGATTACATTGCATGAGAGGCACCGGGACAGCGGAGAGGGGAATCTTTCGAGCTTCGTAACCGCCAGGATCTGCTTGATCTGATCTTCAAGGCGCCAGCTTTCCATGTAAATAAAATTCTTTACGGTCTTTCGGACCAGAAGCCGGGAGTCCAGAGACAAAAGTATTCGCCCTTCGTCGTTGGATAGCTCAATCAACTCCTCGTCGGAAAAACTGTTGGAATAGAGGACGTCAAATCCGGCGATACGGAGCCATTTTGCCAGTTTTCCCAGCATTACATCCGCAACGAACCGCGGTCTTTCACCCGTGTGGTGTACTGAGGCCGGTATTTTAGCCCGGATCTGTTCCCTACGAAGAGAAGCGGCTTTTCTCCTGGTTTCGGAGTTTCCCATTTTTATTTACCGTCAGTCGCCCTTAAGTTTTTTCTGCAGTAAATCATTTACGACTTTAGGATTCGCCTGGCCCTTGGTCTCTTTCATTACCTGGCCGACGAAGAAACCGATGACCTTTGTTTTTCCAGAGCGGAATTCCTCCACCTGTCTGGGATTGGCGGCTACTATTTTATCGATAACCGGTTCCAGGCTTGCTGTGTCGCTTACCTGAACCAGACCCATGCGTTTGATGATCGGTGCGGGATCTTCTGCGGTGCGGAACATTTCCTCAAATACCGTTTTGGCGATTTTGCCTGAAATTTCACCGGTATCTATAATTCGGATCAAATCGGCTAGCTGTTTCGAGGTGACGGGGCAATCCGCAATATCCTTGGCGGAATTCTTGAGATTGTACGCAAGGTCACCCATGATCCAGTTCGCGGAAGCCCGGGGGTTTTCGGAAATCCGCGCGCATTTCTCAAAAAATTCCGCCATGACCGAGGTCCCGGTCAGGAACAAGGCATCGTCGGCCGGGATGTCGTATTGTTCCATCACCCTCCTCATTTTCGGTCCCGGAAGTTCCGGGAGCTCCCTTTGCAGAAGTTCGATCCAGTCGGGATCCAATTTCAACGGCATCAGATCGGGCTCCGGGAAGTACCGGTAATCATGCGCTTCCTCTTTGCTGCGCATCGGGAAGGTGCGGTCTCCGGATTCATCCCAGAGCCGGGTTTCCTGGGAGATAGTTTCTCCCTCGGAAAGAATCCGCCTCTGTCGCGCTATCTCGTAGTCCAGTGCCCGTTGAAGAAATCGAAATGAATTGAGGTTCTTGATTTCAACTTTGGTCCCGAACGTCAGTGCACCCTTTTCTCTGACGGAAACGTTGGCGTCGCAACGCAGACTCCCCTCCTCCATATTTCCGTCGCAAACTCCCAGGTAAATGAGCGTTTTCCGAAGATGGATTAAATAATCATAGGCTTCCTGACTGCTGCGAAAATCGGGTTCGCTGACGATTTCAATCAGAGGTACGCCGCTGCGATTCAGATTCACGCTGGATTTTGCAGCATTCTCGGATCCCCCTTCATGGATCGATTTTCCCGCGTCGTCTTCCATATGAAGACGCGTGATGCCAAAGGATTTTTCCCTTCGGTTTATGATTTTCCCGGTATCAGCCCTGTCTCCGGAAAAGACCGTTACGCAGCCTTTCTCTCCAAGCGGGAGATCGTATTGTGAAATCTGATATCCCTTGGGCAGGTCCGGGTAAAAGTAATTTTTTCGAGCAAATATCGAGGGTGAGTTGATCCTGCAGCCCAACGCCAGAGCGGCCTTGACTGCCATTTTAACGGCTTCCCGGTTCAGTATCGGGAGTGCACCGGGCAGGCCCAGGCAGATGGGGCAGGTGTTCGCGTTCGGAGAAGCGCCGAATTGAGTGCTGCAATGACAGAACAACTTGCTGCGGGTCAGCAGCTGTGCATGTACTTCAAGTCCGATAACAGGTTCAAATTCCATGTGCCTATTATAGATGGCCCAAAGAGAATTTTCGATGCGCGATTATCAAATAATTCCACTCAAAGCTCCCGGTTCACAGTTCCTGCAGTGATTAAACGGAGGAAATGAAGTGCATTGATTCTCAAACACACCGCCTAGAGGGCGGTGGCTTTGCATTTTGGTACCGCTGCTTTGCAGTGAAGAACTCCGACCGTATGTCGGAGCTTCTTCCTAAGGAAAAAGCCATGGGATCTTCTGTCCCCAAACTCCCAACGGCCATGCATCCCCAGCCTCTGGCTNNGGCTGGGGCCCCAGCCAAAAGCTGGGAAATTCTGGCTTTTTCCCTAAAACACACACATCGCCGATGTTGTATACAAACAACGGATTATTATGTGTTTGCTTTGTAAATAAGTGAGTATTCCCGATCACTTTGTCTGTGGGATCCATGGATCCCACAGGGTAGAGGATCATTTAAATCTAATAATTACAATGAATGTATGTATTCCGATAATGGATCAGTGTGTTGGTATGAAAAATGCTCTATGGAATGGCAGGGCGCGGCCGGGAATTCAGACCGGCTATTGAGGCAAGGGAATTCGAGAGGGGAAGTCCGGTTGGGATTTCTGGCGGCGCTCTATCCTTGATATGGATCAAAGGTTCATAATATTGTGACCCGGCATAAAATATTTGATTTTGTAACCTGATTTAACAGAATCCGAAATTTCATCCCTGGTTTGATTGCTCACTACCTACTGCCTTCCCACTTCTTGAAGATATTTTTCAACCAAATCCTCTGCTCTTGCTTCCAGGTTTTCTTTTTCACAAGCTCCTTCTATCCATCGGATGTCCGGATCGCGGCGGAACCAGGTCATTTGTCTTTTGGCATAGCGCCGGCTTTCCTTTTTTGTGTCTTCGACCGCTTCCTCCAGAGAGCGTTTTCCATTGAAATAATCGATTGCCTGGCGATATCCGATGGCTTTAAATGCCGGGGAATTCTCCGAATGCAGGGCCGTAAGCGTTTTGACTTCCTCCAAAAAACCTCTTTGGAACATTTCGTCAACCCGTGCGTTGATCCTTTCGTAAAGAGTTGGTCGCGGTAGATGGATTCCGATTTTCAGCCAACGGTACCCCTGCAAAGTGTTTCGAGGCTGCTGCTGCCACCAGGACATGGTTCGCCCGCTGGCGAGGTATATTTCGTAGGCACGGATAATCCGATCTCCATCCGCTTCCGCTATCCTTCCGGCCGAGTGGGGATCTACGCGTTCGAGCGCCCTGTGAAGCACCTTCGGTCCTTTTCGTTCGATAATTATCCGCATTCTTGCCCGCAGGGTTTCTTCTCTCGAAGGACCGTCAAACAATCCCTCCAGGAGGGCTCGGAGATAGAAGCCGGTTCCGCCTACAACAAAGGGGATGTGGCCGCGCCCGCGAATTCCTTCGAGCGATTTTCTCGCGAGATCCTGGAAAGAGCCCGCAGAGAATTCTTCGGATGGATCCAGGAGATCCAGCATATGGTGCGGAACCTGCTCCCGGTCGGGTGCCGTCACCTTGGCAGTGCCGATGTCCATCCGGCGATACAGTTGCAGGGCGTCGCAGCTTAAGATCTCTCCGTTAAAACGAATGGCCAGGAAGATTCCCAGACGGCTCTTGCCGGATGCTGTCGGACCGACAATAACGATTCCCGGATATGGTTTCCGCATGGATCTATCCAAGTTTGAAGTAATAACGAATGCAGGCAATCAGCAGCAGCACTGCAGCCAGAAGTAAGATGCCCAGTAATTGAGAGCGTTGACGATCCATAATAACTAAAACATCNNAACCTGATTGGTACAAAAATTATCGATTGGTATCTTTGGAAAGTAACATAAATAAGCCTGCAATAAGGATGGAGGATTATTGGGCAGGAAGCGGATGTTTAAAACGAAGGTATCATCATTATCTGTACGGTATACGAACGTTGTACAATGAACATTCTTTCTTATGAATTTCGAGGTTAGGTGACTGTCACCGAAATTATTTGACGGATCTTCATCTAAAACAAAGCGCATTTATAATGTCACGGTAATACCTACGGCTCTTCATCAAAAACAAAGCGCACATGCACATAAGCTGGCGAAATGGACTCTATTTCAGCGCGGATACTTCCAGGGGATTCGCCATTTTTAATCATCAGATTTTTTATAACACGTTCTGCTGCCTTAATTTTTCCCGGGTCGTACCGGCTGTCAACAACAAGGCCTACCTTTTTATCCTTTAAGGCATCATAAATCTCAGATTCGAAGAAAGCCAGTTTGCCCGCAAATTCAATCGAATAGATAAGGGGCTTTTCCTTTAAAACAAATGTTATGATTTTTCCTTTTTCCCCATCCCTTTCCCGAATTTGAATATCATCGAAAAAGTTGGATTTCCAGAGCGCTCGGAGGTCGAACTCCAGACGGTCTGCGACATAAATATCTCCTGGATAGGATTGGATATAAAAACGGATTCTTTCTTCCGGAATGGTCCGATTGCCCTGGATGTCGATTCTCTCGATCGTGGCAACAGTATCTTGAATCCCGGCCAGAAACTCCCTGACATAGGATGCATGTTCACTGGCAGGGTACTGTTCGAGAAAGCGCTCTGCCTCCTGTCGGGCCCTAATCGTATATTCTATATTGCGATCGGGCGCTCCCATCAATTTTATATTGGCGGCGATTATTTTCATCCGGGCATCCGAAACCAGCGGGTCTTCGGGGAAAAAAACCATGAAATCCTTATACTGTTCCACAGCCTGCTGCCAGTTTTTCGTCCCCCCTTCTTCAAAATATGAATCCCCTATTGCAGCATAGGCAGCGGCGGTCAGGTCGCTGTCCGGGTAATGATTGATCATGGTTTGAAACGCCAGCCGCGCCTTTGTGTATTGGTCAGTTTCAAGATAATTCAAGCCGGTTTCGTAAAGGGTTTCATCCGGAGGCACAACGGAATTTTGAGGTGTCATCCCCCGCACGCTAAAACCGTAAATGCCGATAAGGGCAAACCATGTGAGTGTAAAACGAAGAATGTGTTTCAGCATGTGTTACTCCTCTCCCTAAGCAGTCCAGGTAAGGTAAGTACATTGAACAGGTATTGCGAAGGCAGGAAGATGCAATTCAACTTTGTGGGGCAATACCAGTTGGATCAATACGACTTGATACGCGGAGCATTTGAAATGGTTCCAGGAAATTAAGTTTTATAAAGATGGACGTAGTATCTTTAAAAGGAATTGTTGTTTGCGACAATTTTCTAATATTATAAGTGATATTGAAGTTCAGAGGTCGGCGACATGGATTCCAATAATCCAGGCTTTATCCTTTTTCTTGTCCTGGTGTTTGTCTGGTTTCTGGCGAGGAGCCTGTACCGTTTGTGGGGTACTAACCGCTGGATAGATATTGTGGAAGCCCTGCGGCAGTGCGATTCGAAGACATTTGACGATTTAGGGGCCCCGACATTCTTCTTCCTGCAGTTCGGCAGGAAAAAGGCGTTTGCCAATGAACGTCTATGGTTCGAGGTGCTTCGCAATCCCGGTCGTTTTCAGGCGCACCCGCGAATCAGTGAAGCCGCGAAATCCTATCGGCGTTTTGCAATTCTCAATTTGTTTTTTTGGGGTTCGTTTCTCACTGCTTTTCTGGTTCTGCTTGCCAAAAAGTAACGAGGTCCCAACAGTTGCCGCCATGACAGTTGCAGCTGTCTCCAACAAACATATTGTCGAAATGCTCCCCTCCGGATCGTCGCTCTCGATATCTTCAAAGTCGTATGGAATTTTTCGTTGATTTCACAATAGTCCCTTTGGAGGGAATACGGATCTCCGTGTATTGACTCCTAAAATATTGTAGTTTCTCAACACGCTCTGCTATAAGCTGAGAGCCTGCGGTATATCCTTGAAATGCACTTAATCCGGGAGGAACCTGCCATGGCTGGAGACCCAAAAGCGGGAAAGAAAAAAGAACAAGGAAAAAAATATTCGAGGCGTCATTTTGTGGCTGGCGGCGGTGTTGTTCTGGCGGGAGGAGCCTTGAGTTCCTATACCG